>DAOQAB010000118.1:0-11743 GCA_035353695.1 Prolixibacteraceae bacterium
GTGAAAGCAGGTTACAACGATGATTATTCTTTTGTCAGCAGCGGATACAATGCATCGAAAGACCTTTTGGAAGGTACTGCCCAGTATGTCGTTCAGATCCAGTGGGGCACAAACCTCGGCAACTATTACGTGGTGTTTGAGGTCGAGGACAATGTGACGCATTGTACCAACCGCATGTCGTTGCCGGTCTCTATCGAAGCAGTATTCAACGCGACGGTATTCGACGATCTGGCCAATCCTTCTTGTCCGGGCGATGTGGTAAACCCTCTTTGGAATGGTTCCAACCAGACCGATATTGGGAACACCAAGCTTTCGTTCCGGATTTTGCGTGAGAATTCGGCCCTTGAATGGCAATTCGAATACGCGCTGACCGAGACGGCGTCGCAACCGTTCTCTATCGACAGTATCCGTTTTATCGACGAGCTGGGTGATCCGGCTACGGTGTTAAGCATGCTTCCCAACCATTCATCGGGAGTTGTGCGGGTAAATGCCATCAGCGACGGAGCTACGGTGTTGATTTATGTCAGGAATCAAATGGGGGTTACCCTCGATTTTGATTTCGATCTGGTTACATCGAACGATCAAACGAAGGATGCTGAAAATAGCCTCGACAGCAAATCGAACGATAATACGGTGCAGCATTCGATCTGGCCAATGCCTGTAATTATGAATTTTTCGGGTAATTAATTTAGTGTGGTTATTTTGACAGGGAAAAGATTCACATATCGAATAGGGTATATCCTTTTACTTTTATTGTTACCGGTTATTGAAATGGCCGGGCAATCTACTTTTTCTGTCACCATCAATTCAACCCGGATTTATAAAGTCGATAAGCAGCCCAATATTATCAGCTACACCTGGAATGTTTATACCGATGCCAACCTGACAAAACCAGCAGACGCTACGGATGCAACCTTGAGGTCGTTAGGTGCCGGGCGGGAGAATGAAGTCGAGGTAAAATGGCTGAAAGCCGAAACCCTGTACCTCTGTATCCGGGCCATCGACAATACGGGGTGCTCGAACCGGCTGGCCTGGATTTTCAATGTGCTCGAAAACAACCTGCCGCTGGCTCAGCGCGATACCGCTTATACTACGGAACAATTGGCGTTTACTGCTCTTGTTTCCAACGGATTGTTGAGCAACGATTCCGATCCCGAAGGGGGCGCTCTCACCATTTCACGCATCAACAGTGATTCGACCGGAACGGTGTTGGGGCTCTTCGGTCAATTGAAATGGAAGCCTGATGGTACATATACCTACACACCCAATGCCGGACTGGATTCTTTGGCATTCGGGGAAAAGGTCTACGAGGAGTTTACCGAGAGGGTTAGCGATGCCAATGGGGGAAATGTAACAACAACCCTTACCGTGGTTATTTCGGGAGAAAACGATTATCCGGTTTTGGCTGACGACTTCAATTCAACCATCGAAACCCAACCGGTCAACCAAACAACCGGCAGCGGAAACCTGTTGAAAAACGACTCCGATCCCGATGGCGATCTTCTGAGACTGGCTTCGGTGAACAGCGATACAACCGGAACCGTTAAAGGAAAGTATGGCACACTCACATGGTACCGTAATGGCGACTATTCCTACACAGGGAATCCCGAACTGGATTCATTGAAATTGGGCGAAAAAGTGACCGAGCTGTTTACGCTGAAGGTTGATGATGCAATGGGATATTCTGCGAATTCAACCTTATCGATTACCATCAATGGAGAAAATGATGCTCCGGTGATCACCGAGGATACCAATGTGGCCATTCAGTCCAATCCGGTCAATCAAACCACGGGTAGCGGCAATTTGCTGGCCAACGACAAAGACCCGGAAGGAGGCCAATTAACGGTTACCCAAATCAATGGATATTTGGCGGGATCTCCTGCCGGAAATTATGGAACCCTGGTATGGAGTTCCAATGGCGATTATACCTATACCCCGAATGCAGGGCTTGATTCGCTGGCCGAAGGGGAAACCGTAACCGAGGTATTTACCGAAACCATCAGTGATGGCAACGGAGGATTATCCACTTCGAAGTTAACCATCACGATTACCGGCATCAACGATGCACCCGTCATCGCGAACGATTACAACGCAACCGTTGAAACCAAACCGGTAAAAGAGGTCGATGGAAGTGGTAATATTCTGGCCAACGACCGCGATCCGGACGGAGATCCGCTCGTTGTGGCATCGGTTAATGGTGATGTGACGGGAGGTGTTGCCGGGAAATATGGTACACTGATCTGGAATCCGGATGGAACGTACACCTACAAACCCAATCCGGGACTCGACTCGCTGGCTGAAAATGAAGTTCTCATCGAGATCTTCAACATGACGGTAAAGGATGTGAATTCCGGCACTTCTCTTGAGGCTACCGAAACACTTACGATTACGATCGTAGGCGAGAACGATATTCCGTTGGTGAACAACGATGCCAACAGTACCGTCGAAACCCTTCCGGTTACCCAGGACGATGGAAGCGGCAATTTGCTGGCCAATGATATCGATCTGGACGGTGATATTCTTCGCGTTGAAAGTATCGGCAACGATTTTTCGGGGAACATCAGGGGAACGTATGGCACCCTGGCTTGGAAACCGGATGGAAATTATACCTATACACCCAATGGCGAACTGGATTCGCTGAATGAAAACGAAAGCCTGCTCGAAATTTTCTATGTGACCGTTGCAGACGGTCATGGTGGCTCAGCAACCTCCATACTGTCGATTACCATTGTCGGCACCGAACAAAACCTGCGCCCGATTGCCAATGCCGATCGGATAACAATCGAAGAAGATGCCGTTGATCAAATAATTGATGTGCTTGCCAATGATATCGACCCCGACAAGAACAAGCTAACCATTTCGGTGCCTTATCGTACGTTTGTTGGCGGAACGGCAATCGTTGAATCGGGAAATATCACCTATAACCCACCTTTGAACTTTTACGGGAACGACTATTTCGTCTACGAAATTTGTGACGATGGGGTTCCTTCGCTATGTGACCGCGACACGGTGTTCATCGAAATTACTCCGGTGAACGATGCTCCGGTTGCCAATGCTGACCAGATTGTGGTTCTTGAAAATACCATCGCCCCAACGTTGATCGATGTTCAGGCCAACGATGTGGATGTGGATGGTAATGCACTGACAACCACCCTCATTGCCGGTCCTTCTTCCGGTGGCGTTGCCACGGTTGAAGACGGAGACCAGATCAGTTATATCCCACCAACCAATTTTATCGGGGTTGACACCCTGATCTATCAGGTATGCGACCATGGCGAACCAAACCTCTGTGATCAGGATACCGTTTTTGTTCATGTGATCGATCATCTGACCGCAAACGACGATGAGTACGATGTCTACGCTGGTCAGACAGATACCCTGAACATTTTGTCCAACGATTATTATATTGGAAAAGTGACGGTTGAAGTGATCCAACATCCAGCTCACGGTACCGTTGTGCTGAATGCCGATGGTTCGGTGAAGTTTACAGCTGCCAGCGATTACATTGGCAACGACCGGTTTATTTACCGGATTACCGATGGAGGCTACTCCGATACCGCCACAGTCCGTTTGATTGTTCATCCGTTTATCCAGGTAATCGCCAGTGCGTCGTGTAACGGCGAACAGGCAACTCTCGACTGGAGTGTTTCGATAGATGGAACGGAGGCCGCCACGGTCGATCTGATGATTCTGGATATTCGGGGAAATCTGGTTCAATCAATTCCTGGTTCGTTGTTGAAGGGCTCCATTCCGTGGCCGGGAACAACGGTCGATCCTTCGGGTACTGTAACCCAGCCCGAAGCCCGTTTGCAAAAATTATGGGTACGTGCAAATTATGCCGTGGCTCCGTTTAACGAAATCGGTGTTTCGTCAGCCGATTATCAGGATTGTAATATCAATGTGGTGGTTGCGGTTCCCGACAGGGTGACAATCACCAAAGCGGTTCAATTGATTAATGTACTCGAAAACGACTACGACCCGGATGAAGGCAACATTGACCCAACCTCCTTAGCTATTGTAAAATATAAAGATTTTATCGGACCATATCATGGAAATGTGAATGTCAATGAGAACGGAACCATTACCTATATCCCGGATATCCGCTATACGGGGCTCGACTCCTTTGTGTACATGATTTGTGATGATATCCATCCAATTTCAGCCTGTGATACGGCCATCGTCCGTTTGGATGTGTTCTGGGATTACAAACTGATTGCGGTGGATGACCATTTGTGGACCTACAAAAATCAATCGAAGAATTTCGACGTTTTATACAACGATTACGATCCCGATGGAAAGTTCGACGAGGCATCGTTAAAAATAACCGATTCGCCACGCCATGGAACCTATACCATCCTGTCGGGTGGAATAATCCGGTTTACTCCTGAGAACGGATTTGTAGGCAGGGATACTTTCTCTTATGAAATATGCAATACCAATGTGCCACCCGATTGCGATGAGGCAATGGTTACAGTCGATGTGGTTGAAAACCGGCAGATTGTTGCCATGCGCGACGATGTGAGTACCATCCCTCAAAAAGAGGTGCTGATATCGGTTCTTAAAAACGATTATGACCCGGAAGGCATGATCGATACCACCTCCTTAGCCATTGTTGATGATCCGGCTTCCGGGACGGTTAAAATAAACAGTGATGGAACGATCAGTTACCTGCCCCAAAATGGGTTCTCAGGAGTTGATTCGTTGGTTTACCGCTTGTGCGATAGTGGCTTCCCGGTTACTTGTGACACGGCGGTCGTCTTTATTGATGTGATTAAAAACAGGCAGATGGTTGCTGTGAACGATGAAGCAACCACCGGTGCCGAACAAAATATTACGATTCCGGTTTTAGCCAACGACTATGATCCGGATGGAATCGTGGTGGCTTCTACCCTATCGGTTGTTAATCCTTCTAAACATGGAAAAACAACCATTCTGGCCAATGGTTCGATCACTTATTGGCCCGAAGAGGGATGGGCTGGCGACGACTCATTGATTTATAACGTATGCGACAATGGAGATCCCAGAAGCTGTGATACCGCCATGGTCCGCATCCATGTCATCGACCGGAACCAGGCGATTGTTGCCAATCCCGACAAGTTTACCGTTTCATCCAACCAATCTTCGTCGCTGGCGGTGTTGGACAACGACCACGATCCGGATGGAACCATTGACCTTGCCTCGATGCTCATTATTCAGAAGCCGTCCCAAGGAACAGCAACGGTTACGGCCAATGGAACTATTACCTATGTACCGGTGAATGGTTATACCGGAAACGATACCTTTATATACCGTGTGTGCGATAATGGCCCGGTTGTTTCTTGCGATACGGCTCTTGTCTCCATCACGGTTGTCAATAATCTGCCTCCGGTAGCTGTAGCCGATTTGGTTACTGCCGTAAACGGGATAACCAATACCTGGGATATCCTTTCGAACGATTACGACACCGACAACGGACTGGACATTACTTCGGTAAAAATCATCCGGAATGCCGATCACGGAACCATCACACTGAATGCAGCAACAGGAGCCGTTTCGTATGTTCCGGATGACTGCTACTTTGGTGCTGACAGCATCTCGTATACCGTGAATGATTTGGCCGGTAATTCATCGAATGTGGCAGACGTATGGATTACCATTTCGATCAATCCAGCGTTGGATAGCGACAGCGATGGCGTTCCCGATCTTGCAGAGGATGTGAACAAAAATGGGAATCCGTGTGACGATGATACCGACAAGGATGGAATTGCAAACTATCTCGATACCGATGACGATGGCGATAACCTTCCTACGTTGACAGAAGACTGGAACCAATCAGGCGATCCTTCCGACGACGATAACGATAATGACGGCATTCCAAATTACCTGGATACCGACGACGATAACGATTCGATCCTGACCATTGCTGAAGATCCGGATCATGACGGCAACTACCTGAACGATGATACCGACGGAAATGGAATCATTAACCTGCTCGATCCGAACGATGACGGGGACTGGCTAATGACCAAAGACGAAACCGGGGATTTGGATCACAATGGAGTTCCCGATTACCTGGAGGTTTGGCAATCGTTTGCAAGAAATGATTCGGCGTATGTTACAGTGAATGGATCCAAAAGCATACGAGTTCTGGATAACGATTCACCTCACATGAACGACTCAACGCTGATTGTGGTTTTAAATCCGGCCAATGGCTATACAACCGTTAACCGGGACTTTACCATCAACTATACACCGGAACCCGATTTCGTGGGAATCGATTCATTCCAGTATGAAACTTGCGACTACTACAATGTGTGCGATGAAGCAACCGTTTATATTACCGTTGAAGGGTTGAGCTTTCCACAGCTCTTCTCGCCCAATGGCGATGGAAAGAACGATACCTATGTGATTGGCGGAATTGAAAGCTACCCCGATAACCAATTCACCATTTACAACCGTTGGGGTAATAAAGTATATGAAAAGAGCGGTTACCGAAACGACTGGAACGGATGGGCAAATGTGAAGTTTGTGATCGGATCGAAAGAATTGCCAGTGGGTGTTTATTATTATATTTTCAAGTATAATGGGAAAGAGAAGTCCGGAGCTTTATATCTGGAGAGATAAACCGATGGGATGATGAGAATAAAAAAGAGTTACATAGTATTCAGTCTGTTTTTACTGCTTTCAATTGGTGGTTTCTGCCAGCAAGACCCTATGTACTCCTTGTATATGAACGATCCGGTGTTAATTAATCCAGCCTATGCCGGCAGCAGGGGGAACCTCAGCCTGAGCGGGATTTTCAGGAAACAATGGGTTGGAATGGAATGGCAACCAACCACCACCGGAGTGACCATTAATGCTCCGTTTATGAATTTTAAAGTGGGGGGCGGTATCTCTTTCATGAACGACCAGATTGGCCCAATGAGGCAAACCGGGCTTTATCTCGATTATGCCTATCATCTTCGTTTTGAGAATAACCACAACCTTTCGTTAGGCTTAAAAGTTGGTTTTACCGATTATTTCATCAATTTACAAAACCTTACAACAACCGAGTGGGATGAATATGTTCAGTCTATTATTCCTGAAAATAAATTCAGGCCGAACTTCGGATTTGGCGCTTATTACTATACCGACTGGTACTATGCAGGTTTTTCAATTCCTCTTTTGATCAAAAACAGTTTGGTTGAAGAAGAAAATACACTGGAAGTAATTGGTCGTGAAGACCGTACTTACATTTTTTCAGCGGGGATGGTTTTCGACTTGGTTAAACCGGTTATCAAACTGAAACCTACCATTTTAACTCGGGCCATATTTGGAGCTCCACCATCGGTTGAAGTTTCAGCTACCGCTATTTTTTATGACCGGGTATGGTTCGGTTTGCTCTACCGTGTGGGCGATGCCGTGGCTGCTCATGTCCGTTTTCAAATCAACAACCAGTTGCAGATCGGATATTCGTACGATTTGACCAATACCGATCTTCGGCCCCATAACAAAGGCACTCATGAAATCATGATCAATTACGTGTTCACCCGTCGTGGACAGAGGATCCTGTCTCCCCGTTATTTTTAGAAGGTTTTTTCTTTTATTCCCGAAACTTCTGTCAGAAAAATTCCCCGGACTTTGTTCTAAAAAGAATTGTTTTCCTCTTTTTATATTTCCTTTTTTATTGGATCCCCCTTGCGTTTTGCAGGGGGGATTATTTTGAAAAATTATTCAGGCCTGTCACCTTTTACCAGGTGTTCCAGAATATATTCGACCAGTTTTCTCATCGAGGGAATATAATTTTCGTTGGCTTCGAGGGTTACCCGGTTGGCAATGATCACACAAATGGTTAACGCTTCGTGTCCCAATAATTTTGAAAGGCCGTAAATGGCCGAACTCTCCATTTCGTAGTTGGTGATTTTCTGCCCCTCAAAACGGAATGACTCAATTTTTTGGTTCAGTTCCGGATCTTCAATTGGCAACCGGATTACTCTCCCCTGAGGCCCGTAAAAGCCGGGTGCTGAAATATTGATACCATCGACCGTTTCGCTGCTTGAAATCAGATGGTACAATTTTTCAGAACAATCAATTACATAGGGTTTGGCCAGCAATTCATTCCATTGGGTATGTTCCATGAATGCCTTTTCAAAAGGCAGGTCGGCAATTTCATTCCGCCCCTGATAGAAGTTTAGCAAGCCGTCGAAACCTACCGATTTTTTGGAAACCACATAGGCATTGATGGGTATATCGGCATGCAAACTCCCCGAGGTGCCAATCCGGATCAAGTTAAGCGACGTTTTTTCCGGCTTGATCTCCCGTGTTTTAAGGTCGATATTTACCAGTGCATCCAGTTCATTAACGACAATATCGATGTTGTCGGTCCCAATTCCGGTCGAAACAACCGAAAGGCGCTGGTTTTTATACCATCCGGTAACCGTTTTAAATTCGCGGTTATACACCTCACATTCAATCTTATCGAAAAAAGAAGCGATCATTTCGATTCGTCCCGGGTCTCCCACCATCAGGATGGTTTTAGCAATATTTTCGGGTTTGAGGTGGAGATGGAACACACTCCCGTCGGGGTTGATAATTAATTCTGACGACTTGATCATAATGAAAACTTTTTTGATAGATCCAAAACTACGCCTTTTTTTTATCAAATCATCGCGTTACGCTTCTTTTCTGATTGCCGTTTATGGGCAAGTAGAAAGGCCTCTTTCAGGTTAACGACAATCTAAAAAGCTTATTAAATCTGGTTCTTGCACTCCTTTTTTACTTCCGAAGAATGAATATTGAGTATAAGATTGTAAATTTGAACAAGACAAGGAGTTTTTTTGTAAAAAGATATTCAGATGAGAAACAGATATTTATTGGGTTTTGCTGTTGCTGGTTTAGTTGGGCTGGGATTGTTGGGCAGCTGCACGATGGATGGATTCAATAAAAAAGAGATCCATCGGATTGAGGCCATTTGTTCCGGATCGGAAGTTGCAATATATACAATTAACAATCGAGCGGATTCCCTTTTCCTGCGGCAGGAAGCACGAAAATTGCGTAAGAATGAAATTGGAACCCCATCGGTTGAGAAATTGAAAAGAGCCCTGTTACAGGTTGTGACCGATTCACTCACAGGTGGCGTTGGAATTGCTGCCCCCCAGGTAGGCCTGGGCGTTCAAATGATTTATGTGAAACGGTTCGACAAAGAAGGTACCCCTTTTGAAGTCTATTTTAATCCTAAAATTGAAGAGTATAGCGACAGTGTAAACTCTGGGTTGGAAGGGTGTTTGAGTGTGCCGGGTTACCGGGGTAAAGTAGATCGTTCACAAAATATTGAAATCAGTTACCTGGACTCGACCGGAAAGAAACAGAGAGAATCCGTAAGTGGTTACACCGCAGTAATTTTTCAACATGAAACAGACCATCTAAAGGGAACCTTGTATTTCGACCTCGTGTATGGTGGTTTTAGCTCTTTGTTGCCGGTTAAAGAGAAGTAGAAAGCAGAAAAAAGAGTTGAAGAATATTAAAAATCCTTCGGATTGTTTCCCTGATGGGGATGTTGTAAGGTTGAAACTGCTATTTTTGCAAAAAAAGTAAAACATGATACAACGTATTCAGACTTTATATTTGTCGTTGGCCCTGATCATGATGGGCTTTTTGCTGGTAATGCCCATGGGTGGTATTGCGGTAGGTGAAAAGGTATATTCCTTCTCGTCCCTGGGAACCATTGAGTCGATGACCGGTTTGACCGTTAGCCGGGCTTGGTATATCTTTGCGGTGGCAGCAATTATTCTTGTCGTTCAGGCTTTGGCAATTTTTGCTTATAAAAGCCGTAAACGGCAAATGAAACTGGTGCTTGCCAATGTCGCCTTAATGCTGGTTTTTGTCGTGGTGGCCTGGTTCACACTGAAGTCTTCGGCAAAAGCATTGGGCGAAGGGATTTCCTCGTTCAATATGCCGGCTGTTTTCCCTATTGTTTCGATGATCCTGAATTACATGGCTTATCGTTACATCCGTAAAGACGACGAGCTGGTCAAGTCGGTTGACCGGATCCGATAAATCGAAAAGAAGAGGATGTTCCATAAGATCATCCTCTTCTTTTTGATATTTCAGTTGTTTCAGAAATTCAGGACTTCTTTCAGGTTTTTATACCCGGTTTTGCTCACCTTGAGTTTAGTATGGTCGTTTTTCAGGATCACAATGTGCGCTTCTTTTTCGTACTGCTGAATCTCGGCAATCTCTTCAACCTTTACAATGTACGAACGGTGAATGCGGATAAACTCTTTCGGGTTCAGGTGTTCTTCGAAGAACTTCATCGTTTTTTGCTTGATAAACCGGCGATCCTTGGTATAAATCATCACATAATCATCGAGTGACTCAACGTACCGGATTTGTTCAGAGGGAATGATGTGTATTTTGTTTTTATCTTTAACCACGACCCGTTCAATCAGATCGTCCTCAGGCAATTCGGTAAGCTTGTCTATCGGCAATTCACTTCCTTTATTGCCATGAATTTTTTCTATGGCCCGTTCAACAGCAACCATCAAACGATCCTTGGAGAATGGTTTCAGCAAATAATCAATGGCATGTTGTTCAAAAGCCTTGATGGCAAATTGGTTGTATGCTGTAGTGAAAATTATTTCAGGACGGAAATCAAGCAGTTCCAACATTTCGAACCCGGTTAACTTTGGCATCTGCACATCGAGAAAAACCAAATCGGGCTGCATTTCGTTAATGGCTTTCAACCCATCGAACCCATTTTCGCATTCAGCAATAATCTCTATCTGACTGTTATCTTTCAGGTAACTTTTCAGCAAATTGCGGGCTAACAATTCATCCTCAATTATTATCGTACGTACAATGTCACTCATTATTTCTTACTATTTTGTGGAATGGTTAATGTAACTGTAAATATCTGATTTTCATTTTTTACACTCATCAATGTGGTGTCGCCGTACACCAGCCCCAACCGTTTGCGGATATTGATCAGCCCAATTCCTTCCCCTTTTTTCATCACGGCATCCTGATCGTAATTATTGCTGATGGTAAATACAAGGTAGCCTTCGCGCAATTTGGCTTCTGTATGAATGACAACCTGTTTGGTCGTTTCATAAACGCCGTATTTAATGGCATTTTCATACAGCGGTTGTAAAATCATATTAGGAATTTCGCAACGGTTGCAATCCGAAATATCGAATACGGTTTGCAATTTATCGCCGAAACGAACTTTTTCGATATCGAGGTACAATTTGATGTGATCCATCTCCTGCGAAAGTGAAACCAACTGGTTTTCTTTGTGTTTCAAAGAATAACGAAGGAATGTAGAGAGTTTGATCACCATTTCCTGTGCCTTTTCAGGTTCAGCCATCGTCAAATAGGAAACAGAATTGAGGCTGTTGAAAAGGAAGTGAGGATTGATTTGTGATTTCAGTTCGCTCAACTGGGTTTGGGTAATTAACTCCTTCAGTCTGGTTTCTTCCTTCGATTTCTCTTTTAACCGATCGTAATAGTAAAAGGAATAATAAAAGACTGCGATTAATATGTAAATCAACGCTCCCAGCCCAGCTTTCCCTGGCAGCACCTTTTTCATGTGGGCTTTGATATCATCGTCGTTAAACAACGCAATGTCGATCTGGTTGGTAACCCACATCCAGAACGAAATGATGAAAGCCATCGCCAAAAGGTGGTAGAAAACCAAGTATAATTGGCTTCTTTTCTCGGTAGTACCGCCAGAGACCACATACCAGATTCCCAACCCCAGCATCGAATAGATGACGTTGGACACAAT
>DAOQAB010000119.1:0-11169 GCA_035353695.1 Prolixibacteraceae bacterium
ATCAAACTATTGCGCAAAAATTACGATTCCCCAAAAGCAGCTCTGCCCAAAGAGTACCTGCAACGAAAAACGGGTATCCTTTTCAATGCCGACAATGTAATGGCAATCAACCTGAACAAACAAACCAAAGAGTGGAATACGCTGGAACATTTCAACAAATATTACAGGGCATTGAAATCATTTGGTGCCCCGGTCGATTTTGTGCGCGACACCACCAACTTCAACGAATATCCGGTTCTGGTTATTCCTGCTTACCAGCAAATCGACAAAGAGCTGATCGCGAAGCTAACCCGTTATTCCGAACAGGGTGGAAACCTTATACTAACTTGTCGCACAGGCCACCAGGATCGGCAGGGACATTTATGGGAAGCTCCTTTTGCCCAGCCCATTTACGATTTAATCGGGGCTGAAATCAAATCGTATGATCTTCCTATGCCACAGGCCCAGAACCTGATCAACTTTCAAAACAACGATTATGCATGGACAAGCTGGGGAGAACTGTTAAATCCAAGACCCGGAACCGAAACCTGGGCTACTTACAAAGGCGATTTTTATGAAGGCACCCCGGCCATCATCAGCCGGAAACTGGGCAAAGGAACCGTGACCTATATTGGTGCAGACAGTAAAGAGGGAACACTCGAAAAAGATGTACTTTCGAAGTTGTTTAATCAACAAAAGATAGCTGTTGAAAACTACCCTGCCGGCGTTATTGTTGAACACCGCGATGGCTTTGGCATTGCTGTCAATTATTCGGATGTTCCTTACGAAGTCAAGCTAAAACCAACCGATAAGATACTGATTGGAGAGAAAACCATCAAAACAGCCGGAGTTCTGGTCTGGAAAGAATAGCCGAAAAAGCCGCTCCTCCCACAATTGGGAAAAGCGGCTTTAGAATCAAATTTTTAACATTATACAACCGGAAGCTCTTTCTTTTTCTTCCGGCTAAATTTTGAGGCGTATTTTTCGAAAGTCATATAAACCGCTGGTACCAAAACCAGGGTTAGTAAAAGTGAACTTAACAAACCGCCAATGATTACCCATGCCATGCCGTTCTTGCTCTCGGCACCGGCACCGGTAGCCAGTGCAATAGGCATCATACCAAATACCATGGCCAGTGTGGTCATCAATATCGGGCGAAGACGCTCCTTCCCGGCTTCAACCAGTGAATCGAAAACCGAATGCCCTTCGGCCCTGAACTTGTTGGTGAAATCGACCAGCAAGATTGCATTTTTTGCGACCAACCCAATCAGCATGATCATGCCAATCATGGCATAAATCGACATGGATTCACCCGATAATGCCAGTGCCAGAAAGGCACCAACCACCGCAACCGGAATGGAAAACAATACCACAAATGGGTAACGGTATGAGTTGTAGAGCGCAACCATCACCAGGTAAACAAAAATAATGGCAGCCAGTAATGCTGTAAGAAGGCTCTTAAAAGCATCCATCATGCTCTCCATCTGGCCTTTCATGGTAATATCAACATTGCCCGGCTTCACCTTTTGTGCAATAGCTTGCTTTACCTCGCTACCAACTGTTCCTGTGGGTCTGCCAAAAACCGATGCCTTCACATACAACGACGAAATACGGTCGTAACGTTCGAGCTTGTTGGGGCCCAACGACTGGGTTATAGTGGCAAAACTGCCAAGCTGAACCGGTTTGCCCTGATTGTTCAGAAACGTAATGGCCCCAAGGTCGTTGATGTTTTTACGATCGAACTGATCGAGCATCACATTGATGTCGTAATCCTGGTCGCCCTCCGAGAATTTCAGGTTGGTATTCCCGGCATAAGCAAAGTTCAGGGTACTTCCAACCTGCTGCACATTCAACCCAAGTTGTTCCATCTTTTCGCGGTTGATTTTGATCTGCATTTCGGGATTGCTCTTATCGATTGAAAAGGTTACGTCGTTGATGCCGGGAATCTGCCGCATAACTGCTTTCACACTGTCGCCCACACGGAAAAGCCCTTCCACATCGGGACCACGAAGAAGCACCTGAATGGCCGCATCGGTTGCGCCTCCACCCATCATTGAGATAGGCGTGGATGTCACTTTGATGCCGGGAATTTCCTGGATCATCGTCTTTACTTTGGCGGCATATTCAGCAACCCCCATCGACCGCTGCTCCTTGGGCACCAGGTCAACGGTAATTTCAGCCTTGTTATTGGCGTTCATACTGGCACCGGCAGTCGATCCGGCATAGCCCACATTCGAGAAGACCTTTACCACCTCGGGTTGTTTCATCAAGATTTCCTCCACCTGCTGGGTAAGCTGGGTGGTCTGATAAAGTGTATTTTGTGGTTCTCCTTCAATTTTTACAATAAATTCGCTCTGGTCGCCATCGTTCATAAACGACATACCAATCAAACCCATACCGGGCAATGCAAAGGCACCAATCAGGATGGCCAGGGTAATGGCATAAACCCAACGCCGGTGGTTCAATCCCCAACCTAACAGAGACTCGTAAGCTGAACGGATGCTGTTGTAGATGCTTTCGACTGCCAAAGAGAAACGCCCAATGGCTGTCTCCTTTGTATTTTTCTGTACTTTTCCGAAGCGGGAAGCCAGCAACGGAGTGACTGTAAACGAGACAAAAAGGCTCATTAAGGTAGAAAAAACCACCACCAGCGAAAATTCACGGAGCATATTTCCAATCATTCCCGACACCAGCGACAAGGGCAGGAATACCACCACATCGACCAGGGTAATGGCCACTGCGGTAAACCCAATTTCAGATCGTCCGATCAGTGCCGCAAGCCGCTTCTCTTTTCCCATTTCTAAGTGGCGGGTAATGTTTTCGAGTACCACAATGGAGTCGTCGACCAAAATGCCAATCACCAGCGAAAGGGCCATCAGGGTAAGCAGGTTCAGCGAAAAATTGAAAATATACATCCCGATAAACACCGAAATAATGGATGCCGGGATTGAAACCAGCACAATCAGCGAATTTCGTATGCTGTGAAGGAAAACAAACATCACCAGTGATACAATCAGAATGGCCAGCATCAAATCTTCCATCACTGCACGGGTTGAAGCCATTGTATAGTCAGAATTATCAGACCCCACATAGAATTTTACTCCACTGGAAGCATACTGTTGTTCAATCTTTTTGATCTCTTCTTTTACCTTTTTACAAACATCCACCGTGTTGGCATCGCTCTGTTTCGAGACGATCAAACCAATGGCATTTTGCCCGTTGATGCGGTTCAGTGAAGATTGTTCGGCAATGCCATCCACCACCTCGGCTACATCGCTGAGCTTCACGTAACTTCCGCTCATAGTTTTGGCAACGGTAATATTCCGCATCTCTTCGAGCGACTTCACCTTTCCCAGTAACCGTACGGTGTATTGCTGGGTATTGCTTTCAATTTTTCCGGTAGGAAGCTCCACGTTCGAAGCCATCACAGACTGATAGATCTGGCTGATCGAAATTTTATACGCATCGAGCTTCGCCTTGTTGATGTTGATCCGGATCTCACGCTCATTTCCACCAACAATCGATATCTGCCCCACCCCTTTCAACTTGGCAAATTGCTGGGTAAGCTGATTGCTGGTAAGCTGATACAATTCGGTTGGCGGGATTGTCCCGGTGACACTTAGCTTCAGTACCGGCAATTCATCCGAAGAAAATTTATTGACCGAAGGAGCTCTTACCCCAACCGGCAAGGTACCCGCAATGGTATTAATCTTTCGCTGCGCATTTTGAACTACCTTATCGGCATCGGTACTTGCTTCCAGGGTAATAGTAATCATAGAAAGGCCTTCCTGCGAAGTTGATTCAATGTGCTTCACATCCTCAAGCGACGAAAGGGCATCTTCGAGTTTTTTCGTAACCGTACTTTCCACTTCATTGGCCGAGGCGCCGGGATAAACCGTTGCCACGCTTAACATGGGAAAATTCAGCTTGGGTATCAAATCGTAATTCAACTGGGTATAAGAACCGATACCCAGAATGGCCAGCACCGTGAAGATCACCACGATCAGTGTTGGCCTCTTTATCGAGAGTTCAGTTATTGACATACGGCAACTCGTTATTCGATGATTTTAATTTCTTTGCCATCGGCCAGATTGATGAGGCCGTTCACAACCACCTGCTCGTTTTCATTCAACCCGGAAACCACCTCAACCAAGCGATCGTTTCCCCCACGAACAGTAACCGGACGCAAAGTGGCTTTGCCATTTTCAGCAACATAAACTTTGGCATCATTGATACCCCCCAGAATGGCCTGCCGGGGAATGCAAAGAGCCTCAGCCCTTACCGGCAAACGGATCAATACATTGGCAAAAGTCCCCGATTTCAGCGGATATTCCTTGCTGTTCACCATCTCAATCTCTACCGGGTAATTGTGCGTATCGTCGCCTTTGGAACTGATGTAACTCACTTTTCCTTCAAATTTCACCCCGGGATACACATCGGTGGTAACAGTTGCCAAATCACCTTTACTTAACTGATAAACATTGGATTCTGAAACATTCAGTTTGATCTTGAAACGGGAAATATCAACCAGGGTCACCATGGGACTACCCATGTTGACAAATTCTCCTTTTTCAACATTTTTTCGGCTAATAACCCCGGCAATCGGAGCTTTCACCGTCGCATCGTCCAACTGCTTCTGGGCCTGTTCCAACTGAATGACCGCGTTGTCGTAAAGGGTTTGGGCGTCGTCGAGTTGCTGTTCGGTGGCCGTTCCTCCATTATACAGGTTTTTGTACCGTTCCAGGTTTTTGGTTGTTTTATCAAGATCGACTTTGGCTTTGCGAACAGCCAACTGTTTCAGTTTATCGTCGATGGTGGCAATTACGCTCCCTTTTGCTTTTACATCGCCAAGATCAGCATTCAACGAGGTGATAACACCCGACGCTTCAGCCGCAATATCCACTTCCGAAAAAGCATCGAGGTAACCAATCAGTTTTAAACTGTCGTTCAGCGACATTTTCTGAGCTTTGGCAACATTAACCGACACATACGAAAGATCGGTCTTGATGTTTTTTGTTGCGTCTATTTTTTCTTTGTTGCTTGCTAACCTCCAAAAAATGAGGCCTGCCAAACAAACTATAACAGCTATGGTAATAAACTTTTTCATACTACATTAATTTGTTTTTAAATGGCAGTATGAAACTCCATGTTGCTGAAAATTAATATCATACTTGTGGTTTTTGAGTGGCAACATGTTCGTTTCATACGATTTCTATCTTTTACATTTCTTTTTCTTATGGTAATTATTTCTGTCTATTGATAAAATCAGTCAGCGAGCCCTTTGCTTTTTCCTGATCGATGCGGGCTATGTAGAGATCGAGAAGCTTGTTGAAATAGGTATTCTGCGCCACCATGTACGAACTTTCGGACTGAATGAGGTCGAGCGTGGTGCTGGTTCCCTGTTTGTATTCCATCTGGGTATTTTTATAAACACTTTCGGCCAGTTCCAGATTCTCTTTCTCTTTCCGGATGTTGGCCAGCGCATTCTGATACCGTGTCTCGTAGTTTGAAATATCAACCTTAATGGACTGCTCGGTGTACCGGATGTTTTCCTGTGCTTTCTTCACATTCAGTTCGCTCTGAGCGACCCGTTGCACACGCTGAAGCCCGTCGAAAATGGGTACGGTCAGCTTTACGCCAAAGCCATAACTGGGATACCAGTCCTGATCGGCTTCGAAGAAATTAAACTTCTTGCGGTAAGCATTCACATTGTAGTTGCTGTAAAACGACAAGGTTGGCTGAAACGAAGCCATCGTTCGTTTTTTCTCTACTTCCGAAAGGGTGTAATTGGTTTTCTGAATCTTATAATCGACCATATTTTCGATCCGATATTCATTATTGACCTTTTCGAACGATTCAAAACCATCATTCAGGTTGATGTCGGCCAACACCAGAGCACTGTCGACCGGCATTCCCATCTGAAATTTCAGGGTATTAAGCGACTGAGCGTAATTCAGCTCCGCTTGCTGCAATTGCGACCGGGTATTGTTGCAATTCACCCTGATTTTATCGACATCGATCTTTTTGGCCATTCCATTGGCGTACTTCAGCTCAATCGACTTCAACGACTCTTCGGATGCTTTCAGGTTCGATTTCAACACATTCATCTGCATCTGGATGATCATAGTCTGATAGTAAGCCACGCTGATGTTATAAACCGACAGTTCACTGGTCTTCTGAAGATTGTAATCAGACAGCTCGCCACTGACCTTTGCCGACCGGATGGCCAGAATGCCGGGCATATCGTACAACTTTTGAGTAAGCTGGACTCCCCCTGCCAACGAATACTTCGATCCAAACGACATGGCCATGAAAGTTCCAGCCTCACCACCAAAAAATTGGGCTGGTATAAGTACGGAAGTCAGTTTCAGGTTATCGTCGACCGAACCAGAACCATTGATCTGAGGCAAATAGGCCCCCACTTGTTCGTTTATCCGCTTTTTCGACGCATCGGCATCGTACTTCGCGATTTTCACCTTGCTGTTATTCTGGTCTGAATAATTGATACATTCCTTTAATGTCAAGGGCCTTTGAGCATCAATCATCAGGACGTTAAATAACAAGAGAAGTGTCATTCCTGCTACTATAATTTCATTCTTCATAAATTGTTTAAATTGTCAATTATTGATAATGTCAACTATTTATTTAAAAAAATTTAGATTTTTTCCATGTTCGTCCAGATTGTTAATACAACCCGGTAAAAAGCTTCCATGTCGGATTCGGATATTTCATTGGTTAATTCATTGGATATTTGCTCCTCCATTTTCATATACCGCTCGTTAAGCTCTTTCCCCGCTTCTGTCAGTTCCAGACAATTTTTGCGGCGGTCGTTGGTATCGGCCACTCTCACAACCAATCCTTTATTTTCCAACGAATCAATCAAACGCAGAATGGCCGATTTATCCTTTCCCAGCATATTGGCAAAATCCTGCTGAACGCTTTTTTCTTTCCGCATGTTTATAACATGCAAAAGGCTAAACTGTTCATTGGTCAAAATAATACTTTCTGATTCGGAAGCTCTTTTTCTCAACACCCTGAACATATCCTGCATGATCCTCCCAAAAATCATTCCCAATGGCATATTCTTTCTTTCCATAGCAAGCAATAAAATTAATTCAAAAATAATAAAATAGTTGATATTATCAACTATTTTATTAAACTTATTTTCAACCATAAGCCATCATTATCCCGAAAAGAACAAAAAGAATCGGCACCCGGGAACTACGCAATTCACGGAATAGTGTGCTGAACGATTTCAGAATCGGATGAAATGGAAACATTTTATGTATTTTCGCACACAAATTCACCGGTTTAATGGCTCAGAAGATTAAAGACCTAATCCTGCCCATCGCCATTGTGCTGGGCTTGTTTTTTCACCGTTTTTTCGCAACAATCAACGGGGTTACTCCTTTTCTTATTTTCGTGATGCTCTATTTTACCCTGTGCAGTATCGATGTAAAAAAGATGCGGGTTACCTGGTTGCATGCATGGATCCTGCTGTTCCAGATTGGAATCAGCTTGGGGGTTTACCTGCTCATCCGACCGTTTAACGAAGTGCTTGCCCAGGGAGCCTTGGCTGTTATTGTTGCACCAACTGCTACATCGGCACCGGTAGTGGCAGCCATGCTGGGAGCCGATTTATCGACTATGGTTACCAGCACTTTGTTGGGAAATTTTGCGGTTGCATTGGTATCACCCATCTATTTTTCGTGGACCGGGATTCACGCCGAACTCCCCTTTTTTCAGTCAAGCTGGCTTGTTCTGTCAAAAGTAATCCCAATGATTGTTTTACCCTTCATTATGGCTATCCTAACCCAGCGTTTTCTCCCCACCCTCAGCGCAAGCATTACCAAACGAAAAAACATCTCTTTTTACCTCTGGTCGGTTAGTTTGACCATCGTGATTGGATGTACCATTGAATCGATTTTCAAAATGGATCGTTCGCAGACAGAGATTCTGATTTTTATGGGACTCGTTTCCATACTCATCTGCGCGGGTCAATTTGCTTTTGGGCGATGGATTGGGAAACGGTATGGAGACCGGGTTGCCGGCGGACAATCGGTTGGACAGAAAAACACCGTACTGGCAATTTGGATGGCCCAAACTTACCTGACGCCTCTTTCATCGGTAGTTCCTGCACTGTATGTACTGTGGCAAAACCTGTTCAACAGTTATCAGTTGATCCTGAAAAGCAGAAACGAGAAAAGAAAATAATTAAAAAAATCTAGAAAACATATTTTATTGATAATCATTTCTTCTTTTCTATTTTTGTTAAAAAAGCTGGAAAATGAAGTCAGTAAAAGAAACTATTTCGTCAAAGTTATTCCAATCTAAAACTTCAGTTCCTATTGAGGAGCAGGAAAACCATACTTGTGAAAACTGCGATCATGAATTCAAAGGTAAATTTTGCCCAAACTGCGGACAAAAAGTCGATGAATTTGACCGTCCAATTGGCTATATCTTACACTTTTATCTGTCGCATTCGTTTGCCTTCGATAATCGCACCTTTAAAACGTTAAAATACCTCATTTTCAAACCGGGGTTTATTACACTCGAATTTTTCAAGGGACGCAGGATCCGATACATATCACCATTTCAAATTCTAATGGTACTCAGCTTCATTTTCTTTTTGTTACTCCAGATACTGTCTGAACAGTCGCTAAAAGAAATCTCGAGGAAAGATTCTCCCGAGGTTTCAACAATTGAAGCCGATTCAATCCATACCTCTCTCAGTGATATTTTAACGGACTCCTTACCTATTTCACCCGGTAAAGAAGAGATTAAGAAGCTGGACAGCCTTTCGGAAAAACAAGATACTTCAACGCGAGCAGATTCCGGTTCGGGAGTAGCACTTACACTGACAGGGAATTTACGCGATGATCTCAATAAAATGGCCAATGAATACGAATTGAAACTGATTGACGAAACTTCTCCTAAAGAACAGGAAAAGATCAGGTCGAAAATTACCATGTGCCGTAATCCTGAAATATTGATTCCAAAAATCCTGAAGCTTTTGTCGTGGGCTTTCTTCGCGTTGGTACCGGTGCTTGCACTTATTTTGAAGCTCACTTACATACGCCATAAACAGAGGTACATCAAGCACCTGATTTTTTCAACCCACACTCAATCCTATCTGTTTATTGTACTGATTATTATTGCCGGATACGCATTGCTTTTCAATTCAGGAACCTCCGTTATTTCAACCATACTCTTGCTAACAATTCCTGTTTACCAGATTATTGCTTTAAAGAAATTTTACGGAGGAAGTTATATAAAGACGATCGGAAAATTCATGGTCATCTCTTTCTTTTATATGATCACCTTATTTATTGCGGTAATTGCGGTGATAATTAAGACGTTTTTGTGACAAAATTAATCAGCTCGCCATCTTCCCTTTCATCAGCATATCAACCGCCTCATCCAGCGAACCGGCACGAATTATTTTTCCGGAATTCACAAAATAGATCTCATCGGCATTGGCAATGGTATTCAACCGATGGGCAATAATCACTTTCGTAGTCTTCTGTGGCAACTTTTCCAAAATATCGTCCAGCATTTGTTCGGTCACCGTATCGATATTGGCTGTCGCTTCGTCAAGGATCAGCAAATCGGGTTTGCGAAGCACCGCCCGCATAAAGGCGATAAGTTGTTTCTGCCCCAGACTGATCCCGTCTCCGGTTAAATCGACAAGCGTTTCCAACCCCTGATCAAAACGCAGCATCAATGCATCCAGACCGGTGTTACGGAGTATTTCGGTCAGTTCACACGTTTCACAGTTTTTCAATTCATCGTTGCCGTACAAAATATTTTCTCTGACAGTCCCACTAAAAAGAAACGGTTCCTGAAGGATAAAACCGATTTTCTTCACCCGTTCTTCGGGAGTATAACTGCGGATATCCCGCCCATCTAACAAAACAACTCCCTGTGTTGCATCGTACAAACGGGCCAACAACGAGGCCGTCGTGGTTTTTCCGCCTCCGGTTGGCCCCACAAAGGCATAGGTTTTCCCCCGCTCCAGTTCAAAGGTGATATGGTGCAACACCTCATTCCCGTTCGGATAAGCAAACGAAACACAGCGAAACGACATTAGCGAGTCGGTTTGATAAAGTTTCTTTGCCTCAACCACCGGCATATCGTTTTCGAGGTTTACTATCTTCAGTATTCGATCCCAGCCTGCCAATGCCAGTTGGAAATTTGTCCATAAAGCCGCCATTTGTTGCAAAGGATGGTAGAAGTTGTTCACATACGAAATGAAACTAATGAGCAAACCAACTGTAAAATGGCCGGTGCTAATCAGATAAATTCCGAAAGCCAGCACTATCAACTGGGCCACGTTTGAAAAAAAGGTGTATACCGGAGCGACCAGGTTGTTCGAAATACCTGCTTTTACCGAGGTGTTATAATTGTCGTTATTGACTTCACCAAAGCGACGGCGAAAATAATCGCGCCGGTTAAAAGCCACCACCACTTTAAAATTGTTAAGGCTTTCCTGCACTTCGGCACTCAGTAACCCCACACTTTTCAGATTGGCGGCATTTCTTCGCTTAACCCACGGGGTAAAAAACCGGGTAAAAAGCCAGATGAAAATTGCCGGGGCCAATGCTGCCAATCCCAGCACAGGTTTAATTGCCAGAAGAAAAATGGCCGCACCAATCATCACAAGGATCAGACGGATAAACTGCATCAGCGACTGCGAAAAAAACTGGTTGATCTTCTCCGTGTCGTTATTGATGCGCGAAATCAAGTCGCCGGTTTTGTTCTGATTGAAAAAATCGAGCGGAAGTTCCTGTATCTTTTTGAAAACTGAATTCCGCAGGTTGAAAAGCATGTTTTGACCCACGGTTCCCATCAGCTTCGACTGGATATAACCGGCAAAAAGAGAAACCGTATACATCACCAGCAAAATTCCGCTAAAAATCAGAACACCATGAAATTGTTTGGTTTGAATGTAGTGATCAATGGTATAACCGATAAGGATTGGCCCCAGCAAACCCAGCACCGCAGCCACCACCATCGCTGCAAAAGCAACTATCAGCGATTGCTTTTCGCCAACCATATAGGCGACCAATGTCTTCAGCGATCGCCAAACCGATTTCTTCTTACCATTCTCTTCGGATATGGCATTCAGGTTATAGTTCATAATGGCTGGTACTTTTTTGAGAATTGTATATCTGAACATACTCCGGACAG
>DAOQAB010000120.1:0-9831 GCA_035353695.1 Prolixibacteraceae bacterium
GTTGGGAAATAAATACCATTTATAGAAATACTAGTTGACAAGCTTTGATGAATGGAAAAATCTTTTATAGAAGTGGATTCCCCCATTTTTTTGTACCAAACGAGGATATTTTCGTAATAATAATTTTTATCATATATTTGATATTCATCAGTTCGTTTTATCAAAAATGTATCCAACATTTGATTCTCCTTGTCAATAAAAACAACTGTATCCTTATCTTTTAAAAGAGGTTTTTCATTTTTGGGTATATTGTGGTATACTTCTTTTTCACATGAAAAGAGAAGAAAAAGGATTGATGTTGCGACGAGTAGTTGTTTCATAATTTAGTTGTTTTTTATTCAACAGGGGGCATTCACGGATGTATTATTTTTTGATCACGAATGCAATTTCGGTGAAGCAAACCCCCGAAAAGTTTTTAAATTTGTTCAATCAAATCTAACTAATTATTATGAAAATGAAGAGAAACCTATTTACCTTCTTGTTTTTTGTTCTCTTTACGATGAATGGATTTTCTCAGGGAATCAACCCTGCACAGGGCGATTACCATGTGAGGGTCGCATTTATTGGGAACAGTATTACCATTGGGGCCAATTTGACCAATCAAACAGAGCAAAGTTATCCTGCACGGGCTTCCCAAATGCTTAAGCAGGTATATGGCGATACCTGTGTGGTGAGTAATTATGCGGTTTCGGGAAGGACAATGATGAAAAATGGTGATTACCCTATCTGGAATGAAACCCAGTTTACCCAAATGTGGAACTTTGCTCCCGATATTGTCTATATCATGATGGGAACAAATGACTCAAAACCTCAGAATTGGGGCGTTTATGGACCGGAAGCTTTTTTTGCCGACTACAAGGCGATGATTGACACCATGAAGGTGCGGAATCCCCGGACGAAATTTATGGTTGCATTTCCTCCCCCCTGTTATAAAACAGGCGATCTCTCCGGTGTTTGGTTAATTAATGATTCAATCATCAAGAACGGAGTTATTCCTATTGTCGACTCGCTTGCCAAAATGTATGAGATTCCTGTGGTTGACTTTTATACTGCTTTCCGTGACAGCGGCGCTCTTTTCCCCGATTATGTGCATCCAAATGCACAAGGTTCACTGTCGATGGGAAAAATGGTTTTTGAGAAGTTCATGGAAACCGATCTGGTACATCAGGTCGAAAAGGGTTATCCTTTTGTAACCGGCATTACCACCGCTACCCGCGTAGCTGCCGTAGGCGATTCCGCAACCCTTTCATGGACAACTATCAATGCCGACTCGGTTTTCTTTGATGGAAAAAAGGTTGCTGTCAATGGAACCATTACGGTTTCTACAGCCCCAAAGAGTACCTATACCGTTTATGCTTATGGTGCAAAAGGGGTCGATTCGTTGAAATTTACCCAGCCTACGTATGTCCCGGAACTGACCAAGTTGTATCTCAATGTGAAGTCGGTGAAGATGAATCAGAACGACAGTACCCGGTTTGAGTTGTATTTCTACGATCAGCAAAATAAACAGTTAAAAGGGAAGAAATACAATACCAACTGGACAATTAGTCTGGGTGCCGGCAAGTTGGTCGATGTGACCGATTCGTCAGTTGTATTTGTGGGTACCGTTGCAGGCAAAGCAGAACTTACCGCAACCGTGGGTGCTCTTTCAATTATGGCCCGCATCACCGTGAACGAAGTGGTTGGCGTTTCAAATTCCAGTCTGTCTGTAAATAAAATCTATCCGAATCCGGTTCGGGAAACCCTGACCCTGGAGATTGGTACTTCAAACACCGATCCGGTTACTGTGCAGGTTTTTGACACCAAAGGTGCCCTTGTTTTGAAAAAACAGATTTCGGTTACAGGTACCGGAAGACAAGTGGTTGAGGTGAATACGAACGACCTGAATCCGGGATTGTATCTTTTGAGTGTTGAAGGAACGGATCTGAAGTATAGCGAAAAGTTCAGGAAAGATCAGTAACATCATTCGAAAATAATAAAAAAAGGCGCATTGGTTTATGCGCCTTTTTTCATTTATATCACTTTAAAGCCTCCGTTGCTTTTTCCCAGCCCCATTTCGCTCATCCGGTAATCGAACCCGATGGTTGTTGCCGTGGTATGTTCTTCTCCGGGCCTAAGCTGAACGATGTCGTTGTACGCGTTGACCGCTTCGACACAGACAAAAGCTTCGTAGCCGTCATCGGGCAGATCTTCCATTTTGGATGAGGTCTCTTCCCAGGGATTCCACACCACCGTCACGTTGCTTCCTTTCTTCGAAATCCGGATGGCCTGGTTGAAAACCGGGTCCTCAATCACACAGTCACTGCTGGTATCAATGTATCGGCGGTTTTCTTCCTGGTGGATCTCCAGAAGTTCGGTCTCCTGGGTGTTTAGCGAAGTGTCGAAGCCATTGTAATAACGGGCTCCCTGTAACCCCTGGATGTTGATGTTTTCGATACCTGAAACACCAAAATAACTGTGAAGGGCTGCCGAATAGTCAAAATCCTGGCTTCCCGTATTGGTAATGCTCAGTTGTACTTCAAGGGTTCTTCCCACCAGCACTTCGAGCACCGCTTTAAAATCGAAAGGCCAGTAAGCTTTGGTCTCTTCGTTTGAAACCAGCTGAAGTTTAACCCGTGTTTCTCCCGATTCGAGCGAAGTTGTTTCCACTACATCCCAGTACATTAACCGGGCAAAACCATGCGCTGGTTTTGAAGTGTCGGACGGGTGCGGGCCAAACCAGGGAAAACAGAGGGGGATTCCTCCCCGGATTGGTCTCCCAACTTCAAAAAAACTGTCGGGACTCATCCACAATACATCAAACGAGCCGTGGGGCATATAACGGGTTATATGGGCTCCATACAAACAGATCTCAACATCCGCAAATTTGTTATAAATCGTCATCGCGATCAGATCGCCGTCGATCTCACAAAAGCCAAGTTCTCCTTCAATGCCAAACCGGTCATCTAATTTATCGATATCAACCATTTTGATTTTTTTTTGTTATTAACGATTTAAAAGTAGTTTTTTTCAGATAAGGTTATCAAGATTCATTCATCTTTATCGTTTTTTAATGAAAGCAGGGATTGATTTAAATGTGTAGGAGGAAATTAAAATGAAAGTTAAAAAAGTTCTTTTTGTTTTGTTATCAGTATTTTATTGCAGTGGTTTATTTGCCCAGACAGGCGGAACCTTGCAGGTAACAACGACCACCGAAAGTACCGGTGGAAAATATGCCCCAAGAAATGTGGTGGCAATTTGGGTGGAAGACGGGAATGGTCATTTTGTTAAAACGTTGGCCGCTTATGCTGCTATCCGGAAAACCTACCTGAATAACTGGGAAAAGTCGACGACCGATGCCGGTTCCGCTTTCAATACCGTCGATGCAACAACCGGAGCCACACGATCTTCGCACGGCACGTTGACTTGCACCTGGAATGGAACCGATTATCAGGGAAACCAGGTTGTGGATGGTTCTTATAATGTGCGGTTTGAATTAACCGATAAAGATGCGACCGGGAACTCAGCGCAGGTTTCGTTCACAAAAGGAAATGAAAGCCTGCAGTTACGGCCTGCCGATGTGCCCAGCTTTAAAACGACATCGGTGGTGTGGAATCCGGCAACAATTGCCGGGGCAAACACAATCACCCGTTCGGACGATGTGAAGCTCTTTTACGATCGGGCATCGGGACAGCTTTCGGTGATGGGGGCGGACGTGAAAAATGTTGAAATCTATAATTGTGTGGGTGAACGGGTGCTGAAGGGAGCCTCATCCGTGTTGTACTTGACGAATGTGCCGGATGGAATCTATTTTGTGGTGATTAAAACCGGTTCAACGACAGTTTCCAAAAAGATGATCAAACATTAACAATTTGTTTACCGAAGGAAGATCCGTTCCGTATTCTTGTTCAAAGCTGATTTTCGCCGGTAAAATTCCTTTTTCGGCAGGTTTCATCTCGGTGGTGTAACATTCATGGAATACTTTCGTCTAAGCCATGAGAACACAACTTTATTAAAAACAACTTTAAAATCTATGAGATGAAGAAAATATTTTTTTTACTGACACTGATTCTTCCTTCCTTGTTGTCGTGCCAGCTTAAGGCCGATAATTGGTTGAAATCGGTACACGGAAATGGGAATGTAACCAAAGAGACCCGTCAGGTGAAAGGTTTTGACGGGATAAAAGCCAGCGCTGGAATCGATGTCTATCTTTTTCAGGGAAATGAAGAGAAGGTGGTTGTCGAGGCCGATGAAAATCTTCACGATTGTATCATTACCGAAGTGAAAGGTTCAACATTGCATTGCTACATCGATTGCAATGTTCGCTCATCCAAAGTGATGAAAGTGTATGTGAATTACAAAATGCTCAATAAGATCAATGCCTCTTCCGGCTCGGATGTGTTGGGCGAGACTTTGTTGAAGACCGATAACCTCGATGTTGAAGTAAGCAGCGGGGCCGATGTAAAAGTGGAAGTAGATGCCCAAACCGTACATTGCGATGTGAGCAGTGGTTCCGATGCCTTGCTGAAAGGAAAGGCCGATCATTTTCAGGGAAGTGCCAGTAGCGGGGCCGATTTAAAGGCCGATGAGCTGGTGGTGAATAGCTGCGAAGCCGATGCATCGAGCGCTGGCGATATAAAGATTACGGTGAAAAAGCAGATCAGGGCAAGTGCCAGTAGCGGGGGAGATGTAACCTATTTCGGAAATCCCGAAAATGAGAACATCAACGAATCGAGCGGAGGCGACGTGCACCGCCGGTAAATTGGAATAATAACGTTTTTCATTATAGATAACCTCCTGCCTTCTACCAATTTTCGTTGGTTGGGCAGGAGGTTTTTTTTAACAGGCTACTCCATTTTTCAATTGATCTATTTTTCGACCCGGAAGGTTTCAACAGAACACAACACCAGAACCTTCCCATTTCTCTATGGTTTTGACGTTTCGTCTCCTTTTATCGAATTGTTAACTTTCCCATCCTGCCGATTTTTATTGGACAAAATGATTGCAAACAAACTATTTTTGGGGCTGTTTTTAAGAATCATTTTTTTAATCGCAAAATATCATTTCAAGTATGAAAGTTACAGTTGTTGGAGCAGGAAATGTAGGCGCAACTTGCGCACAAGCTATTGCTGAAAAAGGGATTGTTTCCGAAGTCGTTTTACTCGACATCAAAGAGGGTCTTGCCGAAGGGAAAGCACTCGATTTATGGCAGACAGCCCCGATCAATTATTATGATACCCGCCTTGTCGGATCGACCAATGATTATTCGAAAACTGCCGATTCTGAAGTTGTTGTTATTACTTCAGGAATGCCTCGTAAACCAGGTATGAGCCGCGACGATTTAATTTCGATCAATGCAGGCATTGTAAAAACCGTTACCGAAAATATTGTAAAATATTCTCCTAAAGCAAAAATCATCATTGTTTCCAATCCGTTGGATGTGATGACCTATTGCGCTTATCTGACCGCTAAGAAAGCTAAGAACGAAGTAATTGGTATGGCTGGTGTACTCGATACAGCCCGTTATCGTGCTTTCCTTGCCGAAGAACTCGATGTAAATCCAAAAGATATCCAGGCATTGCTGATGGGTGGTCATGGCGACACCATGGTGCCACTGCCACGTTACACCACTGTTTCTGGTATCCCTGTTACCGAATTGATTTCAGAAGAAAAACTCAATGCAATCATTGAACGCACCAAAGTAGGTGGTGGCGAGCTGGTTAAGTTGCTCGGAACTTCAGCTTGGTATGCTCCGGGTAGCGCTGCTGCTCAAATGGTTGAAGCCATTGTGTTGGATCAGAAACGTATTTTCCCGGTTTGTGCTTATCTTGAAGGAGAATATGGCTTGAATAACCTCTATGTTGGTGTTCCTGCTAAATTAGGTAAGAACGGCGTAGAACAAATTATCGAAGTGAAACTGAACGAAGAAGAAAAAGCCATGCTGGACTCTTCGGCCAAAGCCGTTAAAGAGGTAATGGATGCTCTCGATGGAATGAAATTGTTCGATTAATTGTTATTAAGATAGTTGCTTTAAAGCCACTCTGTTTAGGGTGGCTTTTTTATTGTCCCTGCTCTTTCATTCTTTTGTTGTGTTTTTGGGTCTTTATCCAACTGAATAGTTGAATAAGATCGATCCCCGTCTGTGCGGTTGCCGGCGAATAGGGCGCATAGCGATTGGTGGTGGATCCGTTTTGGTAAGCTGGGGTGTTTGTTTTCATTTGAAAGGTCATCTCTTTCATGTTTTTCTCAAAGTTTTCTTCTTCGATGCGATGCGTGGATACAGTTTTTAATTCATTGGTCGAGAAGGTTAGATAATACCGGTTTGACTGGGGGGAATGGTTATTGGCTTTGATGATTTTTCTATCGTACGAAAGATGGTTAATCATCAGGGAATCTCCTTTTAAAAGGAAAATCTTAAAGAATCCATCCTGATTGGTTGAATAGCAGCGAAGTGTACGAAAGCTTACCAAAAGAGCGTTTTCGATCGGTATGGAGTCCTGATCGAAGATATAGCCCGAAAAGGAGATCAGGCTATCTTCCTGGGCTTCGGTGACCGACGAAATTATAATCAGAAAAGTAAGAGTAAGGATTGCTCTCATCTTTTTTGATATAAAGTAACGAATAAGTTGATATAATGAAAGTTAACAAAACGTAATAAATGTAAAATCTGTGAACATCCGAACCAGCAGGGATTTGACCTATTTCTTCAATCGGCCTTCTTTCACGATCCAAAAGCTTATCTATTGCAGGTAGGAGAGAGGTTTAGGGGTGAAACAAAGTTCGACGGAGTCAATTGTAAATCAACGAAGTTAATTGAAAATCAACGAAGTTAATTGAAAATCGATGGAGTCAAATTCCCCTATACCTACTCAATTGGCAGCCGTTTATTTCATACTTGTCAATATCTTTTCCAATAGCCAATTAAATTCAGCCGGCTTTTCAATCATTGGATAATGTCCGGTCCCGGGGATTGTTTCCACCTGAAAGCCATTTTTGCAATGATTTTTCAATCCGGTTTCGTTTGTTGGAAAACGGTCACTGTTTATCAGGTACAACCGATCGTTAAGCTGTTCCAGTCTTTGTGCATCGTTCGATGCATAGTTCATTTGGGTTATGATGGTCCCAAAACCGATAACGGGATTGCTGTTTGCAAAATCGGTTTTTACCCGCTCTTTTACCTCCGCTGAAGTGGTTGGGTGAAAAAGCAACCGATCGGCATATTGGGGTGCCGCATTTTTAAAATCGGTTTCAAGCAGCGGGAAAAAGTCGTTCATTTGTTTCATTTGTTCGGGTGGTAATACCACGTCGATCGATTTGAAATTGTCGACACCGATCAGGCCTGCTATTCTCGGATGGTTGGTCAGTGCGGTTTGCAACATGATTTCGCCAGCCATCGAGTGGGCTACAATTACTACCCGTTGAAGATTCATGGCATCCATAAATGCGGTGACATCGTTGGCGTATTCTTCAACCGTATAGTTGGTTCTTTGGGCTTTCGATTTGCCAAAGCCTGGCAGGTCGATGGCGTAAACCGTATACTTCTTCGAAAAATAAGCTACCTGATTTTCCCAGTACGTTCCGTCAATACACCAACCATGCAAAAACAGAAGAGTTGTGTCTCCTTTTCCTTGCTGATAATAATTGATTTCAACCTGATTGTCCCTAAGGATGACTTGCTTTTCGGTCATTCCCCCTTGTGCCCTGCATACATTTCCTGAAAGTATTGCAACGACAAAAAATAAAATTGCTTTTTTCTTCATTTTTTTTGTTTGTGTTATCTGCCCTGCCTACCGACAGGCATCAGGCAGGAATTTGATGCAAAGAAAAAAGGCACCGATGACAACCCTTTGTCAGGGGTTTGAAAATAATCTTTTGGAACGTTCTTCTAAATAGTGTTCCATGTTGAAGCTCTTGTCGGGTTTGAAATGGGCTTGCAGGACTTTGAGTTCTTTGATCCGGTCAAGGCGAAACTCTCTTATTTCCTGGCGTAACTCACAAAAGGCAATGGTTGTCCAGACAGCACCACTGAAATAAACCGCGCAGGGTTGGATGGTTCGTTCTTTTAATAGCTCTTCTCCTCGGGTCTGATAGGCTATTTTCAGTTTTTCGCTTTCGGTAATTGCATGTTGGATGCAGTCTAAATAGAGACTGGTTGGCGCCCAGGGTTTTTGAAATCCGATTCGTGAATTTAAAAATTCCAGTTTATCTTTATCGTTGAGCGGTAAAACGGCTTTGATTTTTAAAAGTGCCGATTCGTAATTTTGTTTCAGCGAATCTTCGGTGTGGTAGTTTAAAATTTTACGGGTTGTAACCAACGCTCTGGCTTCTTCCATGGTGAACATGACCGGTGGCAACCGGTAACCTTCAACCAGGAAATAACCTTTTCCTTCTTCTTCGCCAATAGGGACACCTGCAAGCCGTAATGTCTGAATATCGCGGTAAATAGTTCGGATTGTAACGTCAAACCGTTCTGCTATTTCACGGGCAGTTATCAGTCGTTTCGATTGAAGTTGAATCAATATGCTGGTTAATCGGTCTAGTCTGTTCATTGGCTGTACTGGGTTTTATTAAATTGCTAGGCCCTGCATGGATGTTATTGCCAACGTTTAAAAATACCAATAAACGTTGCATCAGGCAATCCCGGCAGTGTTAGCTTACCGAAAAATATTTCATTCAATTACATCTTCATAATAAATATCAATGCAATAATCAAATCAATCGAATTCAGAAGGCAGTGGGATATGATACCTATATTGATATTCTCCTTCCGTTTAACAATATAGACTAATGGCAACCCGCCTATTGTCCGGGTAATAAATAGCCAGGGATTCCAGGTATTATATAAAGCAAAAAGAGCACTATGGGTTATTTCAGTCGCTCCCTTTAACGTTGAAGGCATTCGGGGTAAAAGGTATCCCCTAAAATAAAGCTCTTCAATGGTTGACAAAACCAGGACAATAGAAAACATGAAAATTCCATAAGTAATCATCAATTTTGATTTTGAATATTCGTTACTCAGTCCCATATCTAAAGATGGGATCCAGGTGAAAAGCGGCCGAATTAATTCAGTTGTAAAATTAAATGCTTTAAATGCCAGACCCGAAAAAAGTAAAATTGTGAATATCCAAATGAAGTATTGCCCGATTTTTAAGGGTTTTGTGTAGCGTATTACTCCATTAAATAGCTTTTCACCGGTCTTTCGTTGTTGATACAATAAGAATCCCAGCTCAAAAGGGATTATAACAAAGATGCCCGATAATGATAATGCCATGAGTGATGGAAATCCATTTAACCGTACGAAAGGAACCAAAACAAAATAGCCGATCCCACCCAATATTCCAGGTAAAAGATGTAAGGTTACTGATTTTAAAAGAGAGTGTTCAACGGTTTTATGATTCATGGTGCTTTTTTAAATGATCAATTTTAATGTTTGGTCTTTATCCCGTTGCGGGATGCGATTGAAAAGGGCTAAAAATAGGAATAAACGTTACATAAGGCAACAACAATGGTTTTTTTCTAATCCTCGTTTGCAACGAACCTTTAGATCAAACCTCACTCGCCATGATTCTATCCAGCGATGCATCAATCTTTGCGGTACGATATAATAAATAATCTTCCGGGTTTCCGATAGAAAGAAACAGCCCGAAGGGCCAGTTTAATTCAGCCCAAGGCGTCGCCTTGGGATTGATAAAAAAGCAGATGGCGGGCTGAAAGCTCCAGCTAGTCGGGATTTGCAAATCCCGACCAGCTGGGTAAAATTTCTGGTTAACAAGTTTGAAATTGGATTACACCTGCCAGCCGGCAGGCTGGAATCCTTGGCTGTTAAAGTCGGGATTACAAATCCCGACCAGC
>DAOQAB010000120.1:9931-11101 GCA_035353695.1 Prolixibacteraceae bacterium
GCTGTTAAAGTCGGGATTACAAATCCCGACCAGCTGGGGGGTGCCTGCCGGTAGTTAGGAGAGAGGCTCTCTCCGTTCGCTAATTACTGACGGGACAGTCTACTTCTTGGTGCGGTTGTGCTTTATTTTTTATTCAGTTTTAAATCAATATTTAAGCCATCTGCTATCAATTGTAACTTGTCCTTTATAATCCTGTTTTGCTCTTTAATTGATAATTTATTGTTTTTTTTGCTTTTTATAAAATCATGTGCTTCCTGCAATTTATCCAAAGGCAATAATGCACAACTTAAACAAAAGAAATTTTTTGAACGTCCGTCATCAAAATTATCAATAAAATCTTGCAGAATGTTTATTCGTTGTTTTTGTTGAGCAATAAAACCGTCTGTTCCATTTTCTTTCATGTAATTGAGGTTTACAAAAACCTTTCTATGTGTTACAAATGAATCGTAACTCTCATTTTCTGAATCAAACCGTTTGCAGGGATAATCCACACATTCAGAACATACTTCGTGACCATTTTTTATAGCGCAACAAGTTAAGTATCCGCATGAAGGATGTTTCTCTTTAAAATTCAATCCTCCGCAACCCGGGCATGCTGAATCTCCTTTTGTATAATATCTTGGGCATAATCCACAATCAATTCCACAGCATCCAATCGTATCGTATTTTTTTTTGGAACTTGACATTGTTGGGTATGTTATGATTTGATTTTAGCTAATTTAGGTATTGAAAAACCAAGTAGTCCACCTAAAATTGTTGTCATGATAGTTATTGGTATCAATGATCCAGGCTCTTTCCAACCAATCAAAATAGCAGTTGGCAATATAACCAGGAATGCGATCAAAATACCTTTGATTGTCGGATTGATGTTTAAATTATTCGTTGCAATTAGAAATCCGACAACGATCCACATGGTGAAAGCAGATATATTTGCATCCCATGTCAGGTTTTGCATAATCATTGGAATAATGTCAATTATTCCGGCAACAATGCCTAATAATAATCCGACTTTAATTTTTTTCATTTCATATCAATTTAGTAATCTGCAGTTTTTTTAGCATGACGTGCACTTGCTGGATGCTATTGTCAACTTTTAAAAATACAAATAAACTTTACATAAGGCAACAACATTGGTTTTTTTCTAATCCAGCTAGTCGGGATTTGCAATCC
>DAOQAB010000121.1:0-11074 GCA_035353695.1 Prolixibacteraceae bacterium
ACGACGATCCCAATGTGGCTGTTGGCGACAACCTGAGGATGGATCTTTGCATTACTGTTCCGCCTGAAACAAAGGTTGGAGGCGAAATTGGAAAGATGAAGATTGAAGGGGGAAAATATGCCGTAGCCCGTTTTGAGCTTACCGGAAAAGATTTCCCCAAGGCCTGGGACTGGGTTTACGGACAATGGTTGCCCAACAGTGGTTATCAGCCCGACGACAACCCCTGCTTTGAACTCTATGCCGGAGCACCCGTCGAAGGAAATTATGTGATCGATATTTGTGTCCCGGTAAAACCAATGTAACGCCTTGTCGCTTTAAGACTGGCATCTTGTAAGGAAAAAGGTAAAAAGAGGAAAGTGACCATGCAGGAAGCAATGGGGAGCAATTGAAACCAGTTGTGAACCATTGTTCCCTGTTGGTTTCAGAAATTAGTTCATTTGCTGATTCATGGATTTTTCTTTCCGGAAAAGATGGAGTTTCTTTTCGGCCATCAGGTTCTGCTGCAAACAGAACGGTGTGGTAACGGTTTTGAAGAGATGAGCCTCGTGTCCCGATAACTGGTTTGACAACTCGACAATCGGTGTTTTCTGTTGCAAAAGTTCCAGGTTTTCAGAAGGGCTTCTCCTTAACGGCGGATTTACTTCATGGGTGCCATTGGCCAGGAACTTTACCGAAGGCGGCATTTTATAAGTGTCGAACAGGTCATAACTCTTTTTAAGATCGGCCCATAGGCTCATTTCATCCTTGTATTTGCTGTACCGGGTAGTTAATCGGGCATAGTTGCTGTCCGTCAGCCTTTCGGGATAAATCGCCATCTCAATGTTCTTCTGTCCGCTGTTGTAGGCTTCGATGCAATAAACAAACAGCTCCTGAATTTTATCATCGGTAATGGCCATGCACCCCGACGAGATGCAATCGCCGTGAATAAATATTTCATTTCCAAGACGTCCACGAGTGCCACGGATGCTATCCGAAGCATTGGGATAGTTGATCTGGATGGACAAAAAATATTTGCTGTAAGGATTCAGGTCGATGATGCGGTAAAAACCTTCGGGCACCTGCATATCGTGTGAACGCCTCTTGGGACCTACATCGCCCGAAATGTCACAGATTGGGATCTCCTGAACCGGAATAAAAACGGTATCAGTGGCATTTCTTGCCCAAATCTCAATGATTTTCTCCTCTTTAAAAGCCCGCAAATAGATACGAAGGTTATCGCGTACGATCGAATGGTCGGTAAGGTTCTTTACAACTTTTTTTTCCTTGCAGGCATAAGCCATTCTCACCCTTGTATAATTTAGCTGCCGATCCCTGAATGACAGCGGGGCCATACCTACACACAAAAACAAAACGGGGATAATAAAAATCAGACGCCTCATAAATCAATCCAAAAAAGAAAGCGTAAAAATAGGGAAAACCTCAAACGGTCAACCATTCCTTCAAAAGAAATGCCGGGAAAAAACGAAGAAATAAGAAATAGCATCCAAAGAAACCAGATTTCCGGATGATTTCCATAAATGATCATTTGAAATTTGTTTAACAGCCCCAAGGCGCTGCCTTGGGCTAAAATAAATTGGGCTTTCAGCCCAATGAACTATCAAATCGTAAGTTTTCTGTAAGTTGATGCTACTTTTTGGACAGCCTCCTTTTTGCAGTTAACACTCCGTTATTTTTTCTTTTTGCAGAAGGTTTTAATCCCGCATGGAACATAAAGAGGGCAGAAGCTTATGAGGCTGGTTACGATAAATATTGCAGCCAAAACCAATAATACAATTCCCCAACCTCCGGTTATTACTTTTGTAAGATAAAGGATTACAAAAATTGCAGCGATTATCACCCGGATAATCCGGTCGGCGCTTCCCATATTTTTTTTCATTTTTGTAAAATATTAATTGTTCTGTGTATTTCTTATTCATTCAATCCTTTTCCATTGAAAATCTGGGGTAACCATTTTTCAATCCGGGATACCCGTGTTTGTGTTTGTTTGGGTTGGGCAAAATAGAGCAGATAAGCCCGTCGCCGTCCGGGAGTAAGCGCTTCAAATGCTGTTTTTAGGAGAGGAATTTCATCCATTTTCTGCTGAAATTCTTCAGGAATCCTCATTTCATCCCGATTGGGGCGGGATACTTTTAAACCTGCTTTCTCTGCTTCAATGGCTTCATAAATATAAGCTTTCACAATGGGTTCCATTTCAACAATCTCATCGACTCCGGAAAACCGGATATGACGTCCGACTTCTGTATTTTCACCGGTTTTTCTCAGTATGCCATTGACATCATTTAACAGGGAACCTTTGAAGAACAACAGGGCAAAATATTCTTTGAAACCCTGAATAACAAACAGGTTACTCTTTTGAAACGAATAGCAGGGCTTACCCCATTTCAACGCTTCATCGAGCCCGCAATTGAGAAGAATCTCTCTTAGTTTCTCGGTCTCTGCCTGCCACTTGGTGATTTTTCCGATATATTCATCGACCACAGGATTCATGCCATTCATCTCCCAACTATTTATTCCGTTATATAATCCAATTAATTTGCCTGTTAAAACAAAGAAATCGACTAAAAGTTCAGAAACTGATTTTTATTCAACAGAAAAAAATGGTTTGTCTCCTCCTCAATTAGAACATCGAATTTTATGGGAATAGAGGAAATTATCCTTTCGGATGATTACAATGACGGCGTGATCATGGTTGACGACAGGATTGATTGTATAGTTTGCCGGTGAACTGGTCAGATGATAAACCGCAATTTGTCTTCCGGTTACATCAACGAATTGGACCTGGCTTCCGGTTAGTTTCTCATTGGTATATTCAATATTGATTCTCCCGGCACAATATTTCATTTTGATTTCTTTTTCGGATGCGATTTCATTGATTCCGGTGGTGTTGAAATAGACGGTGTCGATATAACTCTTCCATCCGGTTTCAAATTCTTCGTTTGAAATCCCCAGTACCGAAGAAATATTTCCATTCTGTTTGATTAAGTCAATGTACTTATCCTTGCCCCATTGTGATACGATGTATTGACCCAGCAAATAGCCCACCTGATAAATCCGGTAATCTCCGTTGTCAAAATTGTTGTTCAATTCATCGAGGGTAGGGTAGTCTCCCTTTTCCAGGTAGCTCAGCTTTTTTGGATCATAAATCTCATTTGATTCATATTCGGCAACTGTTTCCCAAAACCATCGGGGATTATTGATAAACGTTGAGCTGATTCTCAACGAAAGGCTATGGGCCAGTTCATGTTCGGCAACTTCATCGGCCGTAAAGCAATACAATAACCCTGTTGCATTAATCATGACCTGAGGATTATCGATGAACAGGATATAGATATCGGAATAACCCAGATAGCCAACGGCATTCTCGTATCGATAACCAATGTTTTTTTGCATGGCATTCAGGAAGTTGTTTTTATTATGCCAGATGTTTACATTGAATTTTCCAATCGTATTGATATCCAGTCCAAAATCATTCGCGATCCGTTCAATGTTGTTTTCAAGTTTACTTTTAACCGATGAAATGTTATCAGGGGTAAGGTCGTCGTACAAATTATACCTGAAGATATCGGGTCCTTTAGAAAAACAGTCCCATGAGGTGAAAGACAAAACCATCACGAAAAACAAAATTGCAATTTTTCTCATGATAAACAATTAACAATTATACTGTTGTATTACGGAACTCCATTCAATTCCCTTTTGTTTTTTGAGTAGATTAAAATACGGATTTATTCTTTTTCATCAATGCGATATCAGATAGAATAAAGATTCTATTCTTCGTTCAGGTTGCTCAATATTTGATGGCCAATGGCTGTTGCCGGCTTGTTTTCACCCAGTTCAATCTCCAGGAAAAAGGTTCCAAAGAAAATTGCCCATCCAATTGCCCGGTCGGTCAACGATTGGGAGGCTCCGTATTCGTTGAGCGCAATCTCTCTCTGTTTTCGGTCGTTGAATGTCATCCAACCAATTGCCAGGTCAGTGGCCGGATCGCCTCGGGTAATGTCGCCCCAATCGATTACTGCTTCAATTTGGTGATTTTTTACAATGATGTTTTTGGAATGTAAATCACCATGAATCAGGCAATCGTTATCGGGCCCAGGAGCGGAAAGGGCAATCTCCCACAGTTTTTCAATTTTCTTAGTAATGAGCCGGGTTTTTGGTTTCAGACTGTTTATCCGTTTTCCGACATCGTTGGCCTTCAACGTCAACGGCACTCCGCGATATGGATTCACCGGGCAATCGTCAGGGCAAAATTGATGAAGTGTTTTCAGGAAACGGATCAGCACCGAAATTTCAGAAGCTGCTGGGTTTTCAATGTCGGCGCTATTCCCTTCAAACCATGGATTGATGGTCCATGGCCAGGGATAGAAATCAGTTGGCTGGCCTGTTTGGTTGGGCGCAGGAATTTTTATCGGAAGGTTGGGCTCTAAAAACGGCAACCATCTGATTTCATTTTCCATCAAATTGGCCGATTCTTTTCTTATGGGCAACCGGATCAGGTATTCTGCTCCAAGCCTGAAATTGGCATTATCCATTCCCGCGCCAAGATAGACAATGGATTGATTCCGGTACCCGGGAAATTGAACATCGATCAATTTTCGGGCAATGTTCTCTGTTATTTCCATTTTCCCATCGGGATTTGGTTGTCATTCATCTTTCAATCATTTAACAAGAGAATCACGATTCCCTGAAAATTTGCTGTACACTGGTATGGATAAGTTATGGTAGCTAAAGCTCCTCGCTTACAATTTCTTTGAACTGATCCATTAAACCCAGGTGTTCCCAGGGCCCGTTTTGCATCAAAAGAATCGCAATACTTTTTTTCTCAAAATCGACCACATAGGTGTTGTTGTAAGGACTTCCAGCCCAATGGATATCTTTGGTCGCCCCGCAATTTTTTCCGGGAAGGACACCTACACCAAACCCAAATCCGGTTACTTCAAATCCCCGGTCTTTGATTGGTTCAATCTGATCAGAAATCATCAGTTCGACCGATTGTCGGCTGAGGATGCGTTTCCCATTGTATTCGCCATAATTCAGAAGCATCTGACAGAATTTGGAATAATCATCCGCAGTTGATATTCCGCCACCTCCGCCTGAGATAAATGCAGGCCGTTGGGTAATTCTGGTATTTGCAGAAGATTCTTTCAGTATCAGTTTATTTCCGGAGTATTCATAAAAATTGCACAGATGTTTTACATCGTCCGGTTTCACATAAAAGCCGGTATGGTTCATATCCATTGGCTTAAAAATGGCCTCATCCATGTACTCATCGAGCGGTTTGCCCGCGATTACCTCAATCAGGTATCCCAGAATGTCGTTGGCAAAACTGTATTCCCACCGGCTTCCTGGTTGATATTTCAGCGGGGCTTTTACAATTCCCTGAACAAACTGTTTCAATGTCATGCTATCGCTATAGCGGATGTTACGGACATAGAGTTTCCCAACTACATCGGAGCCACCATAACCAAAACCGGCCGTATGGCGAAGCAGATCACGGATGGTAACATCCCTTTCCAGAGGAACTGTCCTCACCGAATCGATAGTGGTATATCCGGGAGCAATTACCCGCAGGTTGGCAAATTCAGGGATGTATTTTTTTACCGGTTCATCGAGCAGGAATTTCCCTTCATCGTATAATTTCATGGCCGAAGCTGCTGTGAGAAGCTTGGTTAATGAGGCAATACGGAAAACGGCATCGGTTTCCATGGCTCTTTTGTTTTCGAGGTCCATAAATCCGTAAGGTTTATTCATGATCACTTTTTCGTCCTGGATGATCGTGACAAGACATCCGTGAATCTCACCGTTGTTAACGTGTCCCTGAAATAATGAATCGAGACGTTTCTCAAGATTCTGTGAATAAGAAGCACTTGCCATCAGCAATGCTGTAATGGTTAATTGAATGGTTTTCATGGCTAAAATTTTGTGTTGATCCAAAAATAAGGATTCGTTTTGGATTATGTTACGGAAAAACCAAAATTTCGGGGGAATCAGCTCTCTTTTATTAAAAAGGAAGATGATTAAATATCCACTTTAAATCCCAGGTCAATATCGCAGGCGGCAACACCTCCGCGGATTCCCCAGTTTTCTTTGGGCTGTTCGTTTAAAAGGATAAAAACCTCCTCTTTCCCAATCGTGAGTTGCTCCTGCAAGGTGGTTGTGATTAACTTGTAAAGATTTCTTTTGGTTTCAACGGAGCGGCCGGCAAAAAGGCTCACTTCGACGATGATCCGGTAAGGGGGTTTCATGGTGAAAAATCCCTTTTCGTATTCGATCAGGCGGATGTTCCGGTCGTCGGGAAGTAAATGTAGGGATGTTTGCACACAATCCATGGTCAGCTTGATCAATGATTCCAGGAATTCCCGGCTGTATCCTTTTTCTATTTCAATTTTGACCAGCGGCATAACGAATTATTTGAAAAGTTTCTCAATGCGGTCGGCATATTCGTTCTCCAGCGCTTTCCGTTTGATTTTGAGGGTAGGCGAGAGCAACCCTTTTTGCAATGTCCACTCTTCGGGTACAATCTGGTATCGTTTTACCTGTTCGTAGTCGCCGAAAAATTCGTTGTATTTCTTCACTTCCTGTTGATAGAGTTTCAGAACCGAAGCATCTTTTACCATCTCTTCGTGGGTGGTGTAGGAAATATTTTCCTCGTGGCACCAGTTTTTAAGCTGTCCGAAGTCGGGTGAAATAAGCGCCGCAGCAAACTTCTGGTTTTCACCTACCACCATGATGTTTTCAATGAAAGGCGATTCCGAAAATTTAGTCTCGATGATCTGAGGATTGACATATTTTCCAAACGAGGTTTTGAAAATGCTTTTCAATCGTCCGGTAATGGTGAGCAAACCTTCGGGAGAAAGTTTTCCGGTATCACCGGTATGGAACCATCCTTCGGAGTCGATGACCTGAGCGGTTAAAGCCGGGTCTTTGTAGTAGCCCAGCATCACATTGTGGCCACGGCACATAATTTCGTTCTGATCGCCAATTTTGATTTCAACACCCGGCAGGGCCGGGCCAACGGTGCCAAATTTACGGCCATATTTTCCACGGCAACTCACGGCAATAACCGGTGAACATTCGCTCAATCCATATCCTTCAAAAACGGGCATTCCGATGGCCGAAAAGAACGATGCCATGTGGGTCTGGATGCTGGAACCTCCGGAAACCACAATGTCGAAATTTCCTCCAATGGCTTCTCTCCATTTGGAATAGATCAGTTTATCGGCCAGCCTGGATTGGATGTTATACCACCAGCTCATTCCTTCCAACTGGTATTGGGTGGCCAGGTGAAAAGCCCAGTAATAAAGTTTTCGCTGAAAGAAAGGAAGCTTTTTCCCCGAAGCATAGAGCTTGTCGTAGATTTTTTCGAGAACACGCGGGACACAGGTCATCATGGTTGGACCAACTTCTTTGATGTTTTCGGATATCGTTCCCAAATTTTCGGCATAATAGATCGACATTCCAAGATAATGGTACATATAGACTAGCACCCGTTCGTAGGCATGGCAGAGCGGCAGGAAACTGAATGCTTTTTTGCTCCATTGGGCGGGTGTCTTTGTTACATTTTTGAAGTTGTTTACAACGTTGCTGTGCGAAAGCATCACCCCTTTGGGGTTTCCGGTGGTCCCCGATGTGTAAATGATGGTTGCCAGATCGTGTTCCCCGATGGATTGTTTGATTTGCTGAAGTTTTTCAGGTGCAGGGTTTTGTTTTCCCAGTTCAATTACCTGATCCAGACAGCGGAATTCTTCTCCGATATGATCGAATGTAAAAACTTCTTTCAGCGTTGAAATTTCGGGAAGAATGGGTTTGAGTTTTCGTTGTAACTCTCTGCCTTCGATGAAAATCAGTTTCATTTCGGCATGGTTGAGAATGTACCGGTAATCTTCCTGGCTGATGGTTGGATAGATGGGGATACAAACAGCGCCAATCTGCATGATGGCAAAATCGAGCATATTCCATTCCGGGCGATTTCCGCTTACGATTCCAATTTTATCGCCGGAACCAATTCCCAGGGCCAGTAATCCGTAGCTGATGTCGTTGGTGAGTTCTGCATACTTTTGGATGCTGATTTTTTCCCATTTCCCATTTCGCTTTGATGCCAGCGCAGCATCCTGTTCCGGATATTTTTCCAGGTAATTATCCAGCAAATCAAATAACCGTGTTACTTCCATCACGTATAAAACTTTTAAAATTTTTCATGAACAAACAAGGTGAAAATCCAAAGGCTATCGATGTTGTCGATTGTTGCAGATATTCAGTCGTTGGTTCTTTAGCAAGCGATGCAAAAGTGCACAGAAAACACAAAAAATGCAAAAAAGTATGCTGAAATCAACCGAATCGATTGATTAAGCTATTGTTGCGTTTTGTTTGCCAGAAGGACAAACGGATCGGTTTGAAGAAGATCAGGTACTGATTTATGCTTCGATAAAGAAGTTTTTCCCGGCCCGGCAAATTGGGCAAACATAGTCATCGGGCAACTCTTCAAACGGGGTTCCGGGAGCAATTCCTGCTGCAGGATCGCCTTCTTCGGGATTATAGGTATAACCACAGATGGAGCATATATATTCTGCCGATTTCCCTGCCGGATTTGTTGGTTCCTTTTGTTCTTCAGTCAATAATCCGGGATTGATGTAGGTTGGTGCATTTTTTGGCGCGACCATTTTGTAGTGCTGATGATAGTAGTCGTAGGTTAAGGGTTCGTTGTTGTTAAATTTTTCTCCCGAAACCACCTCTCCGATAAAAAGAATATGGCTCCCACAATCGACTTCATTGATTACCCTGCATTCAAAAGCGGCGATTGTCGATTCGGTGACTACCGGAATACCCAGTGTTCCGGTTTTAAAAGCATGCCGTTCAAATTTGTTGAAATCGCGGCCCGATTTAAAACCAAAGTCCCCAATCAGTGTAATATCCAGCTCTTTTTGCAAAACCGAAAGCGAAAAGGCTTTCCGTTTACGAATGATATCGCAGGTAAAATTTTCTTTGCTGCAGCTTATAGCAATGGTCGACGGGGAAGAGGTCACCTGAAAACCGGTGTTTCCGGTATAACCCGATTTATGGCCATCCTGTTCGGAACAGATCAGGTATAAACCGTACGAGAGTTTGTGAAAAGCAGCGAAATCGATCATCCTTTTAAAATTTGTTTCTGGGTAAAGGTAAGAAATCAATCGAAAAGCTGATCGAATGTTTGCTGAATTGTGGGGTATTGAAAGGTGAAACCTTCTTCGGTTAACCGTTTCGGAAGAACGTTTGATCCGTTGAGCAATACCGATGAAGCTTTGCCAAAAATCAGAAAAAGTGCAGCTTCGGGAATATGAAACCATACCGGGCGGTGTAATTTTTTCGCGAATGACCAAGTGAATTCTTTGTTGGTCACCGGATTGGGACTTACCAGGTTGTATGTTCCAGTTGTCTTCTCATTGTCGATGAAAAAACGGAATGCCGATCGTAAATCATCGATATGGATAAAGGAGGTCATCTGTTTGCCGGAACCAAGATAGCCGCCTAGTCCGGATTTGAAAACCGGAAGGATGGTTTTGAGCATTCCTCCTTCTTTCCCTAAAACAATGCCCAGCCGGGCTATTACCAGCCGGATTGATGGATTGGTAAGCTTCAGGGCTTCGGCTTCCCAGGCAGCGACAACTAAGGCCAGGAAATCGTCGCCTTTTTCGTTGCTGTATTCATCCAGTGCAAAATCTTTGCAGTCGGGGTAGATGCCGGTTGCCGAAGCCGAAATCAATAATTTAGGACGATTGGGTTCATCGGTTTTGTTCAGGATATCAACCAATTTGCGGGTGGTATTTACCCTGCTTTCGAGAATGGTTTTCCGGTTTTTGGAAGTCCATCGCCCGATGATGGGGCTTCCGGCCAGATTGATGATCACATCGGCCATTGAAATGTTTTTTTTCCACTGTTCTTCGGTGTCGTCTCTTCTCATTAGGATGAATTTTTCCGTTGGAAAATTCTTCCGGAGATATTTTCCAATAAAGCCGTTTGCTCCTGTAAGTGCGATATTCATTTCTATGCTGTTTTACGAAATTGTTTTATAAGTATATAACAAAATTAGGATCGGTTTGATTTTTGTTTCCTCTTTTTTATTACCTTGTTCCAAATTGATTTTGTATAGTGAAATGACTAATACCTGACATTATGAGAACGATTGCTTCGATTTCATTGGTTCTGGTTGTTTTAATCTTTGTGGGCTGTAAACCTTCCAATAGCCATCAGCAGAAGGGATCAAAAGATCTGACCGGGACGATTCGTTTGTCGGGGGCTTTTGCCTTGTATCCCTTGGTCGAATTGTGGGCAGATGAGTTTCGCAAACAAAATCCGGAAGTGAAATTTGAAATATCAACAGGTGGTGCTGGCAGGGGAATATCGGATGTACTATCCGGAAAAGTCGATTTGGGAATGGTCTCCCGTGACCTGACTCCGGATGAAATTGCACATGGTGTCTGGTTTATTTCGTTGGCAAAAGATGCTGTTCTACCGACAATTAATGCATCAAATCCCATATTGTCTGAACTTAAAAAGAAAGGTGTCTCTAAAGAGCTGTTGAAAAAGATGTTTGTGACGGGCGAGATAAAAACATGGGAAGAGCTGATTGGAAGGCCTGGGAAATCATCCATTCATTTGTTTACCCGGTCTGATGCCTGTGGCGCTGCTTCTATCTGGGGGGCTTTTTTGGGTTGTTCGCAGAGTGATTTGATGGGGGATACCTGTTTGGGAGATCCTGGTATTATTGTTGCCTTGAAAGGCGATGCCAATAGCTTGGGATACAATAATGTGAATTATGTTTTTGATAACAAAACCCGGCAGAAGTTTCCGGGAATAGACATCTTGCCGATTGATTTTAACGGAAATGGAATTTTGGATGGGAACGAAGATATCTATCGAAATTTGGATGTTTTCAATGAGGCGATTATGAAGGGACTTTATCCTTCGCCTCCTGTCCGTGATTTATATTTTGTATCGATGGGAAAACCACAGAAGAGAGAGGTGCTGGCTTTTATTGAATGGATTATGGATGAGGGGCAGAAATATGTTTCGTTAGCTGGTTATGTGCCTCTTTCAAAGT
>DAOQAB010000122.1:0-2159 GCA_035353695.1 Prolixibacteraceae bacterium
CTATTGGAATATTGGGCTGGTTAAAATAGCGGCGATCGGGTGGAGTAGTGGCACTCAATAAGCTTACTTCCAGTGGCGTTTCGACCGAACGAGCATACGGCGAAGTGGTCAGAAGGTTGGTTGCTTTATGCTTTTGATCATCGCCAACAACTTCTAACGAACTGGGAAATTCCACCATTACATTGTTGATATTCCGGCTAAGCGGGTTGTTTTGAACCGGAGTAGCCAAAGGTGAAAAATAGAACGGAGCCGGGACAAAATTGGTGGATTGTCCTGCGGGTGCTGTATTTACCGGATATTCCATACAAACAACATCCTGCAATAAATCAGCATTCAACCGTACGCCATAGCGGAAAAGCTGGTCGCGAAGGTTCAGGTCACGTTCAAAGGCAATGGTCGAAAAGCCTTTCGACAAGGAATCGATGCTGGCAAAAACCGGATCGACACACCACAGAACCGCTCCGCCTTTCATAATATATTGGTCGATCATTAATTTATCCTGTTCGTTAAATCGTTCAGAAGGATCGCCTACAATCAAAATTTTGGTCGAATCGTCGTTCTTTAACTCCTGCGCCGAACGATTAACGACCTCGTAATTCCCGAACAACGAATAACGCAGATCACCGGTTTCGTATTCATTGGCTTCACCCTGACCTCGCAGAAATGCCAGACGAGGTTTCGATGTTTGTTGTAAATGCCTGATAGCATTGATAAATTCATATTCAAGCAATTCAATCGATTGTTGCAGATTCTCGTCGGCCGACAACAATGAATTGTTCTTCAGCAGATTTAACGCAACAGAACGGTCGCCGCATCGAATAATGACTCCCGGAAAAATCTCTTTAGTCGAAAGTCCTTCGGTGGTTTTATGTCCCAGATTAACTGGCTGAATTCCGGAATCAACAAGCTTGTTGATGAATTTATTTCGCTCTTTTTCCGAAGTGATGGCATAAACATCCTGCTGACGATAAAAAACCCGTTTGGGAGAGTATGCATCAATGTCTTCAATTTTATCGATGATGTCTTCCTGAAAATCTTTCATTCCGGCAGGGAGTTTACCGGTCAGGTAAATTTCGATCGAAATAATTTCTTTCTGGTTTTTCAGAATCTCTTTCGAAATATCAGAAAGGGAATATCGTTTACCAGAGGTCAGGTCTATTCTGAAGATTCGGTTCGTAATCAATATGGTTGAAGCAGCAAAAAACAATACCGTCGCAATACCCAGTTTTATCGATACTTTTTGTTTCAACAGAACCAGACGGATCAAAAAGAGGAAAAGAAAACTGGCAATCAAAAAGAAAAACAGGTCGCGAGAATCGACTACGCCGCGGCTAATGGATTGATAATGGTCATCGATACCCAGCCGGGTGAAAAAAGTTTGCAATCCAGCGCCCAATCCGGAGGTCGCCAGGAATCCAAAACCGAGGTAACAAACATACGACAGGGCGATAGCTACCAAAAAGGAGATAATCTGATTTGAACTGAGCGAAGAGGCAAATAATCCAATGGCTACATATACCGACGCCAGAAACAGTAATCCGATAAACGAACCCCAGGTAGCACCCGAGTCGATATTCCCTACCGGATTTCCCAATCGGGAGACCGACCAGAAGTAAAGAAGTGTCGGGATAAGGGAAATGGCTACCAGAGCGAGCGACGCGAGGAATTTTGCAAAAATGATTCCCCACATCGTAATGGGGCGGGTGATCAGCATTTCGATCGTTCCGGTTCGTTTCTCTTCGGCAAACATCCTCATGGTGATAGCTGGAATCAAAAACAGGTAAAGCCAGGGAGCAATCTCAAAGAATCCTTTCAGAGAGGCTCTCTGTCCGTCAATCAGGTTAAAATTTCCCGGAATGACCCATAAAAAAAGACTGGTCGTAAGCAGAAAAATTCCAACGACCAGATAACCGGTAATCGATCCAAAAAAAGTATTGAGTTCTTTCTTAAAAAGACTAAACATGACAAGGTTTGTTTTTTAAAATATTGGTTAATAGATGAGCGGTTCTGGATGCTGCCCCTTCAGAAGACAAATTTAGTTCAATTTCAGCATAACCTTCGCCTATTTTATTCCGGTAAACATCGTTGCCAAGCAAACGGGACAGTTCTTCTTTTAAATTACTGACAGTTACCTCACTTTGAAATAATTCCTTAACCAC
>DAOQAB010000122.1:2259-5617 GCA_035353695.1 Prolixibacteraceae bacterium
GTTCTTCTTTTAAATTACTGACAGTTACCTCACTTTGAAATAATTCCTTAACCACTTCTTTTTCGGCAACGAGGTTCACCAGCGAGAAAAAACGGGTTTTCAGAATTTGATTCCGGAACAGTTCCAGAACACGTCCAAATCCCATGATGTAAACAACTACCTGGGGAATTTTCAGCAAAGCGGTTTCCAGTGTTGCGGTTCCTGAAGTTACAATGGCGGACTTGCTGTGCCTTAACAATTCGTAGGTCTGGTTAAAAACAATGGGCAAGCGGCTTTCCATATTGGAAAGGTAGAATTCAGCATCAATGGATGGAGCACCGGCTATCACGAACTGATAATCGGTGAAAAGCCCGCTCACTTTTTCCATTACCGGAAGCAGCGATTTAATTTCGTGCTTTCGGCTTCCGGCCAGCAGAGCGACAATGGGCTTGCCCGAAAGCTGATTCGATTTACAAAATTGTTCAAAATCAGAAGGCTTTTCCAATGTTTCATGTATGATGTCGTAGACCGGATTTCCCACATACGTTACCGGATATTGGTATTTTTCGTAAAAGCTGGTTTCAAAAGGGAAAATAGTAAACATGTGATCGACATATTTCTTCACCTTTTTCACCCTTTTGGTTTTCCATGCCCAGATTTTTGGGGAAATGTAATAGGCTGTTTTGATCCCGTTTTTCTTCGCATAGCGCGCCATGCGAAGATTGAAACCGGGATAGTCGATCAGGATCAGCACATCGGGCTGAAACCGGGAGATCTCTTTTTTGCAGAGGCTGAAATTGTCCAGAACCTTACGCATGTTTAACAACACCGGAATTATTCCCATGAAAGCCATATCACGGTAGTGTTTCAGAAGCTGCCCTCCCTGGTTTTTCATCAGATCGCCCCCGAAAAAGCGAAGTTCTGCTTCCGGATCACATTTCCGAAGTTCTGCAATCAGCCGGGCGCCATGCAAATCGCCCGAAGCTTCGCCTGCTATCAGAAAGTATTTCATATCAGTAAATGAGGGAATAAATTGCCACCGCAAATCCATAGAAGAAGCACGACATAACCATGCCACGTGCCCCACGCCAGTGTTTAAAATGGATAAATCCATAAAAAACAGGCAGGTTAAACAGCACACAAAGACTCAGCACCCTGAATAACAATCCATATTTGTGCAACATCCCCAGGTATCTTCCAAATTCAACATTATCGTGACGGATCAGGAAATAGAAAAAGAAAGTAATCAGGGGAACAATCATCCCGATAATGATCCCGATAACAGTTTTGTCAAAAAAAGGTGTCGATTTTTTCTTCATTGGAAATTCCATTTTTTTAAGGTCTCTATTGCCTGGTGATTGGTCATATCGATTTGGGTTGGCACAATAGAAATGTATCCTTCGGCCAGCGCATGGTTATCGGTATCAAGCGAACCATTGTCAAGGCTTTGGTAGTAACCCGTGATCCAATAATAATCGTGATTGTGAGGATCGGTTCGCTTTTCAAATTCATTGACCCAAAGCCCATCTCCCTGACGGCAGACCCTGATTCCTTTGGGTGTGCCCATTGGTGCGTTTACATTCAGGCAGGTGCCTGTCGGAAGGCTATTCTTCAGCGTTTCTGAAATGATTTGCCTCATACCATCTTTCATTAGCGAGAAATCGGCATCGGGACGGTAATCACACAACGAGAAACCTATGGCTGGAACATCGTGGATACACGCTTCAATAATTGCGCCCATGGTGCCGGAATAATGAACACTCACCGAAGCATTTGATCCGTGATTGATGCCCGAAAGAATCAGATCGGGTTTCCGGTCAACCAGCTTATCGAGGGCAATTTTTATACAGTCGACCGGTGTTCCTGTGCAACTGTATGATTCCAGATGTTCACCGTCGTGAATCTTTTTAATCCGTACGGGTACTTCTACCGTGATGGCTTTCGACATCCCCGAACGGGCCGTATTGGGCGCTACAACCAACACGTCGCCAAACTCACTGGCTACTTCAACCAGTTCAGCCAACCCTTTGGCGTGTATGCCGTCGTCGTTGCTGATCAATATTTTTATTGGATGCTCCATTAATCTGAATTTATACCTAAAAGTAAGAATTGTTCGCCGGTTTCAATCGAAAAATTGTTGCCTGGCAATGAAAATTAATGGTATTTAACGTTCAAAATCGAATGAAAGTTGTTTGTCGCCCTTCTGTTTTTTGCGAAAAGTTTCAAAATGTTCCTCTGCGAGGTTCCGGCAACGGCCACATCCGGTAGAAGCCCCGGTAGCCAAAACCATTTCCTGAAAAACTGCCGACGGATGCTTTTTTACAAACCGTTCGATTTCACCGGAATAAACCATTTTGCAATTACAGACAATCTGATTCATAACTGAAGTCTAAAAGAAAACAGAAGTTTTGATAGTTATCTCTGAAGAACGTTCAAAGTCGATCATCGCATTGATTAACCTGATCTTCTGATAGGAATACAGATCATCAATCATTACGGAACGCTCTTCAATCAGCCCGCCTTGCAGCAAATATTCCCGCTGGGTTCCTTTGAGGAGCGGAGTGTTGGGAGTAATCCATTTTTTGCCGTCATAAAAAAGAATATTGGCCGCCCAGGAGTCGGTGATGTAACCGTTTTTCACAATGATTACATCGTCACAATTTCCCCGTTGGTTATAGGCCGCATCAAGTTGTTGCCGGTTTTCGTTTTTGTAGGTATAATCGATGGTGTCGTCGTACACTACTTTCAACGTGTTGATTTCCCGCTGATGGTAAGGAAGAATGGTATACTCCGTATGATCGGGATAAAAAGTTATCCGGCATTTGTATCGCTCGCTGCTCAGGTCCGATGGAAGTTTTATTATTTCCTCTACGGCAATTCGGTCGGTCAAACCATAAACAGCCTGACGAGCCTTGTTGATCCGCTGATTGTGAAGCTCAACGTGGTGCAACTGTCGGTTTTCAATTCGTATCGATTCAACCAATGGGTACATATATTTAACGTTGGTGTTCATTGCCGATATGATTTCTTCACGGTTCATTGGGCAAAAATAGAGTGAAAAGAGGAACCGGAAAGCTATTTTTTCATAAAAAGTGGTTCACCCTCTTTCAAAACGGATGAAGTTTTTTAATTTTGTCCGCCGAACAATAAGGTTAAACTGGTTCCATAGTTCAATGGATACCAGCCTACCGGCAGGCAGGGAATTTCTGATTCCGGTTCTGACGGTAAAAAAGAATAGAAAATAGTGAATTGTAAGTAATAATTTATCTGGTTCCATAGTTCAATGGATAGAATTTCAGATTCCGGTTCTGACGATTTGGGTTCGAGTCCCAATGGGATCACAAAAAAGAGGCTTTTTGCCTCTTTTTTTTGTATATTT
>DAOQAB010000122.1:5717-11041 GCA_035353695.1 Prolixibacteraceae bacterium
GATGCGGGTTCCCTGCCTGCCGGTAGGCTGGGAGTCCCAATGGGATCACAAAAAAAAAGAGACTGATAAGGTCTCTTTTTCATTTTCCACTCTTAACATTATGATCTATACTTCCAGATCAATTCTCCTTTAAAGGAGGACAAGCTAGGTTATTAATCTTGTATATCTGTTATGGTTTTTTTAAAAGATCACGATTACAATGAATTGCGTTTATCCTCTTTTTGTAAGAATCTAATATCTGTTATTTAAATACCAGAAAAACAAGCGTTAATTATCTTTACAAATGAAAATCATACTACGCAAGGTATTGATATGGATAGTAATGTTTATAATTGTCGTATTTTCAATAAATGTAATTAAATTGCACAATTTTATTTTTAAGTTTACAATATTATATTTTCGCTATTGTTTTTTGTATTTTTATTGAATAAAATGAAATTATGATACAAGAATTCAGAATAAAGAATTTCCTTTCGTTTAAAGACGAAGTGACCTTCAGTTTTGAAGCAACTAAAGATAAAAACCTTGAAGACTACTATGTAACCGAGGTCGCCCCTGGTGTTAGGTTATTAAAACTTGGAATTGTATACGGAGCGAATGCTTCAGGAAAAAGTAATTTAATCAATGCTTTTGAGTTTTTGAAAAATTTCTGGATTTCAGGCTATAATAGCAAAGAGGAAAATAATCAGGTTACTCCTTATCTTTTCGATCAGGAAACACCCAAACAACCTTCCGAATTCAAATTAACATTCTATGCAAAAGGAATAAAGTTCGTTTATTCCCTTAAATTAAATGAAGAAGTAATTTTGTACGAACGACTCGATTTTTATCCGGGTGTTCAGCCAGCAGTTATATTTGAAAGAAAACTCAACAATGCGGTCTCTGAAATCATTTTTGGCACAAAAACAAAGGTTACTTCGGTAGCAAAAAATGAAATCGCGATAAGATGCCTGACAAATACCTCTTTGATTGCTGCTTATAAACAGGTGAATTTTTCTATCCCGGAATTGAATATTGCGACCGAATGGATGCAAAAGCAATTTATACCGGTTATTCATATGAAAAGTATTGATTTAAAAACCACGGAAATCAGGGTTGCCGAAAATGAAATCTTAAAAAAACAGCTACAAGAAAAACTAAATCGATCCGGTCTGAACATATCTGCCATTGATTCAGAAATTATTCGGGAAGAACTTAACAACGACTTTCTTGAAAAAGTTAAACTCTTGGGCATATCTTCTTCAGAATACGACAAGTTGAAACAGCAAAAAAACTTGGTTCGGGTACAGACAGTATTCCACCATTCAATTGAAGGAAATCCCGAAACAATCTATAAATTATCATTGGAACATGAATCTGATGGTACCAAGCAACTTTTCGCGCTTCATACTGCATTAATTGAACAACAACAAAATAAAGCGTTCTTAATAATCGATGACTTTGATTTATTGCTTCATCCGCTGTTGATGGAAGAAATCCTCACCAATTATTTAAAAGAGAAGTCAACAAATTCACAGCTTTTAATTACAACGAACAATGTTTCCTTGTTAAGTGAAAAAGACTTGATCCGTAAAGATGCCATCTGGTTTACCAACAAAAAGAAGGATGGCTCCACCGAGCTATACTCTTTGGCCGATTTCAATATCCGCAAAGAGCTTTCGTATTACAATGCCTACAAGTTGGGAAAGTTTGGCGCGGTGCCGAAAGTGTTTTAATGTCTACTCCAAATACACAAACGATTGTGGTGGTTTGGCATTAAATTCTTTTTCGAGTGAAAGAGCTTTCGGATAACGAACCGACTTCTTTATCTTAATGGCAAACCCCGACTTCTTTTCTCCAAAATAATCGAAGAAATATTCTTCCGAAATGCCCGCAAATTCTTTGGTGTTTTCCCATAAACTGCTTGTCTCCAGGTGTAAAACAGAATCGATTTCAAATTCCCCAATGACTTTCTTTACAGGCGAAGAAGCATATACAACCACCGTTTTTACATCCGGATTTTTAAAGAGGGTGCGCCGAAACACATACCTTTTCGTACCCTCAAATATCTTTTCTGCAAACTCAGGTTTTATCGACAATAATACTTTCATTATTACTGCTTTTTCGTGTGTTTCCGAAATGCCGCAATAAATTGGTAAATGCCATACGACACTACTATTCGTCCAATGAAATCAAGAAGAATGGCTCCGTTTTTTACGGTAGTGTTTTCATCGATAAACTTCATACTATGTGCCGGGTTTAAGAATTCGAAATACTTCCAAAGCAAACCGCAATTATCCAATGGAACTTTTAAGGCCAGCAAATATGAAAAGTAAATGGCAGGTATAATCAATGCGAAGAATACACCCAATGTTCTGGCCCAGCTTTCACCATGCAGGTTTGATATTTTATTGAGCCATAAAGTAAGCCGATCATTCGATGTTGTATTAAAAAATATTTTAATCTTCGACCACCAAACAGGTTTTTTTGCATCGGCATATTCTTGTTTCTTACGTAATCTAAGTTCTTTCCGCTGTTCTTCCGCCCATTTTGCTTGAAACTGTGTGGCATGATAAATATCGCCCTGCGCTTCAAATATTTTTTTAAACTGATTGAAAAATGAAGCTTTTTGTTGGTGCCATTCCAATGAATTTTTGGTAGCTCCAATGATATGTACGTTATCTGTTGGTATGGAACCTCCAGAAACAAAGCAGTCGGTGATTTTGGAATTGCTAAACTCAATTCGATATTCTCCTAAAGGACAATCGATGAATTCGGTTTTGCCTAAGGAAGATAAGTGAAATCTTACTGTAGATTCATCAATGAAAAGTGTCTTGCATTCTTTTTCATATTTTTTTTTAAATTTGCCATATTGCTGTTCACCCTGTTGAATAATTTGTTCTTTAAATTGTCCCATCGATTCAATATGAACGATATTCTTTAAAGATGGCCATTCAAATATCTTATCAACTTTTATGAGTTTTCGAAAATATAGAGTACCGAGCATTGAAAAGCTTTCCGCCAAAATTGAAAAAACTCGAGAATATGAAAATGATAACAATGAATCTGAACGGATGACAGAATTTACAAAATCAATTGTATTGATATAACTATTTGTAATGAATCCGTTAATATCACTAGCTGCATCAAGTTTAAATTCAGGAATATAACATTGTGAAAGTTGAAACTGTGAAATGATTGATTTGTTGAACTTGTATGAGCAACAATTACTCTTCACTTGAAAAGAACTGATATTTAAATTAGTAAAATTGAAATCCCCAGTTAAGCAATAATTTAATGAAATCTCATTAATTGTACTGTTTTTGACATCAAATACTCCTGTATTACTTCTTTCTATTTCAATTTTATTTATTGTGTTTCGGTCAAAATTGAGATCTTTAACAAAACTATCTTCAATAATAATATTGTCTATCGAATTGTTAGAAAAGAAGAATAGTTCATCCAAAATACTATTTGAAATACGAATGCTTTTTTTTACAGATGTCTGTTCGTTTAAAGCTAATCCGCCCCAACTACTTTCGATAACGAAAATATTTTCAAAAGAGCAATTCCATGAAATAATTCCGAGTGTATTACATTTTATAAATGTCAGGTTCTGAACATTTGAATTGACAAAATCCATGAAAAACAATGAAGTATTTTGTGTGGGGACTAATGTCAAACCAGAGATCAACAATGATCGTATATTAACATTTAAAAATTCTAAGCTGTAACAATAGCCTTCTGTTGATATATTTATTTCAATATCATCACTTATTTCCAAATTTTTAAAACATAGTGTTCTCCATCTTTTTTCAATAAATGAGTTTTCTTCTTTTCCAAATATTGAAGAAAGAATTGACGTAAACTCCTCATCTCTTGCCAAAAACAACCTCCTAAAATCCGCTGCATTTAACTTATATCTATCTTTATTAGTTGCCAATTGCTCTTCCATAAGTCCTGTTGGTTTCGTTATTTCCCCCAAATCTACAAAATTCCCATTACTTCCTCTGATTCCCAACCCTTAACCACTCATCTCATTTCCTCCGTTCGTCACTGGATTAGGGCCGATGGTCATTCTTCCGGGGCTGTCTGTCAATAAAATAGGCTGCTGAAAATAAGGTTTCGAAAAAAATATCTTAACTTTAATTGCATTAAAATTAATTATAACAGATCAATAAGTAATTCAATGGTTCCCTGAATTTTAATATTTGACGGAATAGCAAGAATGCGTATTTCCCCGTTCGGCAATTACCACGAAGGATTGCAACTCTCAAATTGTTAAGCTTCGTTGAGCCATTGGCAGTAATAACCTCTAATCTTAATTATTATGGCTAAAACATCTGAAACGGGACATGCAATCAATGTCGCCAATTTCGAAAAGCTAATCTCGTATCTGATGGGTTATGGCACACGTTATAACCCTTCAAAAGATCTAATCAAAATCAGTAACCTGCAAAACGTATTAACCCTCACGAAAGGGGCTTTGGATTCGGTAAGTATGGCGCAATCGGCCTATGCCGGTGCCGTGGCTGCCCGTAAAATAGTTTTTGAACCTCTGAACAAATACGCTACCCGGATCCTGAATGCCCTCCGTGCATCGGGTTCTTCGGAACAGATTGATGCAAGTGCCCAGTCGCTGGTGCATAAAATACAGGGCGTTAGGGCTTCCGCCAAAAAGAGCGACGAGGAGAAGAAAGCGCTCGAGGCAGAAGGGAAGGAGGTAACCGAAATTTCATCGGCTCAAACCAGTTTCGATAACCGGCTGGCCAATTTCGACAAACTCGTCAAATTGCTTGCAACCATTCCGGAGTATGCCCCGAAGGAAGAGGATCTGAAAGTTGCAACCCTGACTACTTATTGTACCAGTCTGGGCAACAAAAATCAGGAGGTAATTGCTGCCGAAACAGCACTGAGCAATGCCCGCATTGCACGGAACAAAGTGCTTTACGAAGCCAATACCGGAATGACCGATGTGGTGGCCGATGTAAAATCGTACGTAAAATCGGTTTTTGAAGCCAGCAGCCCTGAATATAAGCAGATTTCAAAGCTGAGTTTTTCATAGGAGAATATAACATCTATCCCCCAATTTTTAGATACTGCCAGGATTCCAACTTTCTGCTAATCGAAATCGTTTAGTTCGACCTCTGAGTCATAAATTATCGTACCCCCCAAAGGCTAAAGCCTTCCTGGTTTTACATTTATCGATCCCGGAATTACAAATGACGTCCCCGATTTTATATTTATCGATCCCAATTTTATATATAGCCTTGCCGCTTTTATATTTTTCGATCACTGCTGGTGCGTTAAAAATTAAAACTTAATATCAAACAAATCGAACTGTA
>DAOQAB010000123.1:0-10879 GCA_035353695.1 Prolixibacteraceae bacterium
ACCAGCTTTTGAATCTTACACCGAAGGAATACAGTTTGTTGATGTATTTTGTTTCCAATAAAGAGCGGGTTGTTTCAAAAGAATCGCTGATCGATCATTTTTGGGATAGTGATTATGACCAGTCTGCGTCGAATGATTTGATTTATGCCCATGTTAAAAACCTGCGACATAAGATTATGGAAAAAGGCGGGAAAGATTATATCCGTACGGTTTATGGTATCGGGTACAAATTGTCGGATCAGTGATGAAACTTCAGGCCCGTAATAATATCTACAACATTACTTATTCGGCCATCATCCTCGTGGTGATCGGGTTCTTCCTGCAAATTACCCTCATTAAAATTTATTACAAACAAATCGATGATGGGATCAAAACCGAACGGGTGATTATTGAGGAAGAAATTGAGTACCTCGACACGGTTCCCGATTATACCCAGGTGTTTGGGCATCAGATTGAGGTTTCTCTCCTTCAGAAACCGGTCCCTTACCGGAATCATTTTGCAAATGTCAAACAGTATGTTGAAAGAAGTCAAGCCAATGAGCTGTTCCGGCAACACTATTTTTCAAAAAACCGGAAGAACGGGATGGGGTATACCATTTGTATTATGAAGCCACTGAGCGAGCTGCATAAGTTTAAAAGGGTGGTAATGTTGTCTATTTCATTTGCTTTTCTACTCTTGCTGATTGCTTTTCTGGGGTCGGGATATTTTGTGAACCGGCAGTTGTGGCGCCCTTTTTACAAAACCCTGGATGGGCTGACCCGGTTTAATCTGGATGCTCCTTCTACCTTGAATTTTACTGATACGGAGATATCAGAGTTCAAGCAGCTTAACCAGATCATCTCTTCATTTTCCCAAAAATTGAAAGGCGATTATATCCGGATGAAAGAGTTCACCGAAAACCTTTCGCACGAAATCAATACCATGCTGGCGATTATCATGTCGAAGGTTGAATTGTTGCTCCAGAAAGAGGATATGACCGAAGATCAAATTGAACATTTTACAACCATTTATCACGTTACCAATAATTTAATCCATCTGAACAACGGGTTGCTGCTGCTGGCAAAGATTGATAATCAGTTTTATAACAATCAGGAACCAATCGAACTATCGCAATTGGTAACCAACCATTTGAGAACGTTTGATGATTTCATCCGGCAGAAAAACCTGGAGGTCAAAACAGAATTGGCCCCGGTGAGCCTTTTGATGAACAGGTCGCTTGCTGAGATTCTGATATCCAATATGATGAATAACGCCATTAAACACAATGTTCCCAATGGGTACTTGCATATTAACCTTTTGCAATCCTCAATTTGTGTGGAGAACTCGTGCAATGACAAGGAAAACGAGCCGGCAGGGAATGGCGACCTGGCATTTTATGAAAACAAACCCTATGCCTCGTTGGGTTTGGGCTTTGAGATTATGAAACGGATTTGCAGGATTTACGACTTTTCGCTGAATTACACGGTTCAGCAAGGTGTGTACCGGTTGGAAATTGGTTTCCCGCCGAAGGATCTTTGACCGGATTCGTTTTAAAAAACTTTATTTGGTACGTTCATCTGTCCGATTCGCAGATTACTTCATGAAAAGGAATCAATTGGGATCCAATCCTGAAACTCTAAAAAATGTTAAGAGCAGCTAACCTTCAGAATTTCTTCAGAATGTGCCCGTAGTTTTGTTTTGTTATTAAAACTCAGAACACGATGAAAAAAGCAGTATTTATTATGATCGCAGCCCTTACCATTTCGGTTTGCGCCAATGCGCAGAAAAGGGTTGAAGTTAAACCAGCCGATCTTCCAAAGGCTATTACCGAGAATGTGACAAAGGATTATAACGGATATGCAATTCAAAAAGCATATAAAGTAACAACCCAAAATCAGTCGGCTTATGACCTGATTGTTGCAAAAGGCTCCGATAAGGAGAAATTGGAATACAGTGCATCCGGCGTATTTGTCAAGAAATCACCAGTTGTTGCAAAGAAGTCAAATGCTAAGAAAACCCAGTCAACTACAAAGAAAACCCAGTCATCCGCTTCGAAAAAAGCGGAGACCACGCATCCGGTGAATGCACAGCAAAAAAATAAGTAGGGAGAATTATTCTTGCAAAAATCCAGGCCAACCACCTGGATTTTTTTGTTGCTACTGATTGGTTGTCGGATGGAACCTTGGTTTTGTGATTGTAATGTGTTGATTTATTGAAGTTCGTGTTGTTTTTCAAGTAAGAGGGTCAGCGAAATTTTAAAAAATGTTAAGAGCTCTTTGCCATTCAGAATTTCTTCAGAATGTGCCCATAGTTTTGGGTCGTTAAACTTTTAAAACAAAACACAATGAAAAAAGCAGCATTAATTTTGATGGTAGCCCTTACGATTTCAGTATTTGCAAATGCACAGACAAGGGTCGAGATTAAACCAGCCGATCTTCCAAAGGCCGTTACCGAGAATATTGCAAAGGATTATAATGGCTTTGCTATTCAAAATGCATACAAAGTAACATCCAACAACCAATCAGCGTTTGAAGTAGTTGTTGCGAAAGGGAGTGAAAAAGAAAAGCTGGAATATAGTTCAACAGGCGCTTTTGTTAAAAAAGCTCCGGTAGCTTCAGTCGCTGCACAAACAGCTCCTATTAAGAAGGCTGAACCAGCAAAGAAATCAGAACCAGCCAAAAAACAAGAACCAGCAAAGAAGTAACAACGATGATGGTTCGTTAAAAAATCCAGGTTAATAACCTGGATTTTTTATTTTATGCCCATAGGATTCCTTACAGTATTGTTAAAAATAGTCTCTTTGGAAAAAACAAGTGAAAGAATTTTCCGGATTATTACTTCCTTTATTCCGAATTCAATCCATCTAAAATTTTTCCAATGAGTTATGTAGGAGAGTTTGCCGGATTAGCAACTGCATTGTGCTGGACAGTTACCGCAATGAGTTTTCAGTTTGCGTCGCGCCGAATCGGATCGGTTTTGGTAAACCTCATCCGGCTTGTTTTCGCTTTTTTGTTTTATCTGGTCTATTGTAAAATTACGCTGGGCCATTGGCTTCCCCTGGATGCTCCACTGAAGGCATGGATTTATTTGAGTATTTCGGGGTTGATCGGTTTTGTGTTAGGCGATTTCTTCCTTTTTAAATCGTACGAGTATGTCAGTTCAAAAATCTCGATGCTGGTGATGACGCTGGCACCACCCATTGCTGCGGTGCTGGGTTGGATCATGATTTCTGAACCTTTTTCCCTGATGAACGGATTGGGAATGGTACTGGTATTGGGCGGTGTTGCGCTGGTCGTTTTAAAACGGGATACCGAAAACGGGGAGAAAAAATTGCGATATCCGCTCAAAGGAATATTGTTGGCATTTGGTGGAGCCGTAGGGCAGGGCGTTGGTTCCGTCTTTAGCAAAATCGGCATGGGCGATTACGACCCTTTTGCCTCTTCGCAAATACGGGTAATTACCGGTGTGATCGGTTTTGCCATTATGATATCCTTTATGGGACAATGGAAAAATATCCGGCCTGGATTAACTGACCGGAAAGTTTCAACCGCTTTGCTGATCGGATCGTTCTTTGGCCCTTTTCTCGGTGTTTCACTGGGCATGGTTGCGTTTAAACACACTTCCCTGGGTGTAGCATCTACGTTGATGGCTACGGTTCCGGTTTTTATCTTGCTACCCTCGCACCTGCTGTTTAAAGAGCGGTTAACCATCAATGAGGTGATTGGCGCAATGGTTGCCGTGGGCGGAATTATTGTTTTTTTCCTTTGAATTGGTTTCACAGAACATCTTCAGTTATCATCTTTTTATTTATATTTAGGCGGATTATTCATCATACTCCCGGAATATGACACTTCTAGTCGTTGCTAATGATTTGGAATTAAGGTTGCTGATTAAAAGTCAACTAAAAAAGATTAAGGAAATTATGTCCATTTTGGAATGTGATTCGGCGGAGGATGCACTTTTTATTCTGTTGGAAAAGCAGCCCGATGTGATAATTGCTTCCGATGTTTTAAAAGGTAGGAGCGGGCTTGAACTGGCTTCGCTGTTGCGAAAAATCAATTTTAGTTCACCGCTGATCATCTTATCCAATAACCCCGACCGAGCCATTGATGCCATCAAAGCCAAAGTTTTCGATTTTCTGATTTATCCTTTCAACGGAGAAAAACTTGCCGAATCGGTTCGGGATGCAATGGCTGAGGTGAAGAAAAAAAAGGGAATGTTGATCACGGAAGAGCCTTCACCTGAGAATATGAAGATTAAAATATCGGTACCCAATGGGTTTTCACTGGTCGATTTGAATTTATTATCTCATTGTAAGGCCGATGGCTCTTATTCTGAATTGTTTTTTACCAATGGCAAAGTGGAATGTTCAAGTTACAACCTGGGAAAATTGGAAGATATTTTGGAAAAGTACCATTTTGCCCGAATCAACCGTTCGGTGATCGTAAATATGCGAATGTTGAAAGATGTCAATGAGAAAGAGTATTTTTGTGTAATTGACACAGGAACAGAGCTATTGCGGTTTAATACAACAAAAATGAGTGTTAAAAATTTGGCTAAAAAGCACTTAATTTGATGGTTGAATATGGATAGGAAGATTACAGCGCTAATTATTGATGATGATTCCCAGGCCCGGAATATACTTGGAAAATTTCTGGAACTCGAAGATAAGGTTTTCGTTGTAGCTGGTTTGGAGAATACGCTCCATGCGGTGGATGCAATCAAAAAGCACAAGCCCGATGTGGTTTTCCTCGATATCAATATGCCTTATGAAAGCGGGTTGAAATTTGCTTCCCGGATGAAAGAGATTGGAGTCGACGTTCTGTTGGTTTTCACCACGGCATTCCGGAGCTATGCACTGGAAGCCTTTGATATGAAGCCTTTCGATTTTTTGATGAAACCCTTTGGCGTTGAGGAAATTTCAAACTTGGTTGGCGATATTGAGAAAACGATTTTGGCGAAACAAACCTCACAAAATCTCTTAAAAAAGAAAGAGCCTTCCGGCAAGTTAAAGTTTAAAACAAACCAGGGATATCTGTTTTTAATGCCGAAAGAGATTGTGTATGTTTGTTCTAACCGGAACTACTGTGAATTGTTCCTTATTTCAGGTCAGGTCGAAAAAGTGTATCTGCCTATTTCACAGATGTTACAGGAAATGGGGAATATTCATTTCATGATGATCAACCGGTCAACGATTATCAATCTGAACTACATTGTGAGGGTTGACCGCAAGTTGAAAAGGTGTTTCCTTTATTTTGATGAAAAAGAAATAGAATTGCCAATTACCCAGAAAAGCCTTGATTCTTTTGAAAACCTGAAAGCGGTTAAGCTTGGATAAGCTGTTGGTTGTCAAATTAAAATAGATGCTATGACGAAAAAAACCAGAAATATATTAATCGTTGCCGGTGCAATTATTCTTGGGTTTATTGCCTGGTATTTTCGTTCCATTGTCACCTACATTATTGTGGCAGCCGTGATCTCTTCGATTGGCCGGCCAATCATGCAGTTGCTTCAGAAGGTGAAAATTGGAAAGTTCAGACTGAATGCTTCGGTACGTGCTTTTTTAACCCTCATGGCATTATTACTCTTCTTTATTGGTTTTTTCGTATTCATGATTCCGCTTATTGCCGGAGAATTTAAAAGTCTGGCTTCGGTCGACTATCAGGCATTACTCCTGAAGCTGGATGAGCCGGTGAAAAATGTGTCAAAACTCTTTATGAAAGAGCCAATCTCGCTGGCTACCATCTCGATACCCGAAATTGCCACTTCGAAACTTGCCTCTTTTTTCAGGATTTCACAGGTGACCGATCTTTTTGGAACCATTGCCGGTACCATTGGCGAAATAATGATGGGCGTTTTTTCGGTCTCGTTCATCAGCTTTTTCTTTTTGAAAGAAGAAGGAATGTTCCGGAATGGCTTACTTGCCCTCACACCCCGTGGTTCAGAGGAACGCTTTTCGCGGAGTTTCGACCGCATTACCCATTTGCTCAACCGCTATTTCATCGGGCTGGTACTCGAAGTTATTCTGGTTGCTACATTGGTAACCATTGGCATGTTGATTATTGGCCTCAATTTTGGAACGGCTATCTTGATTGGCCTTATTTGTGGTCTTTTTAATGTGATCCCCTATCTTGGCCCCTGGATCGGTGGCGCGCTGGGCATGATCATTGCTTTCGCCATCAATGTGAACGCTCCTTTTATGGAGCACACCTTGCCGGTACTTGGTTTTATGATTGTGGTGTTCGCCGTTTCGCAGGTGATTGATAATGTGATTTTTCAACCGTTGATCTATTCCAGCAGCGTAAAGGCCCACCCGCTCGAAATTTTTCTGGTGATCATGGCTGCCGGGAGCATGGTGGGGATTACCGGAATGATTCTGGCTGTTCCGGTTTATACCATCCTGCGGGTTTTTGCCGCCGAATTCCTCTCGGGATTTAAAGTGGTGCAAAAACTTACTGCCAACATGGATGGTGATGTATTAAAAAAGGATTGACCAATTTGGATAATCCTTTATCTTTATTTTAGTTGACATTCCAAACAATTATCTTCAATTTTCATAGAGGGGCGCAACCTTTTGGTATTCAAATTTATCTAATGAATATTCATTAAATCTTGAAATTGTGAGAACAAAGAAATTAAAACTACGACCATCTTTCCTGCTTCTGTTGCCGCTTTGTGTAGTTTTGTTGGGGATAGGTTGTGATGATGAAAAAGATGAGTATTCCGGTTTTGTGGAAGGTTATGTTGTCGGTTCTTTCGTTGGCGACGAAGTAAACGCCGGAGGACAAGCAACCGACAATAAGGCACCAAGGGGCTATTGCATATTGCTTGAGGAAAGTAAAAATAAACCCATGGACTTTTATACGTTTAATTTTCCGGATACACTGTTTGCTTTTCCTGATGGAGTCATTTCCTCATATAATTCGTATAATTGTGGCCCGGCCTTATTCCCTGATAGTTTAAAATATGCCTATAAGATAAAATTCAAATACCAAATTGTGGATGAACAGGACAGGGTTCAGTTTATAACAGGTGTTTGCCTTGCTATTGGAGTACCTTTCCCCTGGGATAATTATAATCAGGTTATTTTGAATGGAATAATTAGAAATTAATTATAGGCTAGCCTTTGAATAGAATATTCAAAGTTGCATCTGATTGTCAGGAAATAAGAAAGGATCAACCTTTCAGTCAATCCTTTCCTGAATAATGTTTTATTTTCGTTTTATTACCACGCAAACAGCGGGAAATCTTTCATTATCGAATTAACCTTAGCCCGTACCGAATTGATCGTGTTTTCGTTTTCGAAATCGGAGATTACAGTGTCGATCATTTCAACAATCACGGGCATCAAATCTTCCTTCACGCCGCGGGTGGAGATGGCCGGTGTTCCCAGGCGTAAGCCCGATGTCTGGAACGGTGAACGGCTATCGAACGGAACCATGTTTTTGTTTACGGTAAGGTCGGCAGCAACCAGTGCATTTTCAACCTGTTTCCCGGTTACGTTGGGGAATTTGGTGCGAAGGTCAATCAGCATCGAGTGGTTGTCGGTTCCACCGGATATTACTTTATAACCGGCATCGATCATTGCTTTTGCCATGGCCGCTGCATTTTTCTGAACCTGTTGCTGGTAGACTTTGAACGATGGGTCGAGTGCTTCGCCAAAAGCAACCGCTTTACCGGCAATCACATGTTCGAGCGGTCCACCTTGATGACCCGGGAAAACCGATGAATCCAACAGCGAAGACATCATCTTGATTTCGCCTTTCTTGGTAGCCAGTCCCCATGGGTTTTCGAAATCTTTACCCAATAAGATGATCCCTCCACGTGGGCCACGAAGGGTTTTGTGGGTGGTTGATGTGACAATGTGGGCATATTTAACCGGATTTTCGAGGAGGCCAGCAGCAATCAAACCGGCAGGGTGTGCCATGTCGATCATCAATAAAGCGCCTACTTTATCGGCAATGGCACGCATACGGGCATAATCCCAGTCGCGTGAATAAGCCGAAGCGCCGCCAATAATCAGTTTTGGTTTTTCTTCAAGTGCCAAACGTTCCATTTCGTCGTAATCGACGCGGCCATCTTCCTCTTTGACCTTATAGGCAATGGGATGATATAATAACCCTGATGAATTTACAGGAGAACCGTGAGACAAGTGTCCGCCATGCGAAAGATCGAGGCCAAGGAATTTATCACCGGGATTTAAAACAACACTCAATACCGCGGCGTTGGCCTGGGCGCCGGAGTGCGGCTGTACATTGGCATATTCTGCGTCAAAGAGTTGTTTAATCCGGTCGATGGCCAATTGTTCGGTCATGTCAACAAACTGGCAACCGCCGTAATAGCGATGGCCGGGGTAACCTTCGGCATATTTGTTGGTCATTACTGATCCCATGGCTTCCAATACCTGGTCGCTCACAAAGTTTTCGGATGCAATCAGCTCGATGCCACTGATCTGACGGTGGCGTTCTTTTGCAATAATGTCGAATACTAACGTGTCACGTTTCATTATGATTTTTTTTAAAGATGTTTTCAGGATTTTAACGATCCAAAGATAACCAATTTGCAAACACACTTCCTGAAAACTTATTTACATTCACGGTGAATAAGTTTTTGTTAACGCTAAAATAATAACCTATATTCAACCCGGTTTTCATGCCCTGAGTAATCGCAGAGAATAAAAAGCATCCACAAAAATATCGTGAATATGTTGAATATGAATATTTTGAAAGCACTCTTTCTCTTTACCTTTCTGTTTTTATTCACCCATCTCGACGCTCAGCTTCTCGATTTTACCAAACAGCTCGATTCGATTCAGGTAATCGTTAATCCGGATCAACTTCGGTTGCCTGGCGAAGATTTCGACATTGGTGTGGTTGCCTATTTTAAAAATGGAAAGGTGAAAAAGACCTGGAACCTGGAAAGTGGGATGATGCCCTGGTTTCGGTTCAATGTAGAGGTCAAAGGCGGACGATTCATGGCGGGGCGGGTTCGTGTGGATGAAAAACAAATTCCTTGTGCCGGGAAGGATGTCCGGATTGAAGTATGGCCTAACAAAGCCAAGCGCCTTGCCAAAAAGCTCATACTGCCATTGAATTATGATGAAAAGGTTGAAATTGTACCGGTGTCGGATTTGGTGAAGGCTCCTGGTTTTGGCTTCAATTTTAAGGTGGTTTCCACATTCAATAATGGGGTGAAACGGGAATATTTGTACAAAAACAAGGATGATTTGTCGAAGAATTTTATTCTGGCAGTGAACGGAGGTGAACTCCGGAAGGATCAATATTACATTGAAAGCAATATTCGTCTCATACGGAATCATACGGTAAACCTGACGGCTATTTCGAAGCGGAATCCCGATTGCAGCCATTCGTTCGATCTGCTTCTTGATTATAAGGCCAATTACAATCTCACCCTCCGGGGCTCAAGTGGTAGCGATGGAACCAATGGCAGCGATGGCAGTGATGGTTCTTCGGGTTCCGACGGTGGTAGTGGCTCTGACGGAAGGGACGGTGACGATGGGGGTAATGGCCCTGAAATTAGTGTCTGGGTCGATTGGTATTTTGACGACCTGTTAAATAAAAATTTGCTGTATGTCTATGCAAAGAATCTCTCGGATGAGCATGAATACCGTTACCTGGTTAATCCCGATGGCGGTTCGTTTCAGGTAACTTCCAAGGGGGGCAGTGGCGGTAACGGTGGCAAAGGCGGCGACGGTGGCGACGGCGGCAAAGGTTCCGATGGCTCAACCTATACCAAAGAAGAGAAAACAAGCGACAGTACTTCGGTGATAGTAACTCATCAGGATCCCGGAGGCAAAGGTGGTAATGGCGGGCCGGGTGGACGTGGAGGTCACGGTGGCGATGGCGGTGATGGTGGCAATATTCATCTCTATTTTACCGACGATGCCCTCGATTTCCAAAAATTGATTCATTCATCTTCTGAAGGAGGTTATAGTGGCGATGCCGGAAGGAGTGGAAGTGGAGGAAGCGGCGGAAGTGGCGGAAACGGAAATCCCGCAGGAAGCAGTGGAAACAGTGGATTTAGCGGTTCCGCAGGGTTTTCCGGCTTTAGTGGAAAACCTGGTGAAATTCTGATCGATCGAACCGATGATTTTGTGAAATAAAGAGACCCCTTTTGGATTCCTCAAGGATGAGAATAGTACTCAAAATTAGGATAATCAACTTTAAAGACCACACAGATTCCCCTCCTTTGGAGGGATTGGGAGGCTTTTCCACAGAAAGGTATGCAACGATTGGAGGCAATCAAAAAGTTGTAATTGGGTGCTGCGTTTTTAACCGCTAAATTCTTAAGAAGCGATTTCAAATCGCATCACTCGTTATGGTCAACGTTGTCAGGTTAATAGGATGTTGACAAGTTGGAGGGAAACCCGACAGTCGATCCGTATTACATAATTATCTATTCAAAAATTGCCATCAAATTTTGGTGCAATGAAACTGCAATGTGTCTGCAATGAATCTGCAATGAGACCCCTTTCAATTTTGACCATATTTTTGCACATTTTTAGTCCATTTTTGTTTGAGCCAGACAAGAAGAAAGAAGTGGAAAATTGGAAAGATGTGAAGATGGGCACTGAGAAGAATGCGAAGATGAGAAACTGGTTTTAAGGGGTTCGACAGATTTACCTTACTCGTTTGAAGAATTAAAAAATGTGTGAATGCCTGAGGCGTCGGGGTAGGCACGATTTACCGGATTTAAGGATTATCAGTTCCGTAGGAACGGAGCATATAAGCTACTACGATGAAATTCTGAAAAATATACCGAGCCTACGGCTCTCTTCATCGGTAGTTTGCTGTTTTGAATGGATTAAAATCCATCCTTACAATATTTATCCGAGGCCTACGGCTCTTATTCTTTTAACTCTGTCAGGTCATGCCGGAC
>DAOQAB010000124.1:0-10788 GCA_035353695.1 Prolixibacteraceae bacterium
ACAGTGCATGGGATGTTTTTCCCCTCAACACTGAATACGGATGTCATTCCGATTTTTTTTCCAATTAATCCTGGCATTTTTAACTCTTTTTAATTATCAAACTTTAATTTCAACCTCTACACCACTTGGTAACTCAAGTTTCATCAGTGCATCGATTGTTTTGGCTGTTGAGCTGTAAATATCGATCAAACGCTTGTATGAGCTGAGCTGATACTGATCGCGGGATTTTTTGTTCACAAAAGTGGAACGCAAAACCGTAAAAACACGCTTGTGAGTAGGCAGTGGGATTGGCCCGCTAACTACTGCACCAGTAGCCTTTACTGTCTTAACGATCTTTTCAGCTGATTTGTCAACCAGGTTATGATCATAAGATTTCAGCTTAATTCTGATTTTTTGACTCATAATAATATAATTGTATCAAATTATAATAAATCAACTCGACCTTTCGCTTCCGTCAGCACTGCTGTTGCAATGGTGCGAGGTACTTCTTCGTAATGGGAAAATTCCATGGTAGAAGTAGCTCGTCCGGAAGAGAGTGTACGAAGCACAGTAACATATCCGAATTGTTCGGCTAATGGTACTTTCGCTTTGATTACACGGGCACCGCCTTTCGATTCCATTCCCTCAACCTGACCACGACGACGGTTTAAGTCACCAATGATATCTCCCATGTACTCATCGGGAGTGGTGATTTCCAACTTCATAATTGGTTCAAGAAGAATTGGTTTTGCCTTCGATGTAGCGGTTTTGAATGCTTGTTTTGCACAGATTTCGAATGAAAGCTGATCGGAGTCAACCGGATGGAATGAACCATCGAGAAGAGTCACTTTCATCGCTTCGAGTGGGAAACCAGCCAATGGGCCATTCGCCATTGCAGCTTTAAAGCCTTTTTCGACCGATGGGACGTACTCGCGTGGAATATTTCCGCCTTTAACAGCATCAACAAATTCGAGTCCTTCTTTACCACCTTCGGCTGCTTCAACTTTTACGATGATATCGGCAAATTTACCACGACCACCAGTTTGCTTTTTAAATACCTCACGGATTTGAACTCCACCTTTGATCGCTTCTTTATAAGCAACCTGAGGCTTGCCCTGATTGCATTCTACTTTAAATTCGCGTCTCAAACGATCGATAATGATTTCGAGGTGAAGCTCACCCATACCACGGATAACCGTTTGACCGGTTTCCTGATCGGTTTGAACGACGAATGTTGGATCTTCTTCTGCTAATTTTGATAAACCAATTCCCAGTTTGTCGAGATCGGACTGAGTTTTTGGTTCAACAGCAATACCGATTACCGGAGTAGGGAATGACATTGATTCCATTACGATTGGTTTGTCAATATCGCAAAGAGTATCGCCTGTACGTACATCTTTTAAACCGACCACTGCACAAATATCACCGGCTTCGATCACTTCCCGAGGCTGCTGTTTGTTGGAATGCATCTGATAGATTCTCGAAATACGTTCTTTTTTACGAGTACGTGGATTATAATAAGCGGCACCAGACTCCAGTTTACCGGAATAAACGCGAACAAAAGTTAAACGACCGACATAAGGATCGGTTGCAATTTTGAAAGCAAGTGCAGCTGTTGGCTCATCAGCATCAGCCTTACGGGTAACAACTTCTTCTTCATCATCAATGTCGCGCCCCATCAGTTCTCCTTTATCGAGCGGGCTGGGCAAATACATACAAACAGCATCGAGCAACCGCTGAACACCTTTGTTTTTAAATGCAGAACCACAAAGCATTGGAATAATAGATCCGGCAATTGTTGCTTTACGGATGACGGCGATCATTTCTTCAGGAGTGATAGAATCAGGATCGTCGAAGAAACGTTCCATCAGATCTTCATCCTGTTCAGCAACAGCCTCCATCAGCTTTTCTCTCCATTCGATCGCCTGATCGAGCATGTCGGCAGGAATCTCTTCCATGGAAAAATTGGTTCCCAAATCGCCTTTGTCATCGTTCCAGATATAAGCTTTCATGCGAACCAGGTCGATCACACCTTTAAACGATTCTTCAGCACCAATAGGGAGTTGAAGAGGTATTGGGTTTGCCTTGAGTTTTTCTTTTATTTCGCTTAATACGTTATAAAAGTCGGCACCTGAACGATCCATTTTATTCACAAAAGCAATACGGGGAACGCCATATTTTTCAGCCTGATTCCATACCGTTTCCGATTGAGCCTCAACACCTCCTACGGCGCAGAAAAGTGCTACGGCTCCATCGAGAACCCTGAGAGAACGTTCTACTTCAACCGTGAAGTCGACGTGTCCCGGAGTGTCAATCAGGTTTATTTTATACTCGTCATCGTTGTATTTCCACTGTGTGGTAGTAGCCGCAGAAGTAATGGTAATACCTCGCTCCTGCTCTTGCTCCATCCAGTCCATTGTAGCGGCACCATCGTGAACCTCACCGATACGGTGGGTTAAACCGGTATAAAACAGAATTCGTTCAGAAGTTGTTGTCTTACCGGCGTCAATATGCGCCATGATACCGATGTTGCGTGTATATTGTAAATCTCTTTTTGCCATTATAAAATAACCAATCTTATATTTTAAAAATAAAAAACTAACTAAACCAACCTAACCAATACTAAAAACGGAAATGAGCGAACGCACGGTTTGCATCAGCCATGCGGTGAATTTCTTCCTTCCGTTTGAAAGCACCACCTTCTTCGTGGAATGCAGCCTGTATTTCAGCGGCAAGTTTTTCACTCATCGATCTCCCAGCACGTTTGCGGGAGAACAAAATCATATTTTTAATTGAAATTGAAACCTTCCTTTCGGGACGGATTTCCATTGGAACCTGAAAGTTTGCACCACCAACGCGGCGGCTTTTTACTTCCACCTGAGGGGTAATGTTATCAAGTGCTTTTTTCCAGATTTCGAGCGGTGAGAGCTCTTCATTTTTCATTTTCTCTGCAACAATTGCCATTGCATCGTAGAATACACTGTAAGCAACTGTTTTTTTACCATCGACCATCAGGTCGTTTACGAAACGAGTAACCAATACATCGTTAAACTTTGGATCTGGTAAAATGATCCGTTTTTTTGGCTTTGACTTCCTCATTTTTTTTAAAGTTTGTGTTATTCAAATCGGTTGCCTGAGTGTCAGTCTTCAGTTCATCCTAAAATTTAGAATAGAGTCCCTTACTCAACCAAACCACAACTTTAAATAACCTTTTCAACACTATTTTTTCACTTTAGGACGTTTTGCTCCGTATTTGGAACGGCGTTGTGTGCGTCCTTCAACACCACCTGTGTCCAAAGCACCACGAACGATATGGTAACGCACACCAGGTAAATCTTTTACACGACCACCACGAACCAATACGATGGAGTGTTCCTGTAAATTGTGACCTTCTCCCGGAATGTAAGCGTTAACCTCTTTCATGTTAGTTAACCTCACCCTAGCCACTTTACGCATGGCTGAGTTTGGTTTTTTAGGTGTTGTTGTGTAAACACGTACACATACACCCCTACGCTGTGGACAGGAATCAAGTGCAGGAGACTTGCTCTTGTCGATGTTACTTTGTCTCCCTTTTCTAACTAACTGTTGAATTGTAGGCATTATTCGTTTAATTAAAATTTTAAAAATTACAAAAAATTCTCGCTTTGAAGGGATTATCAATCACTTATGTTCACGTAAGTGCATATTCCTCCCCGAAACGGTTGGCAAAAGTACTAATTTCCAATAAGAATCAAACAGTCGGGCTCTTTTTTTTTAGATTTTTTTCTCGTGAAGTGCTTGTTCTCTATTACAAAAACCGGTTGAAAAGCCGATTCTAAAACGCCATGCCCTGTTGGATGCTCAGGTTCAAACCCGTCGGCCTTCAAAAAAGGAATTTTAAGAAATGATTAACCGGAGTCGTTAAATCATCCTTCCGGTAAGTTCATCTTTCTATAGTTGCTGGGGGTTTCCCCAAAAAGCTCTTTAAATTGCTTGCTAAAATAGCGGGTATCGTTAAAGCCGATATTGATAGCAGCCTCATTCACGTTATATCCGTTGAGCAGCATTTGTGCTGCAATTTTCAATTTGATCTGCCGCATCAATTCAATGGGGCTTAGACCAGTAAGACTTTTTACTTTATTGTAGAAAACAGTTCGGCTAACGCACGAAAATTCGACCAACGTATTAATCGACAAATTTTCATCCATGTAATTGGCCTCAATGTATTTTATCAGTTTATCGATAAACTCATGGTCACGCGAGGTTATTTTCAAATCGGAAACCGCTATTTCTTTGTGATCACGGTACTTCCGGAGTATCAGTTTTCGTTGTTCCAGCATATTGAATAGGATCGATTTGAGCAACCCCATGTTAAACGGCTTGAGAATATAAGCCTCGGCTCCCGATTCGATTCCCAGGATTTGGTCGTCGATACCTGATTTTGCAGTCAGAAGGATCACCGGAATATGGCATGTGTCAAAATTTTCTTTCAGGCTACGGGTCATCTGTATTCCGTCCACAACTGGCATCATCACATCGGAGATGATGAGGTCGGGATGATTATTGGTTGCCATTTCAAGCCCTTCGGCCCCATTGGACGCCGTAAGGATCGAAAACTCTGCATCCAGCATATCTGACAGGTAATTCAATATCTGCAAATTGTCTTCCACCAGCAGGATGGTGTTCTCATGTTTCGCCGATGGATTACCGGCCTTGACAGGATTTGCCCTTTCATCAGGAATAATGTCATTTAGCAAGCTGTTGCTATATTCACCTGCTCCTTCCACAAACTGAACATTGGACTGATTACGAAGATGCTCGTCGCCACTTTTCAATACAATTGTAAATATACTCCCCGAACCAGGTTCGCTTTCGACCCGAATTTCGCCACCGTGCATTTTCACAATTTCATTCGAGAGGTTTAAGCCAATGCCGGTACTATTGTCGGACATGTTTTCGCCCGACAAGATGGAATATCGGTTAAAAAGAAGTGGGATATCCTTACTTTTAATTCCAGCCCCACCATTGGAGATTTTCACCAACACTTCATTGGCTTTTTTATTTTCATCGATAGTAACAACAACAGCCTCCCCCCTTGGTGTAAATTTGAAAGCATTCGACAATATGTTGAAAATTACCGAGTCAATTCGGTGGGGATCAGCCCAAACCTTTTCAGGATGAGCGACTACATTAAACTTGAAAACAATGCCATTGTGGTGGGAAAAAGGCACAAAATTATCGAATATACTTTGGGTAAAAGTAACAATATCAATCTTTTCAACTTTCAAAATCATCTTCTTATTCTGGACTTTCCTAAAGTCGAGAAGCTGATTCAAGAGATACAACATTCGTTTGCCATTCTTTTGCATCAGCCCAAGTGTTGGTTTAAATTCATCGGGGAATTTCGAATCAAAAAGTAAATCTTCAATTGGGCCAAGGATCAGTGTCAACGGGGTTCGGATTTCGTGAGAAACATTCGTGAAGAACTGCAATTTCACTTCATTAACCGCTTTCTCAACTTTTAGTTCGTTCCGGAAAGTGTTCACCCTGATGACAATTCGGCTCACAAAAAGGGAGGCGACCAAAAACAAGATCAGGTACACAATATAAGCGATCGTTGATCCCCACCAGGGCGGCGATATTATAATCCGGATGGTCGATTCTTCGCTATCCCACTTCCCGTCCCACAAAGCGGCCTTCACCCTGAAGATATACTCACCCGGCTTCAGGTTGGTATAGGTTGCTTTTCGCTCAGTTCCTACATAATTCCAGTTTTCATCGAATTTTTCAAGAAAATAAGCAAATTGGGTTTTCGATTCGTCAAGATAGTTCAACGCCGAAAATTCAAAACGAAAACTTGACTGATTATATTTTAGGTTTATTTTGTCAGTGTAAGCAATATCTTTTTTCAGGGGAGACCCCGGAGTACAGACATTGGCATCTTTGTTGAAGAGCTGAAAATTGGTAAAAGTTACTTTCAATGAGGTCTTGGGGGTTACAATTTTTTCGGGTTCAATAATTTCGATCCCTTTGGAACTTCCAAAGATCAGTTTTCCCCGGTGAGTTATGAGTCCGGTATTTTCAGAAAATTCGCTGGAACCCAGCCCATTCGACTTATTAAAAATTTCAAAACTTTGGGTTGTTGGATCGAAACGGGACAGGCCATTTTCGGTACTGAACCAGATGTGACCCATTCGATCTTCAACTATTCCAAAGACTTCATCGTTCGATAGTCCACTAAATTCGGTAAGATGAACAAACGATCGATCTTTCACCTTGCTGTGATCCAGAAAATCAACTCCGCCTCCAAAAGTTCCGAACCAATAGTTATGGCGTGAATCTTCAAAGATTTGTACTACATCGTTGTAGCAGATACTGGCAGGATCAGCCGGGTCATGAAAATAGGTTTCGAAAGTAAATTGTCTCTTCTCGAGCAAATAACTGGGCAAAAGATTTAAGCCAAAGGTTGTTGCAACCCACAGATTATTTTTGGAATCGACGCGGATATTTCGGATCATATCGTTTGACAGATTCGAATTCTTTGAATCAATGGCCTGAAATTTGAGCGAAGAATAATCTCCGGGAGTTGTAAAACAAAGTCCTCCCCCATAGGTTCCGATCCAGATTTGTCCCTGCTTGTCTTCCCCAATACTATATATATTATTATTGCATAGCGAGGAACTATCGTTTTCGACATTCACATACCGGTAAAAAGAGAGGTTGCTATAATCGGATGAACTATTAACTGGCGTTTTGGAAACAGCAATGCCCGCCCCTTTTGATCCCAGCCAGACATATCCTTTCGAATCCTGGAACATGGCATACACATTAAAAACCAACCCCCCAATATTGGGGAAAGGGTACTTTAGTTGCCGGTCAACCGGCTGGACATTGGAATCGAGGATTTTAATAATACCACCTTTGGAAGCAATCCAAATATTGCCATTTCTGTCCTCAAAAACCGAGCGTATGATGTTTTCCATAAAATCGTCATACGCTATGTTTGTCTGCACAGAACGAAAGGCCGGGTTTTTAAAAATGATTTTGTTAACGCCACCCTGCAACGAAGTACCAACCCATAACGTACCGGTTTTATCCTCGGCGATACACATGACGGTGTTCGAGCTAATCGATTTCGGATCGGAGGGGTTGTTTCTGAAAAACCTGAAAGTTTCACTATTTCGCTGAAACAATGCCAAACCTCCTCCGTGAACACAAATCCAGAGGTTTTTATTGGAATCTTCGAAAAAATAGGGACGCTCTTTATCGGAAAGGTATTTGTATTTTTCAGGCGTTAGATCGAAATGGCGATTACTCCCGGTATTCTGATCAATTTGTTGAACCCCAAACTTGCCGGTAGTAACCCACAACAAACCTTTATAGTCTTCAAATATTTTATCAATGCGGTTGCCATCAACAGCGACCGACAGCCACGACAGACTGTGGGGCTTAACAATATAGAGGCAGGTACTTCCAATCAAAACATTCCCCGCTGCACTGATCTTCAGTAAATCGATATGGTTGCTTTTTAACGCTGAATTTCCATTATTGTAAACATAAAAAACTTTCGTTTTCAAATCATAATGCACCAACCCGCTATTCTCGGTACCAAACCACAATTCATCGGGAGCTGCAATGGCCGAAGTGAAATTCATATCAGAGAAAAAATGTTGAAAATAAAAATTCCCCTTTTCTACATCTTCCCTTTTCAACAGGTTTAGCCCATTTTTTGCACCGATATAAACATTGTTGTTTTTATCGGACGTAATAAACCGAATGTCGTTATTGGAAATTGAAAACTGTCCCCTGCTTAAAAATTGTTCCTGCTGGTATGATCCAGTTTGTGCATCAAACAACAACCGGTAAACACCTGAATTGGAAGACCCCAGCCAAATTTCATCATCGGATAACTGATAAAAGCAGGTGATTTTACTGTATTTTTCTTCCAAATTGACCAGATATTTCGGGAGTGTCGAAAATTCTCCGTTCTGAGGATTATAATAATGGTAATATCCGTCGTAGGTTTCGAACCAAATAAACTGCTTCCGGTCTTCCCAGATCGAAACAATCCGGTTATTCGTTAATAAAGATGGGTTGGATAAACTGTTCTGAAATATTTTAAAATTATAGCCATCGTACCGGTTCAAACCATACATGGTACCAAACCAGAGAAACCCCTTGCTATCACAGAGAATACTCGTTACTGTATTCTGAGAAAGTCCATTATCGGTTGTCAGAGATTCAAAACGGTCGATCTCAACCCCAAAGATTACTCCATGAAAAAACAGGCATACTCCTAATAAAAGAGTCGTTAATGTCCATTTGTTTCTTTTTTCCTCCATGAAGTATCGATTCAGTCTTTTCAAAAGTAAGACAAATTATCCTAAAAACGATGAATAATTATTAAACGTAAGGCATTTAAACATCCTGAAAAATCTGTTGATTTTCAAAAAAGTTGAACTTATTATCCAATTCAGGAAAACAAAATATCCCACATTTTCAAACATTTCATCCCCCTATAAAACGCCGGTTTAATCCTAAATTAGTTCCCGCTTATACAAACAAAGACAAACATTGGGTACCGGATGAAATCAACGACAAAAAAAATAAAGGGAATTCTACTCTGTTGCGGAGTAATCATCCTCTTTTCATTGAGCGGACTTGCACAAAACTCAACCGTGAACATCTGCGATTTTGGTGCCGACAATACCGGAAAAATCAAATCCTCTTCTATTATCAATAAGCTAATCGACAGTTTGAGCAACCACCGTGGGGGCACCGTCTATTTCCCTGCCGGGAATTACCTTTGTGGTCCAATTTTCATGAAAAGCAACATCACCCTTCTTACCGATGCCGGTGCCGAAATCCATTTCACCGATGATTTCGATGATTACCTGCCCATGGTCACATCTCAATGGGAAGGTATCCGAGTAAAGACTTTTGCATCTCAAATCTATGCCATCGATGCACTGAATATCGCCATTAAAGGCCGGGGGCATTTTGAAGGACATGGAAAGAAATGGTGGGATTACATGTACAAGATCAAAAACGGGGAGGTTGTCAATTCAAAATGGCAACAGATTTTTCAGGAAGAGAACAAAGACCTGCTCCAGAAAAACAACTACCTGAATGGTATAAGAAATTTTCTACGCCCACCGATGGTACTATTTTATAATTGTACAAACATCCTCATCCAAGGGGTAAGCTTTTCTAATCCCCCCTTCTGGACTTTGGTTCCTGTTTATTCCGATAACATTGTCATTAGCGGAGTCACCATCTCCAATCCGGGAGACTCACCCAATACCGACGGGATCGACCCCTGTTCCTGCCGGAATATGCGGATTTCTGATTGCCATATTTCGGTTGGCGACGATTGCATCGTACTCAAATCGGGAAGAGATGAAGACGGACGTGAAGCCGCTAAACCAACAGAAAATATTACCATTACCAATTGTACCATGCTAAATGGCCACGGTGGCGTAGTGCTTGGAAGCGAAATGTCGGGCGATATTCGCAGGGTTGCCATTTCCAACTGCATTTTTGAAGGTACCGACAGGGGAATCCGGTTCAAAACCATGCGCGGCAGAGGCGGTATTGTTGAAGATATCACCGTCAGCAACATTGTCATGCAAAACATCGTCGAAGAGGGCATTGTACTTAACATGCGATATCAGAAAACAAACATTGAACCACTATCGGAAAGAACTCCTGCATTTCAAAACATCCAACTATCGGATATCAGTATTCGTGGAGCAAAAAAAGGAATTGCCCTTTATGGGTTGGAAGAACGAAGCGTCGACCAACTATCGTTCCATAATATCTCAATCCAGGCCGACAAAGGAATAGACGGGCAATATGCTCAAAACCTGTCATTCGATCAAATCCGCATCAAATCCTCTTCACAAACACCAGTTACATTCGACCAATGTAACCGCATCAACCTAAATGGAATTCAGTTAATTGACCCACTGGCAAATTCCACCTTTTTCACATTAAGCAACTGCCAAACTGTCAAAATCGCGGATTGCTTCCAAACCAATCCGATTGAGTCGTTTCTACGATACAATGAAAATTGTAAAAGCATTTATTTATCCAATAACATTATAACTGGTGCAAACAAGATATTGGATGGGCCAGATCCTGAAAAAATCTCGATAAGCGACATGATCGACCAATGAAAAATACATTAAATTATTGAAAATTAATTTTTTTTGACAGAAATTAACATTAAAAAAAGAGAAATCAAACAATTAATTAAACATAATCTTAAAACAAATATGGAAATTATCAATTTTGCAAAAAAAACAATAGCAGTATTCCTGTTAAGTTTGCTGTGCATGGTGTCTTTCGCCCAGGAAAAAAACATTTCCGGGAAGGTGCTCGATACCGCAAACAACCCGATGATTGGAGTTTCTGTTGTTGTATTAGGCAGCACAACTGGTACATTTACCGATATTGACGGTAATTTTTCACTTAAAGTACCAGCAAAAGGCAAGCTACAATTTTCATTCATTGGCTATAACACCCAAACCATTGAAGTTGGCAGCCAAACTGTGATAACTGTAAAGATGGCCGAAACCTCGACGGATATCAATGAAGTTGTGGTAGTGGGTTACGGAACCATGAAAAAGTCAGACCTGACGGGAGCAGTCAGTTCGGTAAGCACAGAAAAGTTGACAGAAAAAGGAGCACCTTCCGTAATGGAAAACCTACAAGGTTCCGTTCCGGGTGTAAGCATCACGCAGAGTACCGGACGTGCAGGCGGTAGTTTTGATATCGAAATTCGTGGTAAATCATCATTAAATTCGGACGTTAAGCCAATGTATGTTG
>DAOQAB010000125.1:0-4809 GCA_035353695.1 Prolixibacteraceae bacterium
CGAAACGGGAATAAAGAAGAGCAGAAAGATGAGCCATCTTAACGTACGTAACGGGGAAATTTTATTCTGAGAGGTTTTCATTTATTTTCAGGTTAGTAAATTTTTACTCAAGTTATTGAATAGGCACCTCATCTCCAATAAAATTCGGGGATTTAAACCGATAATAGAACTAATCCTTTTCAAAATTATTGTAACCGGTTTCATTTTAGTGCGTTCAGGTTCTGCCATACATTAACTAAATATGAACAGAAAAGTTAGTTACCATAAATACCGTTAATAACGACCTTTCCCCTACCTCGACGGTTGCAAAAAAACAAAAAAAGATTCCATTGAGCATAAAATAATCACGAAACTGCTTCCGTCTGTTGAATTTAACCGGAAATTTGGCTAGCTTTATTCAGAAACTAAAAACAAATGCGATGAAACAAACATGTTTGCAGAAAACACGACTTGTTTCGGTTTATCGGGAAACACGGATGAACAAAACACATGTGAGTTCCATCCGGGCAAAATCCCGTTCAATGAACGATCTTTCGTTCCAAATGATATTTAGTACGTTAAACGTTTTGTAAAGATGAAAAACGGGGATAATCTTGTCAGAGTGTACACCGGAAATGAAGTTTCGGTCATTCATTTAAAAGAAGAGTTGGAAGAAGAAGGCATATCGGTGATGTTTCAAAACGATTTTCAGTCGGGTATTTCGGCCGGTTTTGTTGGCGGCGTCCCAACGGCTATCGATGTATATATCCGGCAGGGTGACATGGCAAAAGCAGAGCCCATCCTTGCCGATTTCATCAAAAAGGTTGGTGATTGATCTTTCCGGCTCAGGCCAGTTCGGTTTCTTTTTTTAATTGCTTTGGTTGGGAAGCATGAACCAGTGAACCAGCCACCACTTCGGCAATATCGACTACCGGCAACCGGTTGGCAGCCGCGAAGGTCTTCTTGCACAGCGGGCAGGCAGTCACCAGGTAATCGGGATTCCCTTTATCCAGTTCATCCAATGCCGCATCGCGGATAATGTTGCGCTGGTCTCCGGTAATGCGCAGGTTCGACAAACTTCCGCCACAGCATAACGATTTCTGTTTCTCCGATTTGATGGGGACCAACGTTCCATATTTTCGCAGCAAAGCCCTTGGCTGGTTGTAAATGTGGCTTCCCCTTCCCAATTCACACGGATCGTGATACACCAGCCGCTGATCAATCTTCTGCGGAACAATCTTCCCTTCAATAATCTGTTCGAGGATAAACTGCGAATGGTGCAGGATGCGTATGTGCGGAAGGTGGTAATCTTCATTGAACACCTTGTAACAGATCGGGCACGACAGCACCAGCGTATGGGCTCCCGATTCGAGGATCTGCTGCTGGTTCATTTCAATCAGCTTCATGGCGGCATCGCGCTGCCCGGCCTGCATCAGCGGACGACCGCAACAGGCGGCTTTCTGCTCATCCATAAACCAATACTTTGTTCCGGAAGCTTCAAAGATCTGCTTCATCGATTTGATAATCGAAGGGGTCAGATGGGTCATACAACCGGCAAAATAGATTACACCGGTCTCTTTAACCTCCTCTTTTTTCAGAAAATCGTACGTCGAGTTGTATTGCTGGGTTTTCTCGATCCGCTTCACAATCCGAAGGTCATTCAAATCGAGGCTCACCGGGCAAACCTGTTCACACCGTCCGCAAAGCAGGCAGTTGAAAAGCACCGGATCGGTCAATGTGCGGTTACGCAACCCTTTCAGCACATACACCGACTGGGTATTTTTGATACCAGCCACATTCATCTGGCAACTGTCGATGCAAATTCCACAACGGGAGCAGGAGAATGTTTGAACACGGGCATAACCGTTTTCAACCTTCTTTAGCTTGATCCCGCAATTTTTCAGGTAGATGTAAAATATCTCGGTTGGGATATGAAAATAGCGCGAAGTGGGCAGCATCGTCATGAATACGCCCAGTGAAACGGAATAAGCCAGCCACACCGGGTCGGATATCAGATCCAGGGGCAACCGGTGCTTCAGAAAATTTCCGAAGGTCTGGGTGAGGAAACTTCCATTGTGGTACATGCCGGCAGTAATGCTCTCGGCAAAGAGGCGCAACGGGAAAATCAGCCAGAGGGAGGTAAGCGCAATGTAATCGCGCCATTTCAAACGGGTCGTTCTTTTCATTCCAAAAAGCCGTTTGTAGAACCGCTTGATCCATGCCAGCAAAACGCCGCTCAACACCAGCAGCAAAAAGAAATCCATCAGGAAAGCAAAGACCTCGTGAAAGGGCCATTGCTGGTGATAAATATTGTAATACCGGAAAAAGACGGCTTCGTGAAACTGCACCGCCAGCGAACGGCGATAAACAGCCGTTTCGATATGCCCGACCACAATCAGCATAAACCATCCGAAAGCAAGGCTCATGTGCATGTAACCCAGCATGGGATTTTGTTTGTATACTTTCCGGTGGATCAATCCTTCCATGAAAGCCTCTTTGGCCGATTTCCATGAAGTACGGGTAAAAATATTCTTCTTGACCCGGAGCCTGTCGATCTTCGACAAACTGTAGAGCCAATAAATAAACCTCACCAGACATACAACAAACAGGATAAAGGTTCCTACCAAAAACGGCAACTCGAAGGCTGGTATCTTCATAATTCCTTGATTTCAGGATTTTCCTTCAGGGCTACAATCCCCTTCTTTATCAACATCACCACCTGTCGGAGGTTAATGTTCCTCGGACAAACCAGGGTACATTTCCCACACAACATACATTTATCGATTTCTTTCGCAAGGTTTTCAATTTCACCGCTGCGAATATGCAAACTCAAACGACGGATATTAAAGTCGACCAGGTTACCGGCGCTACAGGTGGCAGTACATCCCCCACACGACAGGCAAATACCAAACGATGGCTCTTCGCGTACCAGATAAGCCAGCAACCGGTCGTCGAACTGGCTGTAATCAATGGTCCTTGGTTCTATGGCTTTGAATCCAAAATTCTTCATCAGTCAATATCCTGAAAATAGTGATGTACCTCAAACGCGGCCGAACGGGCATTCTCCAGGGTATCGTTCACCGACATCGGGCTAATGGCTGTTCCCGCCATGAAGATCCCTTTGGAAGAACTGACATTCCGCGACAAATGAACATCGGCTGGTTCGAGGAAACCGCTATCCATGGTTCCCAGTTTCAACATATTTTTTACCGAGACAGAACCTTTTCCGGGTTCCATTCCCACCATCAATACCAACAGGTCGACACACATTTTCAATGGCCGGCCGGCAAGGGTATCTTCGGCTTTCAGCTGAATGGAATGATCGAGGGTTTCGGATACTTCAGAAACCCTGCCCCGGATAAACTGGATGTTGTGCTGCTCCTGGGCCCGGCGATAGAGCTCTTCAAAACCTTCGCCATACATCCGCAAATCCATGTAGAAACAGTAAACCACCACGCCGGGAATCTGCTCCTGCAGCTCGATGGCCTGTTTTACCCCGGTAACGCAGCATACTTTGGAGCAATAGTGGTTCCCCACTTTCGAATCGCGGGAGCCTACACAATGCACAATAGCAATTCGCTGCGGCACTTTTCCCATCGGGTTGGTTAATTTTCCACCCGATTTAAAAAGCTTTTCCAAATCGGCCGAAGTAATTACGTTGTCGTAAATACCATATCCATACTCCTCTTTCCGCTGGGCATTGAACAGCTCGAAACCGGTGGCCACCACCAGCGCATCGGCATGGTATTTGACCGAATGGTTTACCGTAACAAAAAAAGTTTCTTTCTCCTTAACCACATCCGTTACTTCGGCATTGGTATCGACAATCACTTCCCGCTGATCCATTTTCTGCTGCAACCGCTGAAGCACCTCTCCGGCGTTGCGGAAGGTCGGGAAAAGCCGGTCCCAGTTGAGCAGTTTCCCGCCCACCTGATCGTTCTTCTCAATTAACCGCACCTCGTAACCCAAACTCGAAAGCTGGTTCGAAACTTCCATGCCGGCAATTCCACCGCCAATCACTATTACCGATTTTGCAGCCATAAATCACTATCCATTAACTATTGCTTTTTCAGGTTTGCCCAGGTTCTTCCCGTTCAACCCTTTGTATTTCATTTCGGGATCGTAAGCGATACCAATCTTATTCAACACCGGTTCAGCATCAATCTGATGCATCTGCAATCCCATATCCCAGGGATCGAAACCAAGAACCAGCCCAGCAAGTTCCTCAAAGGTAAATACCGGAATCCCTTTTCCATCCTTTCCATAGGTTTTTCCTTCGAGTTCGCTCAGCGTGTATTGCCAGCGATCGAGGAACATGGGGCAACCGGGGCAATTGGTAATAATGAGATCGGGTTCGAAAGGTTTCATCGATTCAAACTTCTTTTTAGAAGCCGAAAGGGAATATCCACGGTTTGCCTGCACCAGAAACTGGCGGAATCCAAATCCGCAGCAATGCCTCCGTTCGGGATAATCGATCACTTCGCCCCCCCACTCTTCGGCAATTCCGCTCAAAACCCTTGGAAACTCAGCGCCTCCAACTCCCTTATCGGGGAACATTTTCGAATAGTGGCATCCAATGTGTTCCACAATCCGCAATGGTTCGCCGGTTTCTTTATCAACCAGCCGGTATTTTGCTTTTGCCAAAATCTCTTTTCTGAATTTATAAATCAGGTCGCTGGCATGGGCCACATTGGACGGCTCTTCAAAAGTACGCCCCGTGGCATTGAACAGATGCTGCCGCACGTTCTCCTTCACCTGCGGAAAATGGTGCCAGGTATCGAGCACTTCGGTGTAGAGGCCGAAGGAGGTAACACACGAAGGCACCAGATT
>DAOQAB010000125.1:4909-10628 GCA_035353695.1 Prolixibacteraceae bacterium
TCGGCTATCTCTTTCTGGTAATCGTTCCAGATTGCTTTTTTCCCTTCAATATTCATTCTCCGCAATGGTTTTTTTCGGTTTCAGTATAAATGTGCCTGATATAATCGTTATCAAGTGAGCCATCGAGCGAAAGGTCCAATTCTTTTGCTTTCTGTGCCGAAAATTCTTCAATCTTCTCAAACCGTTCTGTTCCTCCGGTCTCTTTAAAAATAGCACGGATTTCATCCATCGCTTCTTCGGGTATCTTCCGCAGAATACCAGGGCCATCCTTCTGAAAATTTGCGCCAAGACGTTCGAAGAGATCGTCCCAGTTCTCCTGGATCCAATCCCACACCGGACCTTGCTCGGCATGTAAATCGGTTGTGATCCCTTTCAGAAAAAGACAATATCCATATTTGAGTATCCATTGACCAATGGTTCGTTCAAGATACAACTGCTGACGACCTTTCTCTGATTCGACAAAAAAGCCCATATCCTGCGAAAGGGAGCGCAACGCCTGAATCAGCATTCCGGCAGTATTTCCACGCGGGCAACGGGTACGGCACGACATGCACTGCCCGCAATACCAAATGGTTTCACTCTTCAGCAAATCTTCAATAATCTCATTGTCCTTCGATTGAACCAAGTTGCAGATAATGCGGGGATCGTACTTATAAGTCTCTGCTGCCGGGCATATTGCGGTACAAATTCCGCAATTCATACACGAATTGAGTCCTTCGACAAAACGAACATCCGTTAACAGCATTTCGTAATAATTCTTCATACTCGCTAAGGTAGAAATGTCTGCTAAAATAAGGTAAAACTCTATTCAAAAAAAATTTGACGGTCTATTCGCGGCAAAAAGAAAGTCCAGACTATGTTAAAAACGGCTCAATCGTCGATCATTTCTGTTTTTCCAAAACAAAAACCATCGATATTTTTTCAATTTAATTACTTTCGATTTTTGAAAATTGTTTATTGAAATCAATTGATTCATTCCTGCTATGGTAACATCACGTACATCATCAGTCAAAACCGATAAGGAATTTCAAAACATCCAGAAGGGAACCGTGAATGTTCCCGGCGGAAAAGTGTGGTACCGCATGGTTGGCGCCCAACAAAAAGGAACCCCTCTTCTGGTACTGCACGGTGGCCCCGGAGCTCCGCACGATTATCTGGAACCATTGGAAGCGCTTGCCAACGAACGTCCGGTGATTTTTTACGACCAGCTGGGATGTGGCAACTCCAATCGTCCTTCTGACCGTTCGTTATGGACTACCGCCCGTTTTGTGGAGGAGGTTGATCTGGTTCGCGCAGCTCTAAAACTCGATCAAATTCACCTGCTTGGACAGTCATGGGGAGCCATGCTTGCGGTGGAATACCTGCTGAGGAAAAAACCTGAAAGAATTGTGAGCCTGATCTTGTCGGGTCCCTATCTGAGCACACCCCGGTGGATTGCCGATCAACAAAAGTGGATCGAACAGCTGCCCGAAGCGATTCAACAGACCATCCGGAAATACGAAGCGCTCGAAGATTACGCTTCGCCGGAATATCAGGAAGCAATGATATTCTTCTACAAACGCCACCTGTGCCGGGTTCAACCCTTGCCGGAATGCATGGTCCGTACTTTTGAAAAAACCGGAACCGATGTGTACAACTATCTGTGGGGATACAGCGAATTTACCATGACCGGAACCTTAAAAGAGGTGGACCTGACGGAAAGACTTCCGGAAATTGATCTTCCGGTTCTCTTTACCTGCGGCGAATACGATGAAGCAACCCCGGCTGCAACGGCATTGTTTCAAAGCAAAATCGCCGGTTCGGAAATGTATATCTTCCGTGATGCTTCACACTCCCACCATCTGGAAAAACCGGAAGAATATATCCGGGTTGTCCGCGATTTTCTCAAACGAAAGGAGCATAAAACAGAATAGCAGACAGAAATTATTTTTACGGTTTTTTCACCATCTTAGTCGCACCCGAAAGTGCATCAACAGAAACGGAAGGATCGAAACCTACGCTTTTGGCATCATTTTTATAAATAAAATCGCGCAAATCGAGTTCACTGAGATTCACTTTACCGGTAACCAGTTCCGGACGGTTGTAATTGGCCATGAGTTCCTCATAATATTCAGGATCTTTTTGCGGCAACAAAAAGGGTTTAAATGAACGTCCGTACTGATCGACATAGGCAAAGAATGGCCGTGTATAAGTTTTATCCAACCGTTTACTACTAAAAACAATCCATCGGCTGTTGCTCGACCACGAATGATAACTCTCGGCACAATCACTGTTCACATCCATTTTCCGGTATTCCCGTGTGGCAAGATCAAGAATATACAAATCGCTGTTTTGATGATAAATGGTAAAATAACCATAATCGGTTCCAGTAAAGACCAGATAGTTACCATCGGGAGAAATTTGAGGAAAAGTTATACTCATTCCTGCCTGTTTTGAACTCAATAACGTATCGGGGGTACCCCAGCGATTGGAAGCCGCATCGAAAGAAATCCTCATCAGATCGTATTTTTGGTGAAGCAAACTCTCCAAATCGCCTTTCTTTGCTTCAGGGGCATTAATATAATAAATCCATTTCCCGTCAGGTGACCAAAAGGGCATATTCTCCCTCGAATAGGTCGATACACTGGGCGAGGTCGTCATCTGATTCTTTCTCACATCATAAACCACAAGATCGGAAGCCTGATCGGCCAAGTCGATGATCTTGTTTTTTCGCGAAGTAAACACCGGCACCATTTTCAGTACCGCAAAAGCAATATAATTCCCATCGGGGCTCCACGAAGGATAAACGCCCCCCGACATGGTAAACGGTGTACGGGTATTTACCTTTTCCAATTTTCCCGAATGATAAATCACCGAACCGGGATGTTCTTTGCGCACATGCATAACCATCTTCGAAGGATCGTTTTGGGGAAATGAATGACAATTGACACAGGCATAATCGACCGAAGCATTATCAAACAATACCGATTCGCTGAAACTTCCAAGATCCCGCTGGCATACTTCGATCTGCCTCGAATAGGTGTACACGGCATGAACCATTCGATAAACCATGTAATCGTCGATTTTTTCATCAACAATACTATCCCTTATTGAACGAAATTTCTTCCATTGCCGATCTTTGACATATATATCAACAAACAAAGGGTTTCGTTTATTCTGATCGAGCAATTGATGCCACTTCTTTTCGGGTATTTCAATTTTGGGAGAAGAACTTTCAATTCGCATTTTTTCTCCGTTTTTCGAATAAATCTCAACCCGATACCTGTTACCCTTTTCGTTTATTATAAAATTCAGAGGGGCAATGTTGGGAGGGATCACCACATTGATATAATCGGGAAAAATTGATGCGTCCCGGTTCCCGCTTGTATAATTTTTGATCTCTTTCTTACAACTCCAACCAAGGATCATGAAAAAAAGAAAAAAAACAATTCTTACGCTTATTTTTTTACTCATCATACTCAAACTACTATATGGGGTCATTTTCTTTTCTCTCCTGAAGAACAGCCTTCGTCACTTTGGGGCTGTTGTATTTGATATAATACATGTAGGTATTGGCGAATTTCCCTTTCAACTCTTTTTTTGCCGCGGCATCGTTGCCATTATATTTCATGAGAATAGTGGAAAAGGCATTAAACTGATCGATGTTTTCATCAGGGATTAATTTGCGAGGTACCTCCGAATGATTCAGAAAACAGTAAACCAGCATGCCCTGGCGGAACACTTCAGGCAACGGACGATAGTTACTGCGTGCTTCATACAATTTACTGACAAAATCACCCAGCTGATGATTCAACAAATAATCGACGAGCAAATGATCCAATGCACGTTTATTGGAAGGGTTAGCGTTGACCAAATCGGTAAAACGCAAGGCAACAGAACCAGAAAGCTCTTTTTCAGGAGGTAATAATTTCCTTTTCAAGCTGAGTTCCGGATCGGTAGCAACCAATAATGTATCGTTAACCATTGGCCGGTATTTCTTCACAAAATCGGATGAAATCAATCCTTTATCCAATAATTTCAAACAACGGTTAGCGCTTGCATATTCGCCCAGAATAAGATGCGACAGGGTTAAACTTTTCAGCGCACGTTGGTTATAGGGAAAATATACCAGCGATTCGTAAGCCCAGTGTTTGGCCTCGCTGATATAACCCAGATCGTAATAAAAATCGCTGGCAGCAAAAATGGCTTCACCGGCAAACAGATAATCGGGATAGATCGAAAGTTCTCCACCCATTTGCGGATAGCTGAAGAACAGATCAAGAAATTTCCCGCTCTGATCGATGGCCCGGTTATAATTCAAATTAATCTGATAATCGTATTCTTGATCGGAACCAGCAATAGCAATTACTTGATCCCATTTGCCGATATAGGAATAATAATCGGTGGCCACAATATTTTTTTTATGCGTATCGATTGTCGCACCAAAAACCAAACCGGAAGCAACCAGCACAACCAACATTTCAGCTGCTGCTATCACCCATGTATTGGCAAATGCCGATAACCGGCTCTCCTTTCCTTCCTGATCCTTCTTCTTCTGACGGGGATATTTTAATCCGGAGATGGAAAAAATGAAAAGCAATAATCCAATTGCCGGTAACGAATAGCAAAAGATGTAATAAAAAAAGTTGGGACTGTAAGTCATAAACTTGACCATATCGGGGAGTATGGAAAAATAAAGATGCTTTGCCGGAATGTTGAACAAAAATTTATATCCCAGATAAGGGATCGCAACCGCACAAACCCCATCGAGCAATAGAAAAAGCAATGCATTTTTAAGTTTCTGCCGGTAAAAGACCAGGATAAGCGTCGTGGCAGAAAAAACAACGAACATTCCACTACCGGCGAGGTAATATAGCAAGATACCCAGCACAAAGTAAGCCAAAAATGCTTTTACCGGGTCTTTGGCAAAAAAGAGAAATGCCCATACAGCCCAAAAGGCAAACAATACTTTCACCACTACCGCAAAAGGGAAAAAATAGTTATTGAACAAGGCGACAAAAGCAATCAATGGAATATATACCCAACCAAAACCGTTCCATCGGGAACTGAAAACGGTAAAAATCCCATTGGCCGGAATAACCAGCAAGGCACCTGCCAGCACAATGAATAATGCTCCAATTCCTTTATAACTAAAAAATTGAAGGACAAAAGCGGCGATATACTCTGAAATCCCTCCGGGATGCCGTAAAAATGGATGAAGGAAGAACGAACCAGAGATAAAAGAGGGTTGTTGAATATGAAAATGGAATTCCGGATGGACAACAACCGTCAGAAATAAGTAACAGATTGCACAATAAAATGCAAACAACAGCCATCTTAAACGGCTGTAAATGAAATCAGTCATAAGTAATTAGTTAGTCTTTTTAAAAATAGCATTTTTTTCAAGAAACTATTCTTATTGACATTATTTTATTTACCGAAATTCTTCTCATAAAGAACAGGGGAAAATGGAACTACCAACACATTGATCCGAAAATAACCAATGATTCCGGATCTGTTTTCGACAAAAAAGGAGGCCGTCCCAAAGAGATGGTCCTGCTATCCGAAAGTTCCGTATCTGAAATTCAGCTCAGCAACTTTCCAAATAAAAAACCATACAGGACAACCTCCCGAGATCCATTAATCAAAAAAAGTATGAGTGGAAACCTACAAAATGATTTCTTTATTTTCCATTCATCGAAAAACGTTGTTTTGGTTGCAATGCGAACTTCAAATTACC
>DAOQAB010000126.1:0-10318 GCA_035353695.1 Prolixibacteraceae bacterium
GCATCTGGGTAAGAAGAATGAGCGGTTTACCGGGCGGATTTTCCGGTTGGAAAATGATTTGGATGTGAACCCAACGATTTCGGAAAACGGTGCACTGGTAAAAACGGAAAATAGTTTGAAAGAGTTGACTGTTTGTAAAAACTTGACGGATAAGGAGAAGAAAATTCTGAATTATCAGTCGGCAAAAACCAATCTGGTCGTTTACCGCAACAAGGATCATTCGTTTAGTCTTGCCTGGGAAATTGAGATTCGCCCCAATTTTATCGAGGTTTGGAAATATTTTGTCGATGCCCATAGTGGTGAGATCATTCGGATATTTAATGCAACCAATACCAACGGGCCGGCAACTGCCACGGCGTATGACCTGAACAACACCTTGCGTACACTAGATACCTATGTTGAAAATGGAGCCTACTACCTGATCGATGTATCGGAGCCGATGTTTCAGCCAGCTTCATTTGAAGGTACGGTTATGACCCTGGATGCCAACAATACCTCGACCCAGAATTTGGATTACCAATACATCTCTTCATCCAATAATGCCTGGAACAATAAAACAGCGGTTTCGGCTCATGCCAATGTAACGGCCACTTACAAATTTCTGTTGAATGCTTTTGGCCGGAATTCTCTGAATGATAAAGGAAACAGTATCATCTCCTTTGTCAATATCACCAACGAAGACGGTTCTTCGATGGATAATGCGTTCTGGAATGGTGAAGCAGCCTTTTTTGGAAACGGTTCAATGTTCAAACCACTGGCTGGTGCGCAGGATGTTGTTTCGCACGAATTGGGCCATGGTGTGGTAAGTAATACTGCGAACCTCGAATATGCCGATCAGTCGGGGGCAATCAACGAAACGTATGCCGATATTTTTGGATCGATGGTTGATAGTCTGGATTGGAAAATTGGTGAAGATGTGGTGCGAACGACCGATTTTCCCTCGGGCGCATTGCGCGATATGTCGAATCCTCACAATCAGGGTGTTTCGGGCGATAACTCATGGCAACCTGCCCATCTTTCTGAAATGTATGTGGGCGATGAGGACAATGGTGGGGTTCACATGAATAGCAGCATTGGGAACTTTGCCTATTACAAATTTGCCACTGCAACTTCGAAAAAAACGGCTCAACAGGTTTTTTATAGGGCATTGGTGAATTACCTGACAAAAAATTCACAGTTTATTGATTTCCGGATTGCGGTGGTACAAGCTGCAACCGATTTGTATGGAAGTAATTCGGTTGAAGTAACCGAAGCTGGAAAGGCATTTGATCAGGTAGGTGTTTACGATGAAACCCCTGTTAATGAGAATCCAACCTATGAGGTGAACGAAGGGCAGGAATACCTGCTTAGCTACAACACCAATAGCGATTATACCGACAAACTGGATCGGACAACAACGGCTGGCGAGAATTTTGTCCAAATGACCAAAACTGATATGAAAGGCAAGCCCAGCGTGACTGATGATGGAACAGTTGCTGCATTTGTTTCGTTGGATGACAATATCCGGGGACTGGTTCTCGATCCCAATGATCTCGAAGAATGGGTGCTTTCGGCTGAGCCATTTTGGGATAATGTGGCGGTATCGAAAGATGGAAAAAGGGTGGCTGCCATTTCGACTGAAGCCGATGCTTCGATCTATGTGTATGATTTTGAAACGGAAGTTTGGACTCAGTTCCATCTGTACAATCCAACTACCGGCGATAATAACATAACAGCAGGAGGGGTGCTTTATGCCGATGCCATTGAATTTGATATGACTGGAGAATATCTTATTTATGATTCTTACAACGAATTTAACTCAACGACCAATGGGGATATCAATTACTGGGATATTGGATTCATAAAGGTTTGGGATAATCAAACCAACCAGTTTGGCGATGGCCGCATTTCGAAGCTTTTTGGATCTTTGCCCAAGGATGTGAGCATTGGGAACCCGGTATTTTCAAAAAATTCAAATTCCATCATTGCTTTCGATTACTTTGATCAAACGGCCGATGAGTATGCCATTTTGGGTGTAAACCTCGAGACCGGCGAAAGTGACGTGATTTATCTGAATACCACGCTAGGTTATCCATCGTTTTCACGGCTGGACGATAAAATTGCTTTTTCGGGTACTACTACCGAGGGAAATGATGCGATTGGGGTAATTGGCTTGGCCGCCAATAAGATCTCTGCGTCTGATGACAATGCTTCGTTGTTGATCAGCGATGCTAAGTGGCCGGTATATTACACGGTTGGTACCCGGGCACTGGGCTTAGCGCCTGTAGCTAATTTTACCGCCGATTACAAGAGCGGGAATGCTCCTTTTCGTGTTCAGTTTTATGATCTCAGCGAGAATGAACCAACTTCGTGGAACTGGACATTCCAGGGAGGTAATCCATCGGCTTCAACCATGCAGAATCCGGAAGTGACTTACTATACTCCAGGAAAATATCAGGTGATATTGAACGCTTCAAATAGTTTTGGTGAAAATACTTCAACCAAAACCAGTTATATTGAAGTGATATCGGCCAACGGACTGGATCAGGCAGGCGCAGAACAGTTGTTGCTCTATCCCAATCCGGTAACCGATTATTTGAATATTACCGGCAACGATCACTTCAGCGTAACGGTTTCAAATTTGACAGGGCAACAACTGCTTTACTTTGAAAACCAGAAAAAGATCGATTTGTCGCAGCTCTCGAAAGGGGTGTACATGGTTGAAATCCGAAAAGGTGATCAACTGGTGCGAAGGAAGATCACAAAAGATTAACCCGTTGTTTGTTGATTTTTGTAATCACTAAAGGATAGAGAGAAGATGAGAAAATTTGACTATTTGTTTGATGAAACAAATAATGTGGTGGTAAAAACCTATCATGGAGAAAATACAGAACCGCAATGGCGTGGATTACCCAGTAAGTTTAGAATGGCTATTTTAAGCTGATGTTGTTGTAATCGACTCTGAAGGCAGCATATCGTGCAGCGATTTCGTCCAGAATGCGGAAGACATCGCTGTACGATTCTGATCGGAGTAGTTCAATTCGCATCTCCCTGAAGTTCGGAAGGGTAGGGAAGTATTTGGCAAAATGGCGGCGCATTTCAAACACGGCCCGGCGTTCGTCATCTTTCCATTCCAGCGAGATCGCCAGTTGTGCTTTTACATTTTCGACCACTTCGGGGACGGTTGGGGCTGGTAGTTCTTCTCCGGTTTCAAAGAAATGTTTAATCTCCCTGAAAATCCAGGGACGGCCAATTGCTCCGCGGCCAATCATTAAGGCATCGACGCCTGTTTGTTCCTGAAACTGTTTTGCTTTTTGTGGCCCGTTGATGTCGCCATTGCCAATGATTGGAATGAACATCCGCGGGTTGTTTTTCACCTCGCCAATCAGCGTCCAGTCGGCTTCTCCGGTATAGAGCTGCTGCCGGGTACGGCCATGAATGGCCAGCGCTTTGATGCCGGTGTCCTGTAACCGTTCGGCCACATCCACAATGTTTTTGCTTTTTGCGTCCCAACCCAGGCGGGTTTTTGCGGTAACAGGAATTTTTACCGCATCAACAATCTGGCGGGTCATTTCGACCATTTTCGGAACATCCTGAAGCATTCCGGCGCCGGCGCCTTTGGCTACAATTTTTTTCATGGGGCATCCGTAGTTGATGTCGATGAAATCGGGATTCGATTCTTCGGCAACTTTAGCGGCTTCGACCATTGAGTCGATGTTATGGCCAAAGATTTGGATGGCTACCGGGCGGTCGAAATCGAAAAGGGTCATCTTCTGTTTCGTTTTTTTGACGTCGCGGATCAACGCTTCACTCGAAACAAATTCGGTGTACATCACGTCGGCACCGTATTTTTTGCACATGTACCGGAACGATTTGTACGTCACGTCTTCCATGGGAGCCAGAAAGAGCGGCAGCTTGCCCAATTCAATATCACCTATCTTCATGGGTACAAAAATAATATCTTCCCGATTGATTGAAAAAAAAGTTGGGATATTGCTTATCGGTTATAATTTATCGGCATATTTCAGCAGCAGCATAAGCCCGTATGGGTCGTTTTTCTTGATCTTTTCCGATTTGATAAATTTTTTCAGATCGGATTCTTTTCCGGGAAAATGGTCGATGAATTTGTTCAGGTTGGTGAGCATAATGATTTCGCCTCCGGTTTCAACCAGATAAACCGGATCTTCCCATTTGAACGAAGCGGGTTCCGGTTCAGTGTACCCGATGGCTTTTACTTCGGGTTTGAAGACCGATTCGGTATATTTATAAAGGGTCCCTTTTTCGGAGCGACCGATCCGCTCTACCGTCCGTACGTCGCTATTCCCTTGTACTTCAAAAGTTTTAAAGACAAAAATGCAGTCATTCATTCTGACACTGTCAATCACAGCAGGATCGACCATATAAAGATCTTTTTCAATTTTAAATTCAAACCTGCTTTGGTAGTAGTTTAGTCGGGTGTCTGATTCGACAGCTGGTTTGTTTTTTGGGTAAAAGGTTGCTTTTGTAAACTCTTTGTTGAGATAGGGTGAACCAGCAACACCATCGTTTTGGTTTCCAAGATTCAGATTGAAAATTTCCCTTCTCATACTGTTGAAGGTGTTCATTACTTCGTTTTGTCCAAAACTAACTAGTTGGAGTATCAGTAAAACCCAAAGGAGATTCTTCTTTTTCATTGTCGAATGCTTATCTTAAATTCTTTTTGTTCAAATGTAACATAAGTAAGGAGAAAGAGAAACAGTTGTTGTCGTGTTTTTTGCCATCTATTTTGAAATAGGTAGAACCAGTGTTACCTGAGAATATTCCGGGGAGAAGGAAGGATAAAACCGGATGGGTGATTTCTCCCACGATTTGCATAGAAAGAGACCGGTAGCTGTTCCTACAGTAGCCCCAAAGAACACATCGCTAGCCCAATGTTTGTTGTTGTAAATGCGTTGAAGCCCCACCAATGAAGCCATTCCATACGCCACAGCAGGAACCCATTTGGTGTCGCGGTAGCGGTAGGCGATGACCGAACAAACCGAAAAGGCAGCTGTTGTGTGGCCAGAGAAGAAAGAATTTCCTTTAAAGAACGGACCATTCCATTGGTGTGGGTTGCTGGTCCCGTAATTATTGGGTCTGACACGGCTTCCGGTGCCTTTTACGGTATGGGCCAGAAGAGATGCCAGTATTAAACTTTCAGATGCAATTATCGATGTTTCTGTGGAATAATTGTTCTTTGCAATGATCCCATGCAGGAAAAATCCGCCAATAGCAGTGTAAAGATAGGCGTGCCCCGTGGGTTCAATATACGGTGAAAGATGGTTGAGAAAAGTCGTGTGATGATCGTTTGAAAAATTATATATCTTTTGGTCTCCCCATAGGATTAATGCGCCGGTAACCACAGAAGCACCGCCAAAGACCAGCCAATCTTTTTTATCCCATTTTATGGGGGAAAGTACCCACGATTTGGAGTCATTCAACACATGCTTCATCGTTTTTTTCACCACCAGCGAATCTCGTTCCTGCGCATGAAGGAATGTTGTTGTAACGAACAGGATCCCAATTAGTATGGCGATGGCTCGGTGGATGGGGAATTTATCTTTGGTCATATTTTTTTGCTTCTTCCCATATTACATCCATTTCGGCCAGGCTCATGTCGTGGAGGGATTTCCCTTCGAGTAATGTTTTTTCTTCGAGGTAATTGAACCGTTTGATGAATTTCATATTGGTTCTTTCCAGTGCTGACTCAGGGTCAATATCATATAACCGCGCTGCATTGACCAGCGAAAATAGCAGATCGCCGAACTCTTTTTCCATTTCCGGTTTATTGTCCGAACGAACCTCTTCCTCAAATTCTGAAAATTCCTCTTTCACCTTTTCCCAAACCTGTTCCCGTTCTTCCCAGTCGAAGCCTACACCCCGCACTTTGTCCTGTATCCGGTTGGCTTTAACCAAGGCTGGAAGCGATGGAGGGACTCCTTCGAGCACTCTTTTGTTTCGACCTTTTTCTTTTAGCTTCAGGGCTTCCCAGTTTTGGGATACTTCGGTGGCATCTTTTACGGTTACATCGCCAAAAACATGTGGGTGACGGAATATCAGTTTGTTGCAGACCGAGTCGATTACATCGCCAATGTTGAAGGCGCTCTTTTCTTCGGCAATTTTTGAATAAAACACGATGTGCATCAGCAGGTCGCCTAACTCTTTTTTGAGTTCATTCAGGTCGTTCTTCAGGATGGCATCGCCCAGTTCATAGGTCTCTTCAATGGTGAGATGCCGCAGGCTTTCAAAAGTTTGCTTCTTGTCCCATGGACACTTGGCCCGCAACTCGTCCATAATGTTGAGCAGGCGTTTAAATTGTTCAAGATTTCGTTCCATTTGTATTTGTTCAAAAAGAAAAATCCTGCCGCTTTTGACAGGATTGGATCGATATTTTTGGGTTAAAAGAGGCCAAACACATGGGCATCAACCCGGTCGATTACTTTACTTAAGTCTTCAGGGTTGTTTTGAAAATCGAGATCGTCGACGTTAAAAATCAGTAATTTGCTGTCGGTGTATTTGCTGATCCAAAGTTCATAGCGTTCGTTCAGCATCTTAAGGTAATCGAGCCTGATCGATTCTTCGTAAGCTCTTCCCCTGATTTGTATCTGGTTTACCAGCGTGGGCACTGAAGCTCGCAGGTAAATCAACAAATCGGGTGGCTGAATTACCTCGGTCATCAGGTAGAAAAGCGACCGGTAATTCTCGAAATCGCGGGTCGACATCAGTCCCATGTCATGAAGATTGGGCGCAAATATTTCGGCGTCTTCATAAATGGTGCGATCCTGAATGACCGTATCGCCCGATTTCCGGATATCGACAATTTGTTTAAACCGGGTATTCAGAAAATAGATTTGAAGGTTGAACGACCAGCGTTGCATGTCGTTGTAGAAATCGTCGAGATACGGGTTGTCGTCGACGGTTTCATAGTTTGGGTTCCAGTTATAATGTTTTGCCAGCAAGGTTGTTAATGTTGTTTTCCCTGCGCCAATGTTACCGGCTACTGCAATATGCATGTTGAATTAGTTTAGTCATTACTTGATACGAAGGTAATAAAATCGGGTGAAAAACATTGGGGATTTAAAACAAGAAATCGCAATGATTTTTCAACCATCGGTAACAATTTCTTCTTTCCCCTGAAATTAACGGGTTTTATCGATCAGTTCAAGAAGCGGGTCAAGATATTCCCGGCTATTGGCCAGCCTTGGGATTTTATTTTGTCCGCCGACTTTTCCCCGCTGTTTGAGCCATTCGTAAAACGTGCCAGTGGGCGCCTGAATAATCTGAAGTTGTTTTAGTGCCATGTCTTTGAATCGTTTGGCTTCGTAGTCGGAGTTCAGCAATTGTAATTCTTTGTCCAGAACTTCGGCGAACTGTTCCATGTCTTCGGGATTCTTTTCGAATTCGATGATCCACTGGTGTTGTCCTTTGTTTCTTTCCGACATGAAAACTGGGCCGGCCGAGTATTCCCTGATTACAGCACCAGTTTGTTCGCAGGCTTTTTTTAGCCCTTTCTCGGCATTGTCTACAATGAGTTCTTCACCAAAAGCATTGATGAACTGTTTGGTGCGACCGGTAATTTTGATCCGGAACGGATATTTTGAGGTGAACATCACCGTGTCGCCGATGATGTAACGCCACAGCCCGCCGTTGGTCGAGATGACCATGGCATAGTTGACTCCGGTTTCGACCTGTGTCAGCGGAATTGCTTTCCGTGTATCGGAACTGAATTCTGTCATAGGGATGAATTCATAGAAAATGCCATAGTCGAGCATGAGCAGCATGTCGTCTCTCGAGAGGTCGTCCTGGATGCTGAAAAAACCTTCAGAAGCATTGTAGGTGTTGATATACTTCATTTTGTCGGAAGGAATCAGCTTTTTGAACTGTTCACGATAGGGATCAAAGTTTACCCCTCCGTGGGCAAAAACTTCGAGGTTGGGCCATACCTCCAACAGGTTATTTTTGCCGGTAACCTCGAGTACCCTTTTCATCATGACGATAAACCAGGTGGGTACTCCGGTGAAGCAAACAATGTTTTCATGAATGGTTTTCTGTACAATCTTTTCAATTTTCTCTTCAAAGTCGGGGAGAAGCGAAATATCGGAGCCTGGTGTGTTTTTTAAACGCGTCAGCAACGGAAGGTTGTAAATCATCACGGCCGAAAGATCGCCAGTACGGGTTTTTTTGCTCAGGCTGCTAACCTTTTGGCTGCCACCGATGCTCAGATTTTTTCCCGATAAAACATTGGTATCGGGGTTGTTTTTAACGTAAAGGGCAAAGACGTCGGTTCCGGCCTTGTAATGGCATTTGTGCAGCGATTCGTTACTTACTGGAATGTATTTACTTTTGTCGCTGGTAGTTCCCGATGATTTGGCAAACCATTTGACCCGGCCTCGCCAGAGGATGTTTTTCTCTCCGGCAATCATTCGTTCAATCAACCCTTTTAGTGTTTCATAATCGTTGAGGGGAACTTTTTCGGAGAATTGGGCATAGGTTGAAATTTTTTTATAGTCGTGGGTTATTCCCCATTCGGTGTTTCGGCTGGAGTGAATCAATTCTTTTAGAACCTTTTCTTGTTGTTCTTTAGGGTGATAGCTGAAGAAATCAATCTTCTTGTAACGAATAATGAACAAGCTTTTTAAACTTCGGCTGAATAATCTCATAGATCGGTTTTTGGTTCAGAAATTATAGGTGAAAATAGTAAAAATATAGGCCAAAAAAATATCGAATTGCTTTGTTGACTTTATTTTTGTTGTCAGAAATTTTGTTTCAGCCATGAATTACATCGATATCATTATTGCAATTCTCTTGCTGTTCTCGGCGATTGGAGGATTAAACAAAGGTTTTATTTACGAGTTTTCTTCTCTTTTTGGTTTGATAGCCGGTGTTTGGGGTGCCATTAAATTTTCGGGTGCTCTAAGCGACTTCCTGACCTATAAACTGAATTTTGACGGAAATTATGTTGAAATAATTGCTTTTGTATTGACTTTTGTTGTCATCCTTATTTTGGTGCACATTGTGGCGAAAGCTATTGAACATGCCCTGGAAGCCGTTGCCATGGGTGTTGTGAACCGGATTTTTGGGGCCATTCTTGCTGTTTTTAAGACCGCCTTTTTCCTCGGGGTACTTTTCCTTTTCTTGCAGAAGGTAGAGAAAGTGGTCCCGGTTATTCCCGATAAAGCCATTCAGGAATCTCATTTGTACAACCCGTTAAGAAACGTGGCAGTATATAGTTTCCCCTTTTTAAAGGGACTTTATGATGATATAAAAGATAAACCAGATGATGATCAGAAAAACACGACGAAAAAAACAGCGCCTGTTGTTTAGTTTGTCCCTGTTTTCTGGCTTCTTTTTTTTAAAATTTTTGTGAAATGATTTTAGCTTCAGCTCAAACAAATCCTGGTCAAAAAGATGTTTTTACCAATCTGAAAGACCATTATCACTGGATTCAGGTAGCTGCCGATAATGGGGCCAACCTGATCGTATTTCCCGAAATGTCGATAACCGGCTATGTGAGGGAACAAGCCTCCGAACTTGCCTTTTCCCCGTCCGATTCGCGGCTCGAAGTGTTACAGCAAATGGCTGTCGATAGGCAGCTGACCGTTGTGGCAGGGGCTCCCTTGCGGATTGGCCCTTTTTTGCTGATTGGTTCGGTCGTTTTTTCACCCGATGGATCGGTTTCGCATTATGCCAAGCAAAATTTGCATCCGGGAGAAGATGAGTTTTTTCACTCATCCATGTTGTTTAACCCGACCATCGAAATCGAAGACGAAAAAATAGCCTTGGCAATTTGTGCCGACATCGACCATCCAAATCATGTGCACAATGCGTTCTTAAAAAACAGCACCTTGTATATGCCCAGTATATTCTTTTCACCCAATGGAATACCTGAAGCCCATCAGATTTTGGGCGATTACGCGTCGAGCTATTCAATGAATATCCTGATGTCGAATTTTTGTGGTAAGTCGTGGGGAATGGATGCTGGAGGAAAGAGCGCTTTCTGGTCCGGCGACGGGACGTTGATCTCTTCACTCGACAGCGAAAATCCAGGCTTGCTCCTGGTCGAAAAGAGCGGAGAAGAGTGGAATAGTAAGATCATTCTCAACTAAGCGGAGCCGGGTGTCTTATTTCTGCTCAGGGGAGATTGTATTGTAATCAATCCTTTTGGGGCGTTTGTTTTCGTCGAGAACAGCAAAAATAAACGTACTTTCAATCACTTTTTCCCTTTTGGGGCTGAACATCTCTTCGGCGTAGATTTCAACTTTCACTTCCAGCTTCACCGCACCCGCTTTGGAAACCCTGCCGATTACTTCGACCATGGACC
>DAOQAB010000127.1:0-10279 GCA_035353695.1 Prolixibacteraceae bacterium
ATGGATGAGGGGCAGAAATATGTTTCGTTAGCTGGTTATGTGCCTCTTTCAAAGTCAAAAATTGGGAACGAAAAAACCAAAATTGTGCATTAAATTTTTTTCGATGATCTTTTGAACGCATAAGTAATAGAAACTATTTATTGTCGTATGGATAGCTGAGTCAAAGTTCAATCCGTCAGCACTTAGCGCAAATAATAAATCGTCAATTATAAATTACTTACTTTCCATTAAAAAAGAGGGGTTTATCAATTTCATTTGATAAACCCCTCTTTTTATTTATTCTCTTCCTGACATGTGGATCATGCTTTGGATGAGGTTATTGAATTCATCGGCTTCCAGTAGCTTTTCGAGTGAGAGGATCATGCGGTAACACCATTTGTTCTTTTCGTCGCTTGGAATATTGATACGTTCCTTGCTGGTCTCGTCCCAGCGCAGGTTGCCATCCATGGCAAGTAAATCCTGAATGGGGAAGATGGCAAGCATCGCCGGAGAATGGAGATGCTGGTTGATAATCTCTTTGCAAATCCAGGGCTCGGCAAAATAGGGCGCCTGATCGTTGTGCCCGAGAATATGGCGATAAAACCGTTGGGTATTTTCCCGGTTCTCTTCCCACCAGCCCCGGATGGTCGACATGTCGTGGGTCGAAGTGGTACAAACACTCAGGTAGGGAGCATCGGCCGGATGACCAAATTCTACTTTGGGATTTTTGGGCATACGCTGTACTTCCAGACTGAGAATATTCAGTGTTCTCATCACTTCGGGCACACAGTCGGGTACCATGCCCAGGTCTTCACCGCACACCAGCATGTTGGTGGCGTTGATCAAAGCCGGTAGTTTCATGAATGCTTCAACTTTCCAGAAGTCTTCGTGCCGTTTGTAAAAGAAATCGATGTAGAGATCATCTAGCCTGTATTTGGTTTCCTGATCGAGCTCGTTGAATGAATTGGTGTCGTGAAAAGCAATGCGCGGATGATAGGCCGGATAGGAACAATAGGGATCCTGAATGAACAGTACTTCATCGAGCAGCGAAATAAGTCCATCGCGAATAATGGTGCTTTTTGCATCCACTTTTGTATCGTCACCATCGGGTGTGAAATGATCGTAAATTTTTCGCTGGGTATCGAATGCTGGTTTCAAAACATAAGAATTTTCACCCTTTTCGGTCAGGTATTGTTTTTTTACTTCCGGAGTAAATTCGCCAAAGATTTCGTGCAGAAAGTGTCCCCGGATATACGGCTTGGTAAACCGTTCGCTGTCGAAATAGATGCCCCGGTCGATTATCTCTTCGGGCAAGAGTGGCAAGCCGGGACGAAAATAGCCCAGCAACCCGTGAGTGGCTTCTTTGGGAATTTCCCATATCCTGAAAAATCCCAGAATATGGTCAATCCGGTAGGCATCAAAGTAGTTTGAAAGCGCATTTAGTCTTTTTCGCCACCAACTAAAATCATCTTCAGCCATCACCTCCCAGTTGTAAGTTGGGAAACCCCAGTTTTGTCCCAGAACGGAAAAATCATCGGGTGGGGCACCTGCCTGGCCATTCAGGTTAAACAAATTGGGTTTGGTCCACGCTTCAATACTGTTTGGACTGATGCCAATGGGAATGTCGCCTTTGAAGGCAACACCGCTTGCATGACCGTATTCAATCGCTTCACGCAACTGAAGGTCAAGATGGTACTGGATGAAGTAATGAACGGCAATGTGTTCGAAATGACTGGATGCCGGATCAACCAGTTTTTTGATTTTTGATGGTTTGTATTCGGCCCAGGCGCCCCATTCCCTGAAGTTCGGGGTTTTATATTGGTCACGCAGAAAGCAGAAGGCTGCATAATCTTCGAGCCACTCTTTGTTTCGGCTGAAGAATTCCTTGTACGACTCGCTCTCCTTTACTTCATCCCAGTTTTGATCGAAAATGAGTTTATAATACCGCGATTTTACCTGCATTACTTCCACATAATCGACGATGGTGTTCGCGTTCAATAGGTCTTTGGCAACCTCGAATTCATCCATCAGCTTTTCATCGCTGAGCAAACCCATTTTTTCCGGGTTGAGATACATCGGATGAAGAGCAAACACCGAAATGGCCTTGTATGGATAGGAATCGAGCCACGAGTGTGTTGCAATGGTTTCGTTGACAGGCAGTACCTGAATGATTTTTATGCCGGTCCGTTTTGCCCAGTCGACTAGTTTCTTCAGATCGTTAAATTCGCCAACGCCAAAACTATCCTCCGAACGGAGTGAAAAGACCGGAACAGCCACTCCGGTGCCTTTCCATTTTCCGGAGGAATATCGGAAATTTTCATCGTTATGGATGTAAATTGATTTTTTTGCTTCAGTATCTATTGAAGGAACAGACCGTTCTTTGCCTTCTTCCCAGATTTTGATTGCACCGGTCTTTCTGTCTACAATAACATACTTGTATTCAATTGGAAAGTGAACCTCTTCCGTGTCAATATCCAGTGTCCAGTTGGGGTAATTGGAATCGTCCATGATCAGCGGTTTGTCCCAAAGTCCCAGTTTCTTGTTGTTCCCGATAATCCCCATGACCTGATCGGGTGCAACCCGGGGAGCCGGAATGGTAAACCGTAATAGGGCGCTGGCATTCTTCCCGTTTTTTACTTCCGATTGATCTCTCTTAAAAAGCACGCCAGTAAACACGCTGGAGAAAAGAACGCTTTCATCATTAATCTGAAGACGCCAGAAATCGCGGATTTCAGCAGAGGTAAACTCTTCCGGATCGAAATTCCTGTTTTTACCACCTTCCCAGAAAAGGGAATAATCGCCGTTTTTTATAAGGTATTTGTATTCAAAGTTTTTGACCGATTTGAAAGAGATGGTGGCTTCCCACTCGCCATTTCCAACATACAACATGGGAATGGCATTTTGAATATCCCAACTTCCCAGCGCTTTTACCGAACCGGCAATCCATACTCCCTGGCCCCATTCTGTTTTGTAATTGATTCGGAATGTAATTTTCATCTCGTTAGCTTTTTAAATTGTTTTTGTTTATCCATTTTAAATTAAATGGAACTTTATATCATTCAATATAAATCGGATTATGATTACTCCACCGCATTGCTGTTTTTTAGTCGATTCATTTGATGATGATAAGTTCGGGGTTATTTCTTATAAAACAAAAGCCAAAGATCAATTTTTTTCTGGTTTTAACGGTTTTGAAGTCCAGGAATGATTAGCGAAACGTGCCAGTTTTTTTTGGGAGGTTGTTTCGGGCATGGTGATTACCCTGATAGAAAACAATTTCCTTCTTCCACTCAGTTTTGTGAGATTTTGTTCGTGTTGGCAGTTTCGAATGACCGTTGAAACCATTTTTTTAGTAAACTTGTTTCCTGTAAATTGTAATCGAATGAAAGCTTTAACGTATGCCGCTTTACCCCTCATACTCTTGTTTTCCTGTCAGCCGAAAGAGAAACCGGTTGAGAATTCTGCAAGTCAAAAAATGCCGGAGATGACGATTGTAAATCAAGGAAATGTTGCTTTTGGCAGCTATTTCAAAGACAAAACCATGCGCCTCGATTTTTACCACACCGGTAACAATAAGGAGGAGAAGTTTGCGGTCGATAACGTATTATCAGATGGTGTATGGGCTGGTAGCCGGACCGTTTTGATCGACAAGCTGGAGCTGGGCCCCTATTTCTTCGAAGTGATCGACAAAGAATCGAAGGTGTTGCTCTTTTCCCGCGGTTTTGCCAATATTTTTGGTGAATGGCAAACCACACCCGAAGCAGCTATCCAGTGGGGAACTTTTCATGAATCGCTTCGTTTCCCGTGGCCGTTGAAACCGGTTAAGGTAATTGTGAAAAAACGCGATGAGATGAATAAATTCAAAGACATCTGGAGCACCGATATCGATCCGTCGTATCGTCAGGTTAATCCGGTTGACAGGGTTCATACCGAAAAAGTATTTACCATTGAAGAAAATGGCCCGGCCAGCGAAAAGCTCGATATCGTCATTTTAGGCGATGGCTATACGGCGAATGAAATGGCAAAATTCCGGAGCGATGCAACCCGGCTATCCAACGCTTTGCTCAACACCGAGCCCTACACTTCGCAACGGAAAAATATCAATATCCGTGCAGTGGAGACACCTGCAGAAGAGTCGGGGGTAACCAAACCTCATCACGGGGTTTATAAGAGTTCGCCGCTCTCGGTTCGTTACAGCACCTTTGATTCCGAACGATATGCTTTGACATACGACAACAAAACGGTTCGCGATGTGGCTTCGGTTGTGCCGTATGATTTTATGGTGATCCTGCTCAACGAACGCACTTATGGCGGTGGCGGTATTTATAACCTGTACACGACCGTGGCTGCCAACAACAAATTCTCAGACTACATCATGGTTCACGAATTGGGGCATCATCTGGCTGCGTTGGCCGATGAGTATTATACTTCAGCGGTATCGTACGAAGCGCCAAAAATAACCCTTGAACCCTGGGAACCCAACGTGACCGCCTTCCTAGACAAAAACAACCTGAAGTGGAAAGATCTGGTAGAGCAGGGGACACCTGTGCCTACTCCCTGGAACAAAGAGGCTTTCGATAAGTTCGGTTACGACATTCAAAAGGAACGCGACAGCATTCGTGCCAACCATCTGCCCGAAACGGTGATGGAAGACCTTTTTGTTCGCCAGATGAACAAGGAGAATGAATTCTTTTCAACCGAAAAATATAAGGATAAAGTAGGCGCTTTTGAAGGTGCCAATTACAACGCCAAGGGGATGTACCGACCACAATTGGATTGCATCATGTATACCCGGCACAATCAATTTTGTAAAGTTTGCCAGCAAAGTATTATCCGTGTAATCAATCAATATTCCAACTAGTTAAATTAAATTCATATTCACCTCATTTATTTAGCTATTCATCTTGTGAAAAAAAAATTATTCTTTTTATCTCCCTGCTTTTATGCATGTTTTGTTTGTTTGGACAATCGGATGAGATTCGTGGACTGGGAAAGTCACTTCCCCGGTTAAGTGGAAAAGCAAAGGCCAGAACATTAATCCGCCTGGCCGATTTGTGTCGCGAAGATCCGATTGAGGGAATGAAATATGCCGACCAGGCGGCAGTCATTTCAGCTCAATTGAACGACAATAACCTCCTTGCACAAAGCCAAACGATGAAAGGCGAACTTTACTTCGCTTCGGAAAAATACGATTCAGCGCTTTTATACCTCGAAACCGCATTGCCGGTATTTGAAAAGGGAAACGATAAAACCTATCTCTGTATCGTAACCAACCTGATGGGGATGACGCAAATCCGCAAAGGGGATTTGCGAAGTGCAGAAAAAATGCTCGGTTATTCCATCGAACTTTCTGATACTTCTCCCAGGCTTTTCAATTACTATCTTTCTTCTGTCAATTCGTTGGCTGTTATTCACTATTATGAGGGAAACCTGCGAAAATCGGCCGAAGAATTTATTCGGCTTTATGAACTCCATAAACAAAAAAACGACCAGAAAAATATTGCCACTGTGGCAGGTAATATTGGCGGAATTTTCTATTCACTGAAAGATAAGGAACGAGCTTTGCATTTTTACCGTATTGCCCTCGATGCTTTTGTTTCGTTGCACAAGGAACTTTCAATTGCAATGACCAACGAGAACATTGGTATGGTTTACAAAGACGGAATGCTGCTCGATTCGGCACTTTATTACTTCGATAAAGCGGAAAAGATTTATCAGCGTATCGATAATAAAAAATTTCTTGCGAATCTTTACCAAAACAAGGCCGATTTGTATCTGTTATGGGATCAAAACCCGACAGCCTTCCGATATGCGTCTGATGCGCTGATGATTAACGAAACGATTGATGCAACCGCCAATATGGCCGAGAGCAACTATCTTATGGGGAAAACATTGTGTGCGATGGGAAAATCCGATCAAGCAAAAAATTACATTGAAAAGGCCACAATGCTTGCTGTTGCCGACAATAACACCGAATTGCTGAGCAAAATACATGAAACAGCTTATACAATATTTAAAACGACACACGATTATGAACAATCGCTTTATCATTTGGAGCGGTATTATGCATACAAAGACTCGGTCAACAATATCGAAACCCAGCATGCTATAACCGATGTTGAGACAAAGTATCAAACCGCAGAGAAAGAGCAGCGCATACTTCAATTGAAAGTCGAGAAGGAACATCAACGGGTTCTTTGGCTCTCCATTGTTGTCGGATTGGTCATCGTTATACTGGTTTCTTTTATTCTGTTTTCAGGGTACCGGAATGCGCAAAAAATAAAAAATGCCGAACTTGAAAGTCAGAAGGTGATAGTCGAAAACCAGCTTTTGCGGTCGCAGATGAACCCTCATTTCATTTTTAATTCCCTGAGTTCGATCCAAAGTTTTATTCTCCAGAATCGTTCGGATGAAGCCGATCTCTTCCTGTCGAAATTTGCCCGGCTGATGCGACTGGTGTTGCACCATTCATCCGAAATGTATGTTCCCTTTTCTGATGAAATGGAGTCGGTTAAACTCTATCTCGAATTGGAGCAAAAACGTTTTCCTGGAAAATTTGATTTTGAAATTACGATGGACGAACAAGTTGAACCCGAAAGCATCAAAGTGCCTCCGATGCTGATGCAGCCTTTTGTCGAGAATGCATTGATCCATGGAATTGTACCGATGCAGAATCACGGGTTGTTACAATTCAATATTGACTTAAAAGAGAAGTGTCTGAAGGTCATGATTACCGACAACGGTGTAGGCCGCGAAAAATCGGAGCAATTGAAAAAGGAGAACAGGATAAATCACAAAAGTGTCGGACTGAATATCACCCGTCAGAGGCTGGCAATGCTCAACGAGCAAACAACCAATTTCTATCATGTCCAAATCATCGATAATTTTGCTTCCGATGGAACTGCTTCGGGGACAACGGTGGTGCTGACCATGCCCTGGCTGATGATTTAGAAACCAATGTAATGATACGAACTGTACTGATTGATGACGAAGTGGAGTGCCGTATGGCAACCCGTCTAATGATTTTAAAATATTGTCCTGAACTTGAAATTGTGGGTGAAGCCGATGGCGTTTCTTCGGGGTTGGAAGCTATTGAAAGGCTAAATCCCGATTTGGTGATGCTCGACATTCAGATGCAGGATGGAACAGGTTTCGAATTCATCGTAAAGTTGGAACACATTCCTTTCAGCGTCATTTTTATTACTTCTTACGATCAGTTTGCCTTGAAAGCGTTCCAATACAGCGCCCTCGATTATCTGTTGAAACCCCTTGAAGCCGAAATGCTGATCAGAGCGGTGCACAAAGCAACCCATGCCCATCTTCAGCAAATGGTGAAAAAGCAGGTCGAACTGCACCTTTTGTCGCAAAAAAGCAAACAACGTCTGGCTCTGCCAACCCTCGAAGGACTTGAATTCATCAACATGGATGAGATTGTTTATTGTGAGTCCGACAGCAACTACACCACCTTCCATCTGAACTACAACCGCAAGTTAATGGTTTCAAAAACCATGAAAGAATATGAAGAACTTTTTCCTGAAGAGACATTTATGCGCATCCATAAATCGTACATTGTGAACCTTCTTTTTGTAAGCAAATACCTGAAAGGCGATGGTGGCGATGTTGTTTTGTCGGATGGTACTTTATTGCCGGTGGCAAGGTTGCGAAAGGAGAGGCTTCTCGATCGGCTGAAAATGCTCTGATTTTGTAAAAACGCACTGGTCGCTCACTGGTTCCTGCCATTCACTCATTGGCGATTCTTCACTCTTTCCTGCTGTCTACTTTTGGATCAGAAACCAAAACAGCACGAAATGAAAACTTCGAATTTATTTTTTGTAACGATTTTCTTACTTTCATTCACCATTTCTGGCAATTCACAACCTAGGAGAATGCCTGTCCGGAATGTTGCAAAAACAACCACTCCGGTGAAGGCCCCCATTACTAGCCCGTTTATGGGCATTTTTACCAAAGGATGGGCTTTTGAAAGTGAAATCTTTCTTGAATTTATCAACGACAAAGGAACTATTTTATCTATTTATGTTCCTTCTCCTATCAATTATGAAGGAGGTTTTCAGTTCCTTGACGGAACAACAGCCAATGAAGCATTGATTGGGAAGACCTTTCGGGTCTCGTTTGAAAAAGACCAGCGCACCGACGAACAGGGAAAGCAGGTTGCTGTGAACCGAATGACAAGGGTGTTTGGCTTTTATGAAGGAACTTTCAAATCGGCTATTGCCACCTCTGTGAATAAAGTTTCGGTTTTTTTCGATGATGTAAATTCTCCGGTGCTTTATCTCAACCAGGAACAATTTTCCGAAGATAAATACCTTTTGATCAATACTCCAGATGAACCCAACAACGATTATATCGGTAAGAAATTATCGGTTTTTTATGAAGCAAATGATGAAGGCGATTTTTTTGTACGCGATTTTAGAGTAAAACAGTAGTTCTTGTTTAAAAAAGTAAACACATGAAACAGATTCTATTCATGATTCCATTATTGGCGATTGCCTGTTGTGCGATTGCCGATCAGCTTGAGTGGGTGAAACAAGCCGATGCCCAACGGGCAGTTGAATTCCTGTCCAGCCAGGATGAACTGTTGCTTTACTGTGGCTGTTGCGATAACGATCCACAGCGTTATGTGAGGCTTACCGGAGTTGGTAAAAACACTACCGGAACCGACAATTATTTCGAAATTGCCATTGTAGGTGAAGATGTTGATGGGTTGGAAGTAAGACAAAACATCGACCTGGCTTACGCTTATGTCAACAAAAGCGGAAAAGCACAATGCGTTGGAAAAGCTCTGGGATTGGAGTGCGATCCCTGCAGAGATGATTTTGATTGGAATAGTCCACGTGTGACGAAACCGGAAACCCCTAAGCCTCAAAACAAGCCTGCAACAGGTGAAAAACCCAATCCGTTGCTTCTAAAAGGGGAGTGGACCTGGGGATCGGATAAAAAGAACGAAAACGGAGATGCCGAATCTGCTTTGCGGGTCAAAGTTTACATCGACGGCACAAAAATCAGTGGTGGCTTCGATGGTTATGCCATGTTTGGTAATCGTGTAGAAGGAGGGGAGAACGATTACGCCTGTCCGATAAACGGTTTACTCACAGCCGACGGTGCCATTTGTTCTTATCAGAGTTGCTACAGCGACAACAAAGGAAATGTGAAGCTGATCATTTTGAACAATAACGAAATGAAGTGGCTGATTAAAAATTATGCCACTGATTCATGGGTGCCCAGTGAAGTCATTCTTACACGAAAAGCAGAGTCTCTGACCGATTTGAGTGAACCAATACAGCAGATCAACTCCATTTATACCACAACAGGTCTCGATGAATATTTGAAAAAGCTTCTTCCTGCTACGACCAAGATTGGGATTATACCCATCGACAATTTGATCCCCGATGTTGAATCAGCCTCGGTTATTGCAAAAGAAGACAAAGGGGTTGACCCGTTAAGCGGAACCAGCCTGTCGCGGACACAGTACAGCACAGGTGTAATTGTGGATGAAATCGATCCGTGCAAAACCAGTTACTATTATACAAGCGATTTTAAAACCAAGCATTTTAACCTGATGTCGGGAATGACGAAGGAGGAAGTAAAGAAATTGCTTGGAATACCATTCCTTCAGCGTCCTACCCTGCTCGTTTATGTGACGCCCGATGTGGTTGAAGAAGAGTATAATCCTGTTGCCGGAAAGAAACATTATTATGGAGGTGTCAGGCTCCTGTTTGAAAATGATAAGCTTAGCGCTATCTGGCTGCTTCATGTTAGCTGTATAAACAATTAAACGAAAGTGATCGGAGGAAAAATAACAACCTCCGATTTTTTATTCCCATTCAACTTTTCCTGTCCGATAATCGCTAAATTTGGCTTGTTTGACAATTCGTTTTAAGGGAAGTCTTAATCAAGGCTTCTCTTTTTCGATTGAATTAATCGGTTAACTATAAATCAGCGATATGAAAAGGTTTAGTTTGCTATTTTTTATCTTATTCTTTGTCTTTGCTGGAAATGCAAAAACAACATTGGTCTCTTTCAACGATCCCAATATCTCTTACGAAGGCCGGATTAACTATCGTCCCGATGCAGCAGAACTTTCATGGCCGGGTACTTCGGTGACGATTCAGTTTGAAGGCACGTCGGTCTCGGCAATCTTACAGGATTTGGATACAGCCAATTATTACAACGTGATTGTCGACAATCAGGTGGTTTCTAAAATTCATACCGAAATGCAGAAGAAAACCTATCAGCTGGCTTCCGGATTAACTCCCGGAAAACATACGGCCGAACTTTTTAA
>DAOQAB010000128.1:0-10263 GCA_035353695.1 Prolixibacteraceae bacterium
GGAGCTGAATAACCTGGAGAATATCCCCGATTTGTTGTTTGAAAACTATGTTTTTACCAAATAATTACTTAAAAAAGGAGGTTGATATGGCAAATTCAAATTACAGGGTGGTAATCCCTTCTTCGCCGGGCGATTTGTTAAACCTGGCCAACAGTGTGTATAAAAAGCATCAGGAATTGGGCGCTTCGTCGCCCCTCAATTCGATGCAGTCGAACAAATGGGACGATAATGGCCCATCGGTGGCAACGGCATTAGGCTATCAGGAACAGGCTGAAGAGCTGAAACGCCAGTCCGAAAAGCTCAACAAGCAGCGCGACCTGTTACTGGCACCCATCAAGGAGTCGGTTCGGGCCAGCCGCGACCTGTTGCTGGGCATCTACCGCGATAACCCGCGTGTACTTGGCGACTGGGGATACGAAGTGAATAGTGGTGGCACAAGCAGCACAAAAACCGACAACAGCGCCACAAAATAACCTTCCGGTTGGAAGAAGTGCATAAAAAAAGGGACTCCGAGAGAGACCCTTTTTTTATTGTAAATGTTTCATTGATGGTTTACCAAATAACTGCGCGTTCGTTTTCAGGCAGGTACATGTAGTCGCCTTCCTTGATGTTGAAAGCCTTGTAGAATGCAGGCAGGTTGCGCAGAGGCCCCAGCACCCTGAAACGGCCCAGTGAATGGACATCCTCCTTGGTTAATCGGAGAATCTCTTTATCGCGTACATTGCTGGCCCAAAGGTGTGCATAAGCCAGATAGAAACGTTGATCGGGGGTAAAACCGTCGATTGGTTCGGTCTCTTTGCTGGCTAAATGGTATGCCTGATAGGCAATGTTCAGTCCGCCCAGATCGGCAATGTTTTCACCAAGGGTCAGGTTACCATCGGCATGTACCGTGTCGAGCACAACAAACTGGTCGTATTGTTTTGCAAGGATTTTGGTCCTCTCTTCAAAGCGTTTGCTGTCGTCTTCGGTCCACCAGTCGTTCAGGTTGCCTTCTTTGTCGTATTTCCTTCCCTGATCGTCGAAACCGTGGGTAATTTCATGCCCAATGACGACTCCGATCGCACCATAGTTCACCGCATCGTCGGAATTCAGATAGAAGAAAGGTGGCTGCAGGATGGCTGCCGGGAATACAATTTCGTTCATCGATGGATTGTAATAGGCATTTACCATTTGTGGTGGCATGAACCATTCGGAACGGTCAACCGGTTTGTTGATTTTTCCGTAGTTGTAAGCTGCCTCAAATTTCCATGAACGGAAAACATTATCGAGATAGGTGTCTTTCTTTATTTCAAGCCCGGAATAGTCGCGCCATTTGTCGGGATATCCGATTTTCACATTGATAGTTGCCAGTTTTTCGTGCGCTTTTTTCTTGGTTTCGTCGCTCATCCAGGCAAGCTGATCGATACGTTGCCCTAATGCAATACGGAGGTTCTCGACCAGTTTCACCATGCGCACTTTGGCTTCGGGTGGAAAATATTCGGCAACATATAACTGGCCAATGGCTTCACTCAAGGCATTGCTGACGGTTCCCTGTACCCGTTTCCAGCGGTCGCGGATCTTTTCCTGCCCGCTCATCACTTTCCCGTAGAAATGGAAGTTCTGGTTCACAAAGGCCGAAGAGAGGTAGGGTGCCGAAGCGTTGATGAGGTTCCATTCGAGGTAGATTTTCCAGTCATCGACCGGTACATCGGCCATCATTTTGCTGACTTCCTTAAAGAATTCGGGCATCCCTACATTGATTTCGTTCTGATTGGGTAACGATACCTTGTTGAAAAACAGGTTCCAGTCGAAATTGGGAGCGAGTTCAATCAATCCTTTCAAATCTTTTTTGTTGTAGGTCTTTACCGGATCTCGTTGTTCCAGCCGGGTTAATGATGCTTTTGCCAGCCGGGTTTCGAGCGCCATCACGTTGGTTGCTTTGGATGCGGCAAGCGCTTCATCGTTGCCAATCAGCGTGAACATTTTGGTGATGTGTTTTACGTATTCTTCGCGGATATTGGCCGAATGAGGATCTTCATTGGTATAGTAATCGCGGTCTGAAAGGCCAAGGCCACCCTGGCTGAGCTGTGCAATTACCCAATTGCTGTTTTTATCGTCGGACGAACCATAAAAACCGAACAGCGGTCCATTTCCCGCAGCATGGTATGTCGCAATGTAGTTCTGAACTTCCGGCATGGTTTTCAGCGCGGCAACTTCGGCGAGGTAGGGTTTCAGTGGCTCGGCTCCCTGTTTCTCGATGGTTACGGTGTCCATTCCCAGGTTGTACATGTCGGCAATTTTTTGCCCCAGGCTTCCGGGCTCCTGTTTTTCGGAGGTAATTTTGCTGAAAAGAGCCTGAAGTTGTTTCTCGGCGGTGTCGCGAAGCTTGTCGAAAGTCCCGAAACGGCTTTTATCGGCAGGCAGCGGATTGTTCACTTTCCAACCTCCGTTGGCATACTGGTCAAAATCGGCAGCCGGATTTGCTTTTAAATCCATGTCTGCACGGTCAATCGCTTGATTCTTCACTTCTGTTTTACAGGAGGAAAAAGCAATGGTAGTTAGTGCAATAATCATTAATGTGAAAACTTTTATTCGTTTCATTCTGGTAAATTTTAAAAATATAATAAAGTCGTATAATGGAATTCTTTTATCTGGTTATTCCGAAGGCGAATCTGCAATAAACAACCATTCTTGTTATTGGTTCTCTCCGGCTGTGGAAAATTACATCAAAAATAGGTAAATGAAAAATTAACAATTTTGTTCATGCGAGCCATGTATAAATGGTTAGAAAAACTTTTTTTACATTAGCATGAAATTAAAAATCATCGGGTATGTTTTCAGGAATAGTTGAGGAGTCGGGGAAAGTAGTTGCAATTGAGAAGGATCAGGACAATGTCCACTTCACATTAACGTGTTCTTTTGTCGATGAATTGAAAATCGATCAGAGCATGTCGCACAATGGGGTGTGCTTAACGGTTGTTGAAGTCGACCAATTGAAAAAGTGTTATAAGGTTACGGCCATCAAAGAAACCCTTCTCAAATCGAATCTGGGGTTGCTGGAAGTAGGAAGCGAAGTGAACCTTGAGCGCAGCATGATGATGAATGGCCGCCTCGACGGGCATATTGTACAGGGCCATGTTGATCAGACAGCTACTTGTATTAAGGTTGAAGAAGCCGATGGAAGCTGGTATTTTACGTTTGAATACGATTTTGACAAGGAGAAAGCCCGTCAGGGTTACATGACGGTTGAAAAGGGTTCGGTTACCGTAAACGGGGTTAGTTTAACTGTGGTGAATTCCAAAACCAACAGTTTTCAGGTGGCCATTATTCCGTATACCTACCAAATGACCAATTTCCATACATTCCGACCGGGGTCGGTGGTGAATCTTGAATTCGATATTATTGGAAAATATCTCAGTAAACTGATGCTGATCAGCAACGAGTAGCGTTGGTTCTGGTATTAGAGTAACTTTTGGGGATTTGGCAGGTCAATCGGACATTATTGTTTCAGCGAACCATGGATAAGAATTTTTTAAAAGAGAATTTTGGTTTTGATGAAGTTGTTTTGACCGATCAGGAAGATAACCAGTTAAAACAATATCTGAAGAAGGCAGAAGAGAAACGGCTTGAGTTTTTTGCGCTTATTACGTTCATTTTTATCGCAATCATGCTTGTGCTCGATGGGTTTCTTTTCGATGCGTCTTTGCGAAAGTTCTATTTTATTGCCGATTTGATCATCCTGCTGAGTTCGGCATCCTGCCTGTTTTTTTCCTCGAAGGAACGGAGAAAAGGAACCATCTTGATTATCCGGCTGAAAGAGGTCTGTTTTACTGTTTATCCTTTTTTATTGCTTCTTTGGGCAACAGCCATTTGTGCGCTCGATACCACTTCCATGTTGAATTTGCTGACCTTCTATTCCGTTTTGTGCGTCATCTCTTTTGCCGTTATTATTCCCTTTAAGAGGTTGTTGTTTGCTTTTTTTCTGATCATCTCTGAATATATTTTGCTGACGCTATCCCAAGGTGCTCCTCTTTGGAAAGAACCCTTCATTACCGTTCTGGTTGGTTGTTTTCTGATTCTGCCTTTCTATTCTTCTTTCCGTCGGGTGCGTGAGAACTCGATCGCGGCCCTGATTAAGCTCAAAACGATCAATGAAGAATTGAAGCAGGATGTCGAGACCAGTATTAAAAAGCTGCAGCATTTGAACCATAATTTGAATGACGAAGTTGGGCAGCGAAAAATTATTGAATCCAAACTGCGGGAGTCGCTGAGGGCACTTGAGTCGAATAACCAATTGAAATCGGAGTTTTTAGCCAACATTTCCCATGAAATAAGGACTCCGCTAAATTCGATTATTGGTTTCACCGAGATGATGACCGATGAAGGAATTCCTCCGGAACGGAAGAGAGAGTTTCAGGAGCTGATTGCCAGCAATACCATGAGTTTATTGTCGACCCTTGATGATATTTTTGATCTTTCTTTACTGAAATCGGGGCAACTAACGGTCTCGTCCCAATCATGTAAAGTGAACAACATTCTGGAAAGCCTTTATTATGATTTGAATGGAGTTGTAATAAAATACAACCAGAAACACCTGAACCTGATCAAAACAAATATCGAGAATGCTGATCTGGTGGTTAAAACCGATGATTTCTATTTACGAAAAGCACTTATTCGTTTGATCGATAACGCGTTTAAATTTACCGAAGAGGGAAGTATCGAGATTGGCGCGGCAATAGAAACGAATGGTGTGGTATTTTATGTTTCCGATACCGGGATTGGAATTCCCGGGAAGGATCAGATCCGTATTTTTGAGCCGTTTGTGCAGGGTGATGGTTCTTTCAAACGGGAACATAGCGGCGCTGGCTTGGGACTATCCGTAGTAAAAGGAATAACACGGGCCTTGGGCGCTGAATTTGATTTCCAATCGAGACCAGGAGCCGGGTCAAAATTTATGATCCGTTACAAGAACTCTTTCCTTCAATAAGTTTTTTTTTGCAGAAATGGGTTTATGATCCCATCAGGTGCTCAATCAGTATTTTCAAACCTATCGCAATCAGGATAATTCCCCCGGCAATTTCGGCTTTTCCGGCTAATTTTGAGCCGATGTTTTTACCCATATAAATTCCGGAGAGTGATATCCCGAGGGTTACCAAACCGATCAATAAACAGGGAAGCACGATTTTTTCGTAAAAGAAAGTGAAACTGATTCCAACAGCCAGAGCATCAATACTGGTTGCGATGGCCATGGGGATCAAAACACTCCATTTGGTGGGGTTCTTGATTTTTTTATCTTTCACCGGGACACGCCCTTCAAAAATCATCCGTATTCCCAGAAAGGTGAGGAGCCCAAAGGCAATCCAGTGGTCGGCCTGCTGGATATAATCTTTAACGGTTGATCCGAGGAACCATCCCAGCGCTGGCATCAGAGCCTGAAAGACGGCCAGTGTCAGGCTGATTTTAAGTGCATCCGACAGATGTAAATGCTTTCGACATAGCGACAAACCACTGCAAACCGACACGGCAAAGGAGTCGAACGATAAGCTGATGGCAATCAATAAAAGTGCAATAATTCCCATGGATTCAATTTAATGCTTCGCTGAACTTTTCATTCAGATAGTTTCTGGTTTCAAGAATTTGTTTCAGGTTTTTGTCGCCCGCTTTTTTCAGGTTGGCAAATTTAATCCGGTTGAACATCCTCGAAATGAGCTGGAGCATCTCCCACGCAATAATCCCACAGGGGAGCGATACCACAACCAGTACCAGCGACAACAGCCAGCTTTTCAGTGTAACGGCCAAAAGAACCAGTAAAATGATCGCCCAAAGGGTAAAGGTAACAATATCGAAACCTACGGCAAGGCTGCTGTAGAACTGTGGATCTTTCGCCATTTTCCGGGTTGCAATATTCGACAGATAAAAGAGCCAGCCATGAATGATTCCTCCAAACAGGGAGAATGGCAGCAATATCATAAATAACAGAAGAGAAAGGATGATGTTAGCCCATTTAATCTCTTTCTTGCTGATGCTGTTCTCCGTGAGATTCAGCTTTGTTTTTAGTTGTTTGTACCGTAAAGCGGATTTCAAGAGTTCTTCTTTTTCAGGAAGATGATTGTCGAGGTACCGTTTCAGCTTTTGCACAATGGCTTGTTCTGCTTTGACAATATTTACGGGTTTTAGTGGCAAGTTCAGTTTTTTGCAGACTTTTTCCCGGTACATTTCAAAGCCTTGCTCATAAATGGCATAATCATTCTGATCGGGCACATTGACACATATTTCCGAAATCTTGTCGTAGAGATCATCTTTTAGCGCCTGGGTTGCTTTAATTTCCCCTTCAGTGCGGTACAGATCGAAATATTCTTTCATCGCGATTGGCTTTCCAAACTGTACAACCAGATCGCTCCTGAAGTTGTAATAATGGCTATAGTAGATACCTACCGGAACAACCGAGAGATCGATTTCAAAATTTGTTTTTTCCCCGACCATGAAAGCAATCCTGGGAATGGCTTTTTTATGGGGTAACATGCTTTTCATCCCATTATGCGCCGCTTCGGGGAAAAGGCACAATTTCTTATTGCTGGTTAAAACCGTGATGCTTTCATCGAAAGTCTCCTGGTTGTTTGCCAGTGATTCTTTTCCGTCCCGGATCCGGAAAACCGGCATTAATTTGTAGAAATAGAGGATGCTGGCAATGAATTTATTCTTGAAAATGTCGGCCCGTGCCAAAAAAACAGGTTGCCCGGGCATTGCAAAAAGAATGGCCAGCGGGTCCATGAGTGCATTTTGATGGTTTGAGGCAAAAATTAACGGTTTGTTTTTTGGTATGTTTTCTAGACCACGAACTGAATAATTCCGGTACAATACCCTGAAAAATAAATAGAAATAACTTTTGCAGATAGCATAACCCCACGACCACTTTTCAAGTTTCTTCATCGTCGATATTTTTTCTGTTCCCATTTAAAACCAATCGGTTTTCAGATAATGGCCGCTCGCCATCTTCTTTGATTGGCAGTTTCCCTTTTTGAATTGCGATTGCAAAAAACGGCTTAAAAGTAATCATCCTGATTTGTTAATGCAAACCACGATGAAATAAATGATTTTGAATGCGATGTGAGAGTGAAGGTGTTTGGGGTATTTATTTTGTCCCCGTTTTCAGGAGCAGTTTTTCGATGTATTCCCTGAACGCCTGTTTTATTTGTTCTTTATCCTTTGCCACCCCCGATGTCATGGATGGTTTTCCCTCCATGGGGCAATAAAGGAATGCCGGAATCCCCGAAATGCCAAAAATTTGGGCCAGCTCCCTTTCTTTGTCAATATTCACTTTGTAGACGTCGATCTTTCCTTTGTATTCCATGGCAATTTCTTCCAGGATAGGAGAGGCAATGCGGCATGGGCCACACCAGTCGGCATAAAAGTCGATGATGCACGGGAGTTTTCCTTTATAAACCCACTGGGTTGTGTTTTTTTCGAAATCCATGATATTCGCGATGAAATCGGATTTTGTCATCATCCTGACAACTGGTTCGTTTTCACCCTGCGGGTCGGCTGTATTGGACGTGTTTTTTTCTGCAAATAGTGGGTTGAAGGAAACGAGGATCAAAAGGAAAACGAAAAAGAGTCTCCTTTTTTGTAGCCCTATTGTTTGAAAAAGAGAAGCTAACATGCGATTTTTGTTTTAGATGAAATTCTGATATGCCAATAAAAAAATCCCGAATGTTTTCGGGATTACTCTTCTATGCTGCCATCATCTTCTTCGTCATCATCATCTTCTTCTCCGAGGTCGTCGTCGCCGTAGTCATCATCGTCGAAATCGCTGTCATCGGCAACTTCTTCCATGCCTTCCATTTCTTCGCCATACTTATTTTCATACTCCTCTTTAATGCCCTCTTTGAGGATCCCATCGTCATCAAAATCGTCGTCGTCTTCAACAATTTTAATAGCTTCTCCTACGGTCATTCTGACCATATAATATTTGTCTTCGGTTTCGAATGGTAATGCACTCACAATAAGTCCATCTTTGTTCGTAAAGCGGATTAAGTTGTCACTAAATCCATAGGGATATTCAAGCTTGATCTGTTCCTGGATTTCAAGAGGCAACTTATCGTAGTCTTTTATCACTCTTGGTTTACCATCGCTCATTTTTTCAAATTTAAAAGTTAGTTTCTAATTAAGATTCAATCAATTTTGATCGAAAATCACTCTCCAATTCATCCGGGATTTGTTCCGGTTTTATGTGGGCAAAATACAAAACTTTTAATTACATACACCTTTTCTGAAAAAAATGTTGAGAATTTTGATCAGATTTTTTTATTCATTTTAGTAGCCACTTGTTTGCGATTTAAGTATTGATTAACTATTCCCGAAATCCCGCTGATGGCTTTTGTTGTTGTATTAAAACTCATATTTTTGCGAAACTTATTAATTCATAAAATAAAAACAAAACATATATGGCAGAAAATAGAAAAGCCTTGTTGATGATCCTCGACGGTTGGGGAGTGGGCAAAGGCGACAAAGCGGATGTTGTGGCTACAGCACCCACGCCTTTCATCGACTCGTTGATGAAGGAATATCCTCATTCTCAATTAATGGCCTGTGGCGAATACGTTGGTTTGCCCGACGGCCAAATGGGTAATTCCGAAGTAGGCCACCTGAACCTGGGGGCTGGCCGGGTTTTATATCAGGATATGGTTAAGATTACACGTGCCATTCGGGATAAATCGCTTTGGAAACACCCTCAAATTGTGAAGGCTTACGAATATGCCAAAGAAAATAACAAGCAGGTTCATCTCGTTGGGCTGATTGGCCCCGGCGGTGTTCATGCCCTTAGCTCGCACATGGTTGCTCTTTGCCAGATTGCTACCGATATGGGCCTGGAAAAAGTGTTCGTTCACGGTTTGACCGATGGACGCGATACCGATCCCCGTTCTGGTTATGATTTCATCAAAAACGATCTGGAAGCGCTGAAAGGTACCAATGGCTGTTTTGCTTCGCTGATAGGCCGTTACTATGGAATGGACCGCGACAAAAACTGGGACCGCATGAAACTTGCTTACGATTTGTGGCTCGATGGTGTTGGCGAAAAGTCAACCGATCTTTTGGCTACCGTTCAGAAATTCTACAACCAGGATATTACCGACGAATTCATGAAACCAATCGTGATGACCGACGAAAGCGGAAATCCGTTGGCAACCTTCGAAGGGGGAGATGTGGTAATTTGTTTCAACTTCCGTACTGACCGTCTGCGCCAGGCAACCATTGCTTTTACACAGCAGGATCTGCCTGATTTTGGAATGGAAACCCAGGATTTGGAGTGGTACACCATGACCGAATACAAAGCCGATTTCAAAGGGATCAATGTAATCTTTGAAAAAGATAAGGTAACCAATACCATCGGGGAGGTGATTTCGAACAACGGGTTGAAACAAATCCGTATAGCCGAAACCGAAAAATATGCACACGTAACCTTTTTCTTTTCGGGTGGCCGTGAACTGGAGTTCCCCGGAGAAAAAAGGATTCTCTGTCCTTCGCCTAAGGTTGCAACCTACGATTTGAAGCCGGAGATGAGCGCTTTCGATGTCCGCGATGCCATTGTTCCGGAATTGAAAAACCAGACGGCCGATTTTGTTTGTCTCAATTTTGCCAATGGCGACATGGTTGGCCATACCGGTGTGTATGAGGCAATCTACAAGGCTGTTGTAACCATCGATGAGTGCGTGAAAGATGTGGTGACTGCTGCCAAAGAGGGTGGTTACGACGTGCTGATTATTGCAGACCATGGGAATGCCGACAATGCCATTAACGAAGACGGAAGCCCCAATACGGCGCATTCGCTCAACCCGGTACCCTGTATTTGGGTAACCAATCGGAAGAATGCACCCATCAAGAATGGAGTGCTGGCCGATATTGCACCAACTCTTCTTGCCATTATGGGCATTGAAGTTCCCAAAGAGATGACTGGCGAAGTTTTGATTTAACTTTGTATGCTAAAATAGATTGAGCCTGATTGCGTTGCAGTCAGGCTTTTTTATTCAAATAAAGTTACTGGATTGATTTTGAGAAACTCTCCAACCGGCAAACCCGCATCGCCAACCAATAAAACTTTATCCGATTGATATTTTCCCTGTTTTGTGATTTCTTACAATTTACTCAGTACTTTGAGTAAAATCACTCAAAGTACTGAGTAAATTGTAAAATGTCTTTTAATAAGCAGAATCCCCTGATTTCGATTTTTTACTTCACCAGACTTTTAATATTTTTACATACAGATAGATTTAATGAAATGTTTTA
>DAOQAB010000129.1:0-9796 GCA_035353695.1 Prolixibacteraceae bacterium
TCTGCTGCTTCACTTCATTTCACTACAATCCGCTTCGTCCGTCTCGCATCACTCGCCGGACTCCGCTGCTTTCCGTTCCATTCCGTTTCGCATCCTCGTTTAGAGCCTTCGCATCAGATTGTTTCGGTAGTATAAGGACAAGAGCCTCGTTCCTCGGCCCTTGTCCCGGATGCGATCAATCGCACATTATTCCAACACCAGGCACCAACTCTGCTGCTTCACTTCATTTCACTACAATCCGCTTCGTCCGTCTCGCATCACTCGACGGACTCCGCTGCTTTGCGTTCCATTTCGTTTCGCATCCTCGTTTAGAGCCTTCACAGCAGATTGTACTGGTGGTATGGGAACAAGAGCCTCGTTCCTCGGCCCTTGCACGCCCGTAACAACCATTCAAGCCAGGCCCACCCCCCAAAACAGCACCACTTCTCGCAACAACTTTCAATCATTTCCCAAAAAAAGAAAGTTTGTATGCGAACAGGTATAAATTAAAACCGATAAAAAAGGTATTTCCTCGTCCGGGGGCGTCAAGGTCAAGCCCTCCGGGTTTTTGAAAAAATCTCCACCCTCCGGGTAGTATTTTTCCAAAAAATCTTGACCTCCCCGTCCTCGTTCAATTTTGGGTGTTTATCGGTTTAATTTATCCCTCTATCTATTTATGGTGGGAATAGCTTCTTGTTGGCTTTTAGTATTTTAATGAATAATTTATCTTTTTATTGAATAAGACTACTCGCTCGGTGCAAACACTTTCGATTGCCATTTTCTCATTGTAAAATTTGTTGAATCAAATTCTTACAATATGAAGAACATTGGCAATTTTTTAATTGGATCATTATCCAGTCTTGGGGTTTCAGCAGCTCTCCCGGATACAGTAAAAACAGCTTCGGAAGTTCCTGGAACTGTGATCGACTCCGTAGAAGCCCTGATTAGTCTGCTCAGTGGCTTGCTCTCTGCCTTTTTAGTGGCATGGTTAAAACGAAAATGGGATAAAAAAACGGGAACAGTTTAGGTAATACCAAAGCTATACCAAAGTCATACCAAATTCGGTTGGACCTTATCAAATCAATCAATTCAAATATTTATTAACCTCTAATTTTTAAAAGTCATGGGAATAATTAATCAAGGAATTCTGGGCGGTGTTTCGGGTACCGCCGGGAATGTAGTTGGGGGTTCCTGGAAAGGGATCAACTATCTTCGCGTAAAAGCCGATCATTACAATGATGCTCAAACCGAAGGCCAGGTAAATCAGCGGGCTAAATTTGGTGCATGTGTTGCACTTGCAAAATCGGTGTTGGATACAATCATCAAGCCCATTTGGGACAGAAAAGCAGTGAAGATGTCAGGTTTCAACCTGTTTACCAAAACGAATCTTCCGGCTTTTGATGAAACAGGTGAAATTGCTGATTTCAACGCACTGAAGTTCTCTGTTGGCGATCTTCCATTGGTAACAAACCTGGTCATCGAAGATGATGCAGCTGTTCCTGGTGGTATAAAACTAACATGGGTTAACAACTCAGGTACAGGTATTGCAGCTGCAACCGACAAGTTAAGGATTTTGGCCATGTGTGAAGGCGAGATCGCTGTTCTTTCGGGAACTGCAGTAACCCGGGCATCTCAGGCAGCCAATATTCTTCTTCCTTTCGGTGCCGGAGTATCTGCTCATGTGTATGCTTTCTTCGAAAACGAAAGAAAATCGAAGTATTCTACCGACCAACATGCGTTAGTGGCTGTTTCCTAATTGCTAAGGTCAGGCAAAAAGAAGAATATTTTGTTTTACCTATGTTTTACCAAAAATTAAAAAAGAGTTAGCAAAATTTGCTAACTCTTTGATTTTTAAGTCGGGGTGACAAGATTTGAACTTGCGACCCCACGCCCCCCAGACGCGTACGCTACCAGACTGCGCCACACCCCGAACTTTAAATTTATGCGGTGCAAAAATAACATACTAAACTTAAATAACAAATAACAAATTCCAAAATCCAAAATTTGATGATGGATATTGGAAATTCGATGTTTGATAACTTTTTTATATTCAGTATTTTGCATTTTAAATCTAATATCCGGTATTTAGCATCGGGAATGATTTTTGTAACAATTCTCACTTTCAACTGTTATTTTATCTGTTAATTTTGGAAAAGTTAAACCGTAAAAATTGTAAAAAAATACGACTATGTTCGAAACCATGAATTTATCCGCATCACCGAAACCTCAAATGGCCGGTGGTGAGGCTGAAAAGGTAAAATGTCTGATTATTGGCTCAGGACCGGCTGGTTATACGGCGGCAATTTATACCGCCCGTGCCAATCTCAATCCGGTGATGTATGAAGGTTTGCAACCCGGGGGACAGTTGACCACCACTACCGAAGTTGAGAATTTTCCCGGTTATCCCGAAGGAATTACCGGCCCTGAGCTGATGGAAGACCTGAAAAAACAGGCTGCCCGTTTTGGAACCGATATCCGTTGGGGAATTGCTACTGCGACCGATCTTTCATCGCGTCCGTTTAAAGTAACCATCGACGGATCAAAGCTTGTTGAGGCCGAAGTACTCATTATTGCCACTGGGGCAACTGCAAAGTACCTGGGACTTCCTGATGAGCAAAAATATGCCGGAGGAGGTGTGTCGGCCTGTGCTACCTGCGATGGCTTTTTCTATCGCAAGAAGGATGTGGCAGTGGTCGGAGGCGGTGATACGGCTGCCGAAGAGGCTGTTTATCTTTCTGGATTGTGCAATAAAGTGTACCTGATTGTACGCCGTGATGAGCTGCGTGCTTCAAAAGTGATGCAGGAGAGAGTGTTGAAAACGCCGAATATCGAAGTATTGTGGAAACATCAGACCAAAGGCCTTTTGGGAGATGGCGTGGTTGAAGGTGCCGAATTATACAAAAATAAGGGTGAAGCCAACGAAGAGATTGTGAAAATCAAGATCGACGGGTTCTTCCTGGCAATTGGACATACACCGAACTCCGAAATTTTCAAAGGTTACCTCGATTTGGATGAAGTAGGTTACATTAAAACTATTCCCGGAACTTCGAAAACCAATGTGCCCGGGGTTTTTGCCTGTGGTGATGTGCAGGATCCACGTTACAAACAGGCTATTACGGCCGCTGGTTCCGGTTGTATGGCCGCTATTGATGCCGAGCGATTCCTCTCAGAAAACGATTAGACCGATGGTTGTGATCATGATATATGCCGGGTTGTTTCTTCGTGAAACGATCCGGCTTTTTCATATCACGATCCTTCCATCTCTTTCAATGCCTTTTCGACCTCTTCCTGGGTTTTGTAAAGTTTGTCTTTACAGAATTTCAGAAGTTCGGTGACTTTCTTTACTTTATCAACCAGATCGTCCACTTCGAGCTCATCATTTTCAATGCTGGTGAGAATCTCTTCAATCTCACTGATTGCTTCGCGATAGGTTTGTTGTTTCTTTTGTGTCATATTCTTTGTTTTTTCTTGTTTATTATCTGTGTAGAACGTCAGATTACGATTGGTTTTTTACAATGGATTTGGTTTTTCCATGAGCGAAAATCGTTTCCATTTGTTCTCCTTCTTCAAGTTCATCGCTGTCTTTTACCGCTTTCCCATTTTTGAGGGTAATGCTGAATCCACGGTCGAGAATGGACTTCGGATCGACCAATTGACGGGTTTTATCGTACAGCCTGAGCTGGTCTTTCTGCTTGTCGATCAGTTGTCTGGTGCTTATCTGTAGCCGGTTTTGGGATGAAGAGAGCTTTTGAATTTCACTGTTAAACTCCGATTTAATTTTGTAGTTTGCATTTTGTGCGGTGGAACGAAACTCCTTGTTTTTGATCCGGAACAACGAGTGGCACCCCGATTTCAAAAGATCGGTCATTTGTGTCAGTCTGAATTGTTGTTGTTGCATCTCTTCCCGAGCCAGTGATTTGGTTTCGGCATGGAGCAAACTCAATTGCTTCCGGTTTTTTTCCATGGTTGAGCTGACCAACGGTTTCAGTAACCGTGCAGCATGGTTGATCCGTTGTTTTTCTTCGTTCAGTTTTTCATTCACATAACCGAAAAAAGCCGATTCAAGTTCTTCGATTTCAGAAGCAGCTTCATCGTATTTGCCAATTAAAAATTCTGCGACGGCAGTTGGCGTTTTTAAGCGGGTATGGGCTACCTGGTCGGTTATGGTGTCATCTTTTTCGTGCCCGATGCCTGTCAATACCGGCAATGGAAACTGTGCGATGTGTGAGGCAAGGTTGTAATCGTCGAAACAGGCAAGGTCGAGCTGTGAACCTCCTCCGCGGATGATTACTACGATATCGAAAAGATCTTCAAACTCATAGATGAAATCGAGTGCCGACATGATGGAATTTGCGGAATCATTGCCCTGCATGGTGGCGGGGAATAGTTTGGTGTAGAAGCAGTAACCCGACTGATTGTTGTCCAGTTGATTCATAAAATCTTCGTAACCAGCTGCTGTGGGGGAGGAGATTACCGCAATTCGCAACGGGACATCCGGAAAGGGGATCTCTTTATTCATATCGATGATCCCTTCGTCGGTTAGCCGTCTGATAATTTCCGTTCGCTTCCGGGCCATGTCTCCCAGTGTGTACGATGGATCAATATCCTTGATGTTTAGACTATATCCATACACTTCGTGGAATTCGACCGATACCGAAACCAGAACCCGTATGCCGGCTGTTAATGCTTGTCCGGTAGTGGTTTCAAAGTAAGGCTGGATGAAACGAAACTGCCACGACCAAATGGTGGCACGGGCACGAGCGGTTATTTCTTCGTTCTCTTTCTCGACCAGTTCAAGGTAGCAATGGCCATTGCGGTTCACTTTCAGTTCACTGATTTCGGCCACAACCCATATCTGTTCGGGGAATGTCACCTGAAGCGTCTCCCTGATCAGAGAATTGAGTTCTGTTAGCGACAACTGGCCTTCCATATTATTTTTTGATGAGTTTAAATGTTTGTTCCTTCGTTTTGTTCCTGATTTTGACGATGTATACTCCTTGTGGTAGTTCTTTTACAGGGATTACCCGGCTTTTATTTTCTGTGGAAATAAGGAGTCGACCATCGCAGGAAAAGATAGATACCTTTTCTATTCCGGTGTTTCCGGTAACGATGATTTGATCGGTGCACGGGTTTGGATAAATTTTCAACTGAACATTTTCGGTTGAAATTGGTTTGCTACCTGTTTTTTGTCCAACCAATTTTTCGAAATTGGGAAGTCCATAACCCAGCGAGTCGTTATGTTCGGGGTAGAGGTTTCCTGCTTCCCTGATCATCCGGATGATGGACGTGGCTGATGAATCGGGGTATATTCCTACCAGACAAGCTGCTAAACCAGAAATCACCGGAGCGCTGAAAGAGGTTCCGCTACCGGAAGAATAGAAACCGGAAGAGTTGATAATGGCTGTGCCTGATCCTTTTGCCGCAATATCGGGTTTGGGAACTTCAGCGTTACCAAAACCATACGATGAGAAGGGTGCGTAGTTTCCCTGCCCATCCACAGCAGCGACACACAGAACATCACGCGCTTCGGCAGGCGCTGAAAGATAATGCCAGGTCTTGTTTCCATCATTACCGGCGCTGCAAACCACAACGATCCCTTTTTTTACAGCTATGTTGGCTGCTTTGGAAATCCGCAGGCTGTCCCCGGTAAATTCCTCGTAGTTGTGATCAAATGTACTATCGTCGAAGACGGTGTATCCCAGTGAAGAGTTAATGACCGAACATCCAACACGGTCGGCAAATTCGGCGGCAATAATCCAGTAATCTTCTTCTAACGGATATTCGTTATCGGCATCCTCTGAACGGAGCAACCAATAACTGGCTTCGGGGGCTGTGCCAACTAGTTTCCCGGGCTGATTGGCTGCAATGATGGATAACACATTCGTACCATGATGGTGTTCTTTATAGACATCGCCACCTGGGTTTACAAAATCACAGGTTCCCAGGATGCCATTTCGTGCAACTATTGGGTTAAAAACTTCAAGAGAATCGACATTTAAGAACCCGGCATCAATCACGGCAATTTTTACGCCTTTCCCTTTGGAATAGTTATGAAGAAGTTGCCCGTTAAGCATCGTGATCTGATTATCGGAGCTGCCGTAATAACTTTCGGTCAGTGAGTCGGTTTCGTTGAGTTTGATGGAGGAGCTTTTTAGTGTGGAGTTCTTCCTTACTTCCACTGATTTGACAAACGATGGCAACTTTATGGAATTGATGTCGATGGCGTATGGCAGGGAAGCAATTACCCCATTCATCCACCGGCTGGTGTGTTTGATAGTAAAACCCAATGAATGAAGAGAATCGACCAAGACTGGATTAACCGGCAGATCGGTTGAATCGATTTTAATGCCTTGCCGTTTTCTTCTTTCAATTGCTTCGGTGGAAAGGTAAAACTCGGGCTTTGAGATGGAATAAGGTGTACCGGCTTTGATGTTCAACTGGATCCAATAGATATTCCCTTCGGTATTTGCTCCGAAAAGTGAAAAAGAGATGCATCCCAGCAATATGAATAAAAGTTGTTTCAATCTATCATGATTTAAGGCAGATGGCTAATGGCCAACAGCTAATGGCCAACAGCTTGTAGCCAATAGCTAATCCGTGATAAAGATAGAAAATGCTGATTGAAAAGAATAGATTACGATTTGCAAATAATGCCTCCCCCAATTATATCGTTGCCTTCGAAAAATACGGCTGATTGTCCCGGTGTAATGGCCCAGGTGGGTTCATAGAATTCGACTTTCATCCGGTCCCCGTGTTGTGATATCCGGCTGAGCGTACCTTTGTTGTTGTACCTGATTTTGGTAATTACTTCCATTTCCCCGTTAATCTCAGTGTACTTCATCAGGTTCAGTTTTTCAACCCACAATTCGTTGCGATCCAGATCTTCGCGGTCGCCAAGAACTACCGTGTTCGTTTCGGAGTCAATTTTCACCACATACATCGGGCGGCCAAGGGCAATTTCAAGGCCCTTACGCTGGCCAATGGTGTAGAAGGGATATCCGTAGTGTTGTCCAAGAATTTTGCCATTCAGATCGATAAAGTTACCCCGCCCGACTTTTTGTTCCAGATCGGGTATCCGTTCTTTGATGAAACGGCGATAATCGTTGTCGGGGATGAAACAGATTTCCTGGCTTTCCCTTTTCTTCGAAATCTTTTCATAGCCTTTTTGGGCTGCAATTTCCCTGACTTCCGGTTTGGTGAGGTGTCCAAGCGGGAAAATAGTCCGCTTCAAATCATCCTGAGTCAATTGCCAGAGAAAATAGGTTTGATCTTTGCTTTCGTCTTTTCCTTTTATCAGAAAATAACGGCCATTTTCTTCCCCGATCCGGGCATAATGGCCGGTTGCAATGAATTCGCATCCAAGTTCATCGGCTTTTTTAAGCACTTCGCCCCACTTGATAGTCCGGTTACAAACCACACATGGGTTTGGGGTTCGTCCGGCAAGGTATTCGTCCACGAAATCTGATATAACTGTTTTATCGAACTCTTTACGGATGTCGAGTACCGAGTGTTCAAAGCCCAGATCGTATGCCAGCGCTTTGGCTTCAAAAATGGCATCCACGCTACAGCAACCGGTCTGTTTCTCCATGCAGGCAGGTGAAATGGCATCGTAAGGCCTGTAAGTAAGACCATGAATTTCATATCCTTCATCCTTGAGCAACATGGCAGCCACCGAGCTGTCGATGCCCCCGCTCATGCACAATAAAACTTTTCCTTTCGACATAAAACCAAAATTGAGCCTGCAAAGTAACAAAATTTGAATCAGAATGTTTGAACGGATTTTGTATCTTTGCAAAAAGCAATTTTTATGACAACAGTATTAATAGATACGCGATCGACTGAAGCTAAAAAGATGCTGGAGTATCTTAAGACGACTCATTATGCCAAGGTAATTGAGGCCGGTAATGATGATCCTGTTGATATGGTGAAGAAAGGATTGGAGGAGCTGGATTTAACCCGTCAGGGAAAATTAAAAGGTAAATCAGCAAAACAATTCTTGTCAGAAATATGAATGAAGTTATCATTCTTCCCACATTTGAAAAGGAAGCAAGGCGTTTAATTAAGAAATACAGAAGTCTTGTAACTGAAATTTCCGATTTTATTTCTACGTCAGAGGCTGATGGGGTCCAAGGAACTCATTTGGGGAATGGTATTTATAAATCACGGTTATCCGTTAAGTCAAAAGGCCGGGGTAAAAGTGGAGGAGTTAGGATAATTTCGTACAGTGAAATATATTTTTCAAAGCAGGAGAACAATATTTATTTGGTTTTCATTTATGATAAAAGTGATATCTCTTCAGTAAAACGGTCTGAAATAGAAAAAATCCTGAAAGAATATCGATGATGTGACCCGTTTTTTGTGTTAATTTTCAGCGAGTTTTTTCCGACACCTTCCGTCCGGAATCTTTTCATTACTTTTGCCAAAATTTTTATCATGTCAACTTTCGAAGAATTAAAGCTTACCAAGTCGGTATTAAAGGCCGTGAATGAAATTGGTTTTGTGGAACCTACTCCCATACAGGAGCAGGCAATACCAGCCATTAAATCGGGAAAGGATGTGCTGGGAATTGCCCAGACCGGAACCGGAAAAACCGCCGCGTATATTTTGCCTATTCTGACCAATCTGGTGAAAGCCGAAGGCGAGGATCCCCGTGTGGTTGTGCTTGTGCCTACCCGTGAACTCTCCATTCAGGTGGGTGAAGATATCGAAGAGCTTTCGCAGTTTACCAACATCCGCCATGCCGCAGTGTACGGTGGAATTGGCTGGACCAAACATGCCGAAATGATTACTCCCGGAATCGATATTCTGGTTGCCACTCCCGGACGGTTGATGGATTTGTACAATCACAATGTTCTTGGTTTTAAAAAAGTGAAAGTACTGGTGATTGATGAGGCCGACCGGATGCTCGATATGGGCTTTATGCCTCAGTTGCGCAACATCTTCGAGATTCTTCCCATGCGGAAACAGAACCTCCTTTTTTCGGCAACTTTTAATGAGAAGGTCGAAAGTGTAGCTGCTGAATTTCTCGATTTCCCGCTTCGTGTTGAGGTGGCGCCATCGGCTACCCCGGTTGAAATGGTGAACCAGATGGTTTATCGGGTGCCCAATTTCCGCACCAAATTAAACCTGATTGAAACCTTGCTCCTTAATGAGGAAGAGTTTAAAAAGGTGATTATTTTCTGCAAGACCAAGGTGACGGCGGAGTCTGTTTTTCATGTTATTAAAAGAAAGTCGGAAGGGGAGAAGCGGATTCTTCATTCCAACAAAGGGCAAAGTGCACGGATCAATGCGATTAACTCTTTCAAGAATGATGAGGTGAGAATCCTGATCTCGACCGATGTTTCGGCCAGGGGAATTGACGCCAGTAAAGTGACTCATGTGATCAATTTCGATGTTCCGGTAAACTACGACGATTATATTCACCGCATTGGACGAACAGCCAGGGCCGGAAACCAAGGTGTGGCTATTACACTGCTCGATCCTTCGGAAGAGTGGCACTTTAAAAATATTGAAAAGATTATCCGCATGACAATCCCGGTACATCCGGTCCCTGATGATGTAGAGATTATTGAAACAGAACGGGCTGAACGTCAGGAGCAGTTAAGGGAGATCGACCATCAGAAGAAAATTGATGATCCAACGTTTAAAGGCGCTTTTCATGTGAAAAAGAGATATCTGAATGGCGACAAACGGGATTATACCGATAAGTTTGCGAAGAAGAAGTCAACACAGGTTAAGAAGAAAAGATAAACCCCCCGACCCCCTAAAAGGGGGGCATGAACTGCCGGACTTGAATAATTTATGATTTTTTTATTGG
>DAOQAB010000130.1:0-9743 GCA_035353695.1 Prolixibacteraceae bacterium
CTTATAAGTTTTAGGAATCTTCCGGTTGAATTCCATCACATCAATTCCACAAATTGAAAATCACCGGAGGTAAAAGAATGATTTAAACCACAGATTTCACCAATTAATACAGATTGGTCGCAGGCTCCCTTGGTTGTCCACGAATTGCACGAATTACACGAATTAAAAATCACCGGAGGTAATTGATTCCCCTCTTGGGTGGGGCAGGGGTGGGTGTTTGGAAAAAGGAAAAGTAAAAAGTAAAAAGGGCGACTGGGCGATGGGGCGACCGTTAACCATGACAACTTTGACAACCGTTCAAACAAGGACATCGAGTATCCCCGCCTGCGGTGGGCAGGCAGCATCCAGATCATCCGTGATCATCCGCGTCCGGAGATCTGTGTCATCCGCGTTCTATCATCGAGTATCCCCGCCTGCGGTGGGCAGGCAGTATCTAACATCCAGATTATTCTGCATCGATCATATAATTTATCGGAGATTATTCCCGGAAAAAAATTACGAATATTCGTTATTGACTTTTTACGTAATGTTGCATATATTTACCTCCTCATAGTTGTTTATGTTTCTCATTTTTAAAATGGAACATCAATGGAGTCGCGTAAACTACTATACGATTATCTGATTGAAAATACCTCTTTGTCGGATAAAGAGGCAGAAATGATTTGTTCTTATACCGAAACCGAAGAATTAAAGAAAGGAGATTACTTTCAGAAAGAGGGGTGTCCGGTTACCCGGTTTGGCTTTTTATGCAACGGACTTGTCAAGGAAGAGATCACCAATCCCAATGGACGAAAATGCAATAACCGCTTTATCTGGCGGGGTAAATTCCTGACCGATTACGGTGGTTACCTTTTCAAACAGCCGGCAAGGTATGGTTTATGTGCCATCATCCCGAGCAAGGTGCTCTTTATAACCATCCGCAACATCGAAATGCTGAAAGGTTACATCCCAACGCTCGGAAATGTGCTTGAAAGTCTGGCCTGTCGTACGCTGGTGGAACAAAAATACGAAGGGGCTCGTGTCTGGCTCTTTTCATTAAAGGAACGTTACTGCTTTTTCACAAAGGCATTCAGGGATATCGATCCGTATCTGTCGGAGAGCGATAGGGCTTCTTATCTGCATATTACCCTGTCGTCGTTCAGCCGGTTCAAACGGAAATACTTTCAATCGTTACGCAGAGGGGTAATTTAAAATCTGTTGTCCACGAATTCCGAATTAAAAATTAAACCACAGATTTCACTGATTAACACAAATTGGTCGCAGGCTCCCTTTATGTGTCCACAAATAACTCCCCGACCTCCTAAAGGTGGAACCTTCTGTCTGGCATTAAGTGTATGTCACAGATCATCCCGCATCCAGACCATCCCGCATCCAGTGAGTATCCAGCATCCAGTATCCAGACCATCCAGTACCTAACATCCGGATTATCTGTGATCATCCGCGTTCATAGATCTGTGTAATCTGCGTTCAATCATCCAGTATCGAGCATCCAGATCATCGAGTATCGAGCATCCAGCATCCAGCATCCCCGCCTGCGGTGGGCAGGCAGTATCGAGCATCCAGCATCCAGCATCCATTTTATCGATGATCATCCGTAAATAGTAACGAATATTCGTTATTGATTTCCTATTTTACCAGACAACAATGAATCCCCCCAAATCTAACCGTTCCGATATTCACTGGGCGACATACCGGTATTCGATTTAAAATAATTAGACAGATATGCCAGATCGCTGAAATGAAATTCATCGGCAATTTTTTGGAAACTGTCGCCACTCGATTTTAACAGGACTTTCAATTCCAGAACCACATAATCGTCAATCCATTTTTTGGCACTGTACCCACTTATCGATGAGGTAATGGTGGACAAATACTTGGGGGAGATGCAAAGCTGGTCGGCGTAGAACCGGACTTCCCGGTTGGTTTTGTAGTTTCGGACAACAAGGTTGGTAAACTCTTCGTAAAGCTCTGTTTTTCGGTCGTAACTAAACGTTGCGTGCATTAAGTCGTCTTTTCGGATCTTGTCGTACATCTCCAGGAAATAGTTTCGCAACAAATTCATAATCAACTCACGACGACAGAAGCTTTTCATGTCGTTGAATTTCTTGTGAATTTCGGAAAAACGTACCTGCTCTTCCCTGATCAGATCTTCGCTTACCTTGTAGTAAAAATGATATTGCAGGAAACTCAGGAAGGAGGGGGGAAACCGGAAAGTAACTTCTTGAAGGATATGTTGTGCCAGGGAAAAGAACATGACGGAAAAGTCGGGGCTGAGGCTTTTTTGCTGTACAATCTGGCTCGGGAAGAGCATGATGATTTCCGACTTCACCAATTTGTGTTTGGTCAGGTTTACCTCAATTTCTGCTTCCCCGCTCAGGCAATAGCAAACAATGCATCGGCCTGTTTTGGCCAGGCTATGGCTCAGGGGAAGTTTATTGCTGTTCAGCGAGATCTGAATGTCTCCTTCATCCAATTCCGGGTTGGAAAAGATATTGTTTATAGCAGCCATCTCTTTTCTTTTTTTCACAAACAAAATTGCGATTTTATTCTCATAAATGATCCTCTTGTGGAAATATTCACAAATAATGGCGAATTAATAGAAACAATCGCTTGGGGTAAGTTTTCGACTTTTGCGCGGGTTTTAATCATCGATCAATGAAGAAAATTTTATATGGGATTGCCATATTATTATGTGGCACTCGGATTTGTTTTGCTCAACTACCAAACAAACAGGTTATTTCACTGGATTCTGTCTTTATTCTGGCTGAAACCAACAGTACCAATTTGAAACTATCGGAATCACTTGTCACCATGAAAGAGGCTGCGGTTGATGTGGCCGGTAATTTACGGTTGCCTTCGGTCGATCTGGGGATCTCGGCAACCTGTTATGGCGACGGGATCATTTTGGACCGCAACTTTACCAATGCAACCAAAGCCCCGATCCCTGATTTTGGAAACGAATTTTCACTTCAGGCATCTTACGTGGTTTTTGCCGGTGGCTCTATTTCAAAAACAATTGAGAAAGCGAAGCTGGAAGCACAGGTTGAAGTTCTTTCGCACCAGAAAAATCTGGTCGATATCCGTTTTCTGGTTGCTGGTAATTATCTCGACCTGTATAAGTTATACAATCAGAAAACCGCCTTTGAAAAGAATATCGAACAAACCGATGAAGTCATCCGGCAGGTAAAAGCAAAGTTAGGTGCCGGCATGGCCCTCGATAACGACCTTACCCGTTACGAACTGTTACGTAAAAATTTAGAGCTCGCCCTGATTGAAATTGAAAATAACATCAGCATTATCAATCAGCACCTGGTTATTACCCTTGGTTTGCCGGAAGAGACAATCATCATTCCCGATTCGTCGGTCCAGCATTGGGGGTCACAGTCTATGGCGGATAACAACTTCCTGAAGAAAGCACTGGATAACCGTCAGGATATTAAAATTAGGGAATTGAAAAAGGAGATAGCTGGTAACGGGATTGCTTTGGCAAAAGCTGATTTATACCCCTCGGTTACTGTTATTGGAGCCGATTACTTAAACGGTCCCATCCTGGTGGAAGTTCTGCCAATTAACAAAAACCTGAACTACTGGTTTGTTGGCGTATCGTTAAAATACCAGATTGGGGCGCTTTATAAGTCGGGGAAAAATATTACACTGGCCAAAAATGCGCTGTCAACGGCCAAGCTGGCCTGCGATGCGGAACTGGAACAGACAAAAACAGCCATTCATGTTGCTTACATCCGATATTCTGAAGCGTATGAGAAACTGGCAACCTATGAGAAAAGTTTTGAATTGGCCAGGCAGAACTATCAGGTTATTACGAACCGCTATCAGAACGATCTGGCACTGATCACCGAAATGCTCGATGCCAGCAACATGAAATTGAATGCCGAGCTTCAGGTTATCAATGCCAAACTGGATGTGGCATACCATTATTTCAATTTGTTGCGTGAAACCGGAACCCTTTAATTCCGACGGGTCTATTTCGACGGCTCCGTTTCGTTCGTTGTGTTTTCAGATAAAAAAGATGAGTCCAAAAGAATTTTAGTGATTAAAAAAATAGAGTGATGAAGAAGAAAAAAATGAAACTTGTATACAACCTGGTGGTGAGTATTTTATTACTGGTTTGCCTGGGATGGGTAGTTAGTCATTTTGTTCATCTGGGCCGTGTTGAGTTTACCGACAATGCACAGGTAAAACAGCAAATTGTTCCCATTAACAGCCGTGTGCAGGGATATGTCAGGAAGATTTATTTTGAAGAATATCAGCAGGTAAAAAAAGGGGATACTCTTTTGGTGATCGACGACATGGAATACCGTGTCCATTTGGCACAGGCCGAAGCCGATTACCAGAATGCACTGATGGGGCAGAAGGCCATGGGGGCGTCGGTGCGTACCGCCGAAAATAACGTTCAGGTGACGAATGCCGGGATTGAAGAGTGCCTTGTGCAAATGGAAAATGCCAAAAAGGAGTTTGACCGCTACGAAATCCTGCTGGCTCAAAAGGCTGTAACCAAACAGCAGTACGACAATGTCAGGGCTGGTTATGAAGCGGCAAAAGCACGGTACAATCAGGTGAAATTTCAAAAGAATACCTCTTCTTCGGTGAAAGATGAACAAACGTTACGGCTCGACCAAACTTCGGCCCAGATTAAACTGGCAGAGGCATCACGGGAGCTGGCTTATTTAAACCTTTCGTATACCATTATTACGGCACCCTGTGATGGCGTCACCGGGCGGAAAAACATCGAAGAGGGCCAGTTGGTACAACCCGGGCAAGTAATCCTTGATTTGGTCAACAACGAAGAGATTTGGGTGACTGCTAATTACAAGGAATCACAAATGCCCCATATCAAAGCGGGCAACGAGGTAGATCTGAAAGTAGATGCCATTCCGGATATGACTTTTAAAGGATCTGTTCAATCAGTTTCGAAAGTCACAGGGGCCAGTTTTTCCATGTTTCCACAGGATAATTCATCAGGAAATTTTGTAAAAGTGGAACAGCGGATCCCTGTCCGGATTGTGTTTTCAAAAGATAACCCTGCCGGTGAAATGGCAAAACTAGCTGCCGGAATGAACGTGGAGTGTGAGATAAAATATTGATTATGGGTTGGTCAAACGAAAAATATACCATCCCCGAAATCAACGACAACATCCCTCTTCGGTTAAAAGGATGGATATTGATCCTTTTCTTCCTTGTTTTTCAGTTATCCGGAGGCGTCTATATGGCTGCCGGCGCACAAATGTCAGGGGCCTTATCGTTGCTGCAGGAAGATATTATGATGGCGGGTTATGCTTCGTTGGTTGGGCTGTGCCTTACATTTACCATCATGTACCGGCTGAAGGCCCGTTTTAGCATTAAAACCGCCTTAATAGTCAGTGCCATTGTTTTAATCGGTTGCAACATTGCCAGTTTGTTTACGACCAATGTGCCGTTGCTGGTTGGTATTAGTTTTGTTGCCGGTATCTTCCGTATGTGGGGAACCTTTTCCTGCAACACCACGCTGGCCCACTGGATCTTCCCTCAATGGGACATGTCGAAGTTCCAGAGCTACGTCCAAACAACGGTAATGAGCTTCATGCTCCTTTCGGGCCTCACAACCGCTTATCTCTGCTACTACATCAAATGGGAATATATGCACCTGTTTATGACCGGTGTGCTGCTGGTGCTGATTATCCTCACCGCCCTTTTATTCCATCAACAACACCCGCCAAAGAAACTGCCTTTATACGGGATCGACTGGATGGGGGCAATTCTTTGGGGCACAACTGCTCTCAGCATTATTTTTGTACTCAACTATGGCGATCATTACGACTGGTTCAGTTCGTTCTACATCCGGATGGGTGCTTTTATTGCCCTTGCTTCACTGGGGTTGAACATCTGGAGGGCTTCGTTTATCCGCCATCCTTATGTCGATAACCAGATGTGGGGATTCCGTAATGTGCGTATTTCGTTTTTCCTGCTGGTGGTGGTTTACATCCTGATGGGACCTTCCCATGTTTTTGAGCATATCTATACCTCGGCAATTTTACATTACGACGAATTGAATGTGATCTCTCTTAACTGGATTTCACTGGCCGGTTATGCCGTTGGCGGGGTGTTTGCCCTGCAGACCCTAGCTTTCCGCAACTGGAAATACAAGACCATGATATTGATTGCTTTTATATTGATGGTGGGTTATCTGGTCGACATGTATTTTATCATTGATTACAACCTGCCCAAGTATGCATTGTATCTTCCGATCTTCATGCGGAGCTTTGGGGCTATTTTGGTTCCCATGACCTTGCTGACCTGTATTTTTAATACCATTCCATTCAAACATTTCTTTCAGGCATTGAATATGACGACCATGGTGACTGCCTGTTGTGGCCCTCTACTGGGTATTGCGGTAATCAATCAGCTGTTTCAGGTGACGGAGAAAAAGAACGAATTGTTTTTGGGAGCCAGTCTCGACCGGGTTAATCCATACCTGAAAAATGTCCCGTTCGATCAGCTTTATGGTGCATTAAAAGAACAGGCAATGTTGGTCAGTATGAAAGAAATATATGGCTGGCTAAGCCTGGCCGGGTTGTTGTGTATTTTTCTCTTCCTTTTAAGGGAAAGCGATTTCCATCCGGTGAAAATCATAAAATCCGCTATCCGAATTCATTAGGGGAGACGATACATTTGCCCGTAAAACCATTGGAACCTTATTGCAAAAGCTGTGATGATCACGATTTTCTTCATTTGTGTTGTGAATTTTTAATGCTAAAAATTTAGTTGGTTGCTTGCATTGAGGCAGTTCCTTTTTTGTGACCAAATTACACTATTCTTTATAATTTGTCGATCTATCCTATTTTATTCACGCAATTGTCTGACTTTATAGGGTGCATTTCTGAAATTATATTTTGATTAGTACAAGAAGGAAAGACGCTTGATTAAATGATGTATAATGCATATAAAAATTCGGATACTTCTTCGAATATATGATGATCTCTATTCTCATTGATGTGAAAATCCATATTGTTCATGTCAGAAACAGATGTCTCTGTGTTGTGTTACATAATAAGAATCTTCAAAGGTTGTTAATAATAAAATTTTTTATAGAACAAATGTTCATTTCTTCATGGACATTTGTGATGGTTTTGAATGGTATTGTCAGTTATTCAGGTGTATACGTTTGTTGCAATTTTTATTCGTCTTTTTGATTATATTTTTTTTCCCAATCATTTTCTATTTCTTTACTATCATAATTTTCCAGATATAAACTATATAACTAACAAAAAGACTAATTATGATACCAGTTTTAACCATCTTTGACTTGCTATATTTGAAGCTCATGTTTTGCAGTTTACTTCATTTGCATTCTTTTCCAAACATTAATATTTGTAAATACCAACTAATTCTTTTTCGTAATCGATAATCCAATGTTTATCGAAACTCTAATAGATATTATTTCATCAATAAAACGGCAGAAACTTCGAACGATTCTTACCGGGTTTGGGGTTGCATGGGGCATTTTTATACTCACCCTATTATTAGGGGCAAGCGGCGGTTTGGAAAAAGGAATTTTGCAATTATTGAATGGCTTTGCCCAAAACAGTATTTGGATCTATGGCGGGAACTCAACTGCCAATAAGGGTGATAACAAAGTTTCAAAACCAATATTGTTTAACTTTGAAACAATCGATTTGCTAAAAGCAAATTATTCTGCGGCGATTAAAGCAATTAGCCCCGAATCTGATTTTTCTTCAGAAATAAGTTATGAAGGGAAAGGGGCAGCTGCCCAAATCAAAGCAGTAATGCCCGATTATTTCAAAATAAAGATTTTGAAAACCGATGAAGGCCGGATTTTTAATAGTAACGATAACCAATGTTGCCAGAATGTTGTAGTTATTGGTAAACGCCTAAAAGATCAGGTGTTTGGCAATAAAGTGGCCTTACATAAAGAAATACGGATTGAAGATCATTTGTTTCTGGTTATTGGAATATTGGAAGAAGGATCCATATTTAATCAATCGGAGCAGAATGCCGTATTTATACCTTATAAAACGGCTTTAAAACAGTTACATGTCAGTTCCGAATTTAGTGTGATCGGCATAACGCTTAACGATATAAAAGCCCCTCAAAAGGTGGAACTAAATTTAAAAAAATACCTGGGCCGTCTTTTAAATTTTGATCCTGACGATACAAATGCACTTTATGTTTTCAATTTTGATCAGCAGGTTAATAGCTTTCAAAAATTATTTACAGGATTAAATATCTTTTTGTGGTTTATTGGCATCTGTCTATTAATGAGTGGTATTGTTGGTGTTGCCAACATTATGGTTGTGATTGTCAATGAGCGTACCCGTGAAATTGGAATCAGAAAGGCTATTGGAGCAACCAATCAACATATTTTGTGGATGATATTGCTTGAATCGGCTTTTATTACATTGTTGGCAGGGATAATTGGTATTTTATTGGGTAGTGGAACCCTTCTGCTAATTCGTTACGCATTGCACCATCTTGCCGATAATAACTTTTTGATCAAAGATGTTAGCGTTAACTGGCTAACCATAATTGGAGCACTTATTATTCTAATTTTTTCAGGAATTGCTGCGGGGTTAATCCCTGCCAAAAAAGCCACTGAAATTGAACCTATTGATGCAATCAGATATGAATAAAAATTTAGGTACAGAAACAGAGGAAAAGCCATCATGGATACGAAAGAATTTTGTAAATATCTTCCTGGTGTTGTTACTTCTTACCGTTATTGCCCTTATTGTTTGGCAGCAGAAAAGAAATAGTCACAAAGTTCCTGATGTTTTATTGGGTAAACCTTTTGTCGATGTTATTGTCGTAAAAACAAAAATTGCCGGGAAGTTGGTTTCGGCACAGGAAGTGGAAATAAAATCAAGTGTTTCGGGTATTGTCGAGGATTTGTTTATTGAGATAGGAGATTCGGTAAAAGAAGGAAGTCCTATTGCCCGGATAAAACCAGCCCCTGAACCAGAGGAGTTGGAAAATGCACGGAATAATTTAAAAACCACAGAAATTGAATACACTATTGAAAAAAACAATTATAGCCGCAAATTAAGCCTCGATGCAAAAGGCGGAATTTCTAAAACCGATTTGGAAACAGCCCTAAGTACGCTGGATATAAAAGAATTAGAAATGAAAGCTGCACAGAAAAAACTACGATTACTCTTAGAGGGGTATTTGGATAATGATCAGCAGGAAACCAATATTGTAAAATCGACAACCCATGGAATAATCACCAGCTTGCCCGTTAAAGTAGGGCAATCGATTACCAAGCGGAATACACAAAATGAAGGTACAACCGTTGCCGTTGTTTCGGCAATGGATAAGTTGCGTTTTAAAGGGCAGCTTGGGGAATATGAAATAGCGAAGGCAAAACCGGGGATGCCGGTAAATTATACGATTGGAGCATATAACAATTTAACGTGTAAAGGAGAGATTATTAGGGTAGAGCCTCAGGCAATTCCCCAGCAAAATGTAGTACAGTTTAACTTTGAAGCTTCCATTGATTTTCCTTACGATTCTCTTGATGTAAAAACAGGACTGACCGTGGTTGCCGAATTCATTACAGATATAACAGACAGCGTTATCTGCATTGAAGAAAAATATTTGAATTACAGTGGTGATTCCATTTATGTTGAAGCCGTGAATGAAAAAGGTGTTTCCCAAAAGAAATTAGTAACCCTTGGCTTGTCCGATGGAATAAAGGCAGAAGTTATAGGAGGACTAAATCTTGCCGATAA
>DAOQAB010000131.1:0-9477 GCA_035353695.1 Prolixibacteraceae bacterium
AGCCGCATCGCGCCCTTCAAAAAGGATCACCACTTTTAAACCTTTCTTTTTTACGGTCGTTTGCAGCTTGATCAACTCAATGTATAATCGTTCCAACTCCTGCTCGTAAAGATTTTTACTGTGATTCCCCATGATAACAAAGATTGAGTATTTGGAATAAAATTAAGAAGAAATTGCTTCCGATGATTTATCTGAAAGGATTTTCGATATGAAAAGACAAAAAAGATTTCTCCGGCATGTATTCATCCAAAAACATTATTTTCGGTGAATACGTTCACCAAAAATTACAATATTTGGTGAATTGAGCCAAGCAATGGCTTTGAGACGAACTATGAGTTGATTTTTTTCAACAGCCAGGCCATGTTTTCGCCCAGCTTTTTCATGATTTGAATTCCTTCGGTATCGTTGAGCACCTCGCCGGGAGCATTTCCAAAGGCCACATTCCAATACGACGATCCCGGAACAATCATCTGATTGATCAGAAAGAAATTATTGATACTATCCAGCGAATGAACCAAACCGGCACGACGTGCAACGACGATACCCGCACCAACTTTTCGTGCCAGCGAATGACCATTGGCCCGTGTCACACAACCGGCAACGTCAATAAGAGCTTTCGTTTCGGTATTTACATCGGCAAAATAGACCGGTGAAGCAATAATAATACCATCGGCTTCCACCATTTTTGCGATGCATTCATTCAATAAATCATTCTTTATATGGCACTTTTGATCTTTGAATTCACTGCATTTACGACAGGCCGTACAACCATGGATTGCTTTATTCCCGATCGGTACCAGTTCGGTATCAATACCTTGCTCGTTCAATACATCAAAAACGGTATGAATTAAAATGGAAGTATTCCCTTCTTTCCGCGGGCTTCCATTGAATGCTACAACTTTCATCATCATAAAATATTAGGGAACCACTTCTTCTTTCCGGTCAAACACATACGAAATAATGTTTGCCCCCATCTCAAGTGCCAGTGTGCGAACCGATTCCGGATCGTGGTGTACTGCAGGGCTCTCCCACCCGTCACCAAGGTCGCATTCATACGAATAAAAAACCACCAGTTTATCGCCATTGAACAGACCAAAACCCTGAGCGGGCTTTCCGTCGTGCTCGTGGATTTTAGGCAACCCTTTTTCAAACTGATAATGTTGATGATAGATCGGATGGTTTGCCGGAAGTTCGACAAAATCCTGATCGGGAAAAACCTTTTTCATCTCCCGGCGAATGTATGGATCGAGTCCATAATTGTCGTCGATATGCAAAAAGCCGCCACCCATCAGGTAAGTCCGAAGCATTTGCACTTCGGCATCCGAAAAGACCACATTCCCGTGCCCGGTCATGTGGATCATCGGGTAACTGAATAGTTCCACACTGCCCACTTCAACCGTCCCGGGTTCAGGCTGGATGTTGGTGTGGATATTGGCATTGGCAAACGCAATGAGATTGGGTAACGAAGTAGGATTGGCATACCAGTCTCCGCCGCCATTGTATTTAAGTAGTCCAATTTTTACGGTTGATTTTTGCTGTCCAAAAGCGGTAAAAGCCATCACCAGCAAAACCACAAAAAATAATTTTCTCTTCATCTTAACCTTCATTAACCAAACTGACCATCTCACAGGCTACAACGCCTGCCGTTTCGGTCCTTAACCGGCTCTTCCCCAGCGAAACCTCCATAAAACCAGCTTTTTTAGCCAGTTGGATTTCATCATGAGAAAAATCCCCTTCCGGTCCTATCAATACCATCACCTTTTCCCGTTGCTTAATCTGTGTAAAAAGATGATTTTTAAAACCTTCCTCGCAATGTGCAATAAACTTTGCACTTTCGGGCTGGTTTGCTATAAACGTTTCAAAATTAGTCAAATTATTTAATCTTGGAAGATATGCCTTCAACGATTGTTTCATTGCCGAAACCAGCACCTTTTCGAGCCGCTCACCATTCACCTGTTTCCGCTCGGAATGTTCACAAAGCAGCGGGGTTATTTCGTCAACGCCAATTTCGGTAGCCTTCTCGATCATCCACTCAAAGCGGTCGATGTTTTTGGTTGGAGCCACTGCTAAATGGAAATAGAAATCGCGTTTTTCGAACTGACGGATCTCGCTGATTACCTCAACCGAACAGCGCTTCGGATTGGGATCGGTGATGGCCGCTTCGTACCATCCGCCTTTGCCGTCGACCAAAACCAAACGGTCGCCCGTGGTATACCGCAACACCCGCACACAATGTTTCGATTCCGACTCTTCCAGTGTATAAAATGTCCCGCTGATATCGGGCGTATAAAAGATATTCATCAATTATAAAGCTTTGGATACAAATGAACCAACAGATTCCCTTTCCGGGGTTCTGCTTTCCCCCACGAAGATATATCAAAATCGATCACTACGGTTGAACAGGTGGGCATATCGCCATAAAAATTCCGGCACATGTTCCCGGCAGCATAATAAATGAACGGATTATGCCCGAAGACAAAAAGAGTTTCAATCTCATCGGGCACCTCCTGAACCATATCAACAAAATTCTGCGTAGTAAAGTCGAAATAGAGACCTTTCTCTTCGACAATTTTTTCCTGAGGGAATTCCAATACTTCGGAAAAAATACGGGCAGTTGTCAATGCTCTGGTTGCCGGGCTCGAAATGATGCCATCGGGAAAAATATTCCGCTCTTTCAGGTCATTGGCAACATTCCAGGCATCGGCTTTGCCCGAATCCGTAAGTTCCCGTAAGAAATCGCGGCCATAACCGCTTTGTTCCGTTTTGGCATGGCGAACCACAATTAATCGTTTCATCCGAAAATAATTTATTTGTTAAGGCCGGATGCCAGCCTGTCCGGCAGGCAGGGAACTCGCAAGTGAATCTTCATCCATATTTGTATTTTTAACGAACATGCTCGTTTCATGACTGCTTGATTTAATGACTATCTGAAAATACACAAAATTACAACGTATAAAGTTCAATTTTACCTAAATTTCACCCTTTGAAAAACAGATATGAAACGAATCGGGATCCTTTCTGACACACATGGGTTTATTGACCCGGCAATTTATACCTTTTTTGCCGAATGCGATGAGATTTGGCATGTGGGCGATTTCGGCAACCTCGAAACCCTGAACACGTTGGCCAAATTCAAGCCACTCAGAGGTGTCTACGGAAATATTGACGGGCAGGAGATCCGGGTAATTTTCAAGAAACACTTAAAATTCAGGTGCGAAGAGGTAAAAGTATGGATGACCCACATTGGCGGATACCCCGGACATTACGACCAAAGCGTAAAACCCGGCATCGTAACCGATCCCCCCGACCTCTTTATTTCGGGCCATTCACACATTCTGAAAGTGATGTACGATAAGAAATTAAAATTTCTGCATATCAACCCGGGAGCCGCGGGCAATACCGGATTCCATCAGGTGAAAACCCTTTTGCGGTTTGTAATCGACGGAAAAAACATCCGCGACCTGGAAGTAATGGAAATAAAACGTAACAAAGACCGGGTCGCTACACCAAACAATGCACCCGAATAATCAAAACGGCATTACTCTTCGCCTTCATAAGTAAACTTCTGAAGGACATGCCCCATGCGGTCGCGCTTGGTTTTCATATAAAACTCGTTGTATTCGTTTGGTTCAACTTCAATGGGGATATTCTCAATCACCTTTAAGCCAAACCCTTCGAGTCCAACCCTCTTTACCGGGTTGTTGGTCAGAAGCCTCATTTTCTTCACACCCAGGTTGCGCAAAATTTGAGCGCCAACGCCATAATCGCGTTCATCGGGGGCGAACCCAAGATGTAGGTTGGCATCAACCGTATCGAGCCCTTCTTCCTGAAGTTTGTAGGCTTTTATTTTGTTAAGCAACCCAATACCACGGCCTTCCTGATCGAGGTAGACAACCACTCCCTTTCCTTCTTTTTCGATCATTTCCATCGACTTATGAAGCTGTTCGCCGCATTCGCAACGCATCGACCCAAAAATGTCGCCGGTAATGCAGGAGGAATGCATCCGAACCAAAATGGCTTCCTCGTCGGACCACTCCCCTTTTACCAAAGCCACATGCTCTTTGCCATTCGATTTTTGCAGGTAAGGAATAATCCGGAATTCACCGTACTTGGTAGGCAGAAATGCCTCTTCTCCCCGTTTGATCAGGCTCTCTTCCTCGATTCGGTAAGCAATCAAATCGGCGATAGTAATAAGTTTCAAATCAAACTTCTCGGCAATTTTCACCAGCTGGGGCAAACGAGCCATGGTGCCATCGTCATTCATAATTTCGACCAGGATCCCAGCCGGTTGCAGTCCGGCAAGCCTTGCCAGATCAACAGCGGCCTCGGTATGACCCGAACGGCGCAACACCCCTTTATTTTTTGCGATCAGAGGAAAAATATGCCCGGGCCGGGCCAAATCTTCGGGCTTCGTTTTTGGATCAGCAAGCAAGCTGATGGTTACATAGCGATCGTATGCCGAGATGCCGGTGGTAGTCCCATGTCCCAATGCATCGACCGAAACGGTGAATGCGGTTTCGTGCAGCGAGGTGTTTTTCCCAACCATCGGCCTGAGTTCTAACTCTTCACACCGTTTTTCGGTTAACGGTGCACAGATCAGCCCACGCCCCTCTTTCGACATGAAATTGATCATTTCGGGCGTGACCTTCTCGGCAGCGGCAATAAAATCACCTTCATTCTCACGGTCTTCATCGTCCACAACGATGATAATCTTTCCATTACGAAAATCTTCGATGGCTTCACTGATGGTATTGATCCTACTCCTGAAGTCGCTTTGTTGGTTTCCAGACATTTGTTTCTACCCCCCTTATCGATTTGATGAACCCAATCAACAATGAAAGGTTCATGGAATAAAAATGAGTTATGAAGCGCAAAAGTACGACATGTAAATGAAATTTCTTCAGGATGAAGTCGACAAAAGGCAAAATCATAACCATAACCTGAAGAAAGAAGAGCAGTTTATAGAAATCGGAAAATTGAAACAATACAAAATTTGAAAGAAAAGCCCCGATCAGAAAGAATGGGCCAAACCAGCGGAGAACCTTGTGCGACAAGAAACAGAAAGCGACCGGTCGGTAGGGTGGCCACAATAATCGCCGGAAGAATTTCAGGTTCTGAAAATCGCCGGTAGCGATTCTTATTTTTCGTTTAAATTCGATGGCAAGGTTGTTCGAGACATCCTCAAAAACTTCGGCATCGAGATTATTAATCGCCGATTTGCCGGTTGCCAACACCCCAAGACAAACAAAAAAGTCGTCGACCAAATAATTGGAGGGCACCTTCATATACAAGTTTTTCCGCACAGCATAACAGCCGCCAAACGGGCCGATCATGGCGCCATGTGCTTCACTCTCGAGATGTTTCACATAGACTTCGCGCGAGATATACGACTTTTCCTGAATGGAAATCCCATCCTTCTTTAAACCATAATTCTTCATGTGGGTGTCGACCAGCCCAACCCGTTCATCCCTGAAATAACGAACGACTTCAAACAACATCTCTTTCCCGAAAAGCACGTTGGCATCGGTGATTATCAATATTTCACCCGAAGCCTGGTCAAACAATTGATTGATGATATTGATTTTACCCTGCCGGCTTTCAAAACGGATAAAATGCAGGGAGGGAAACTCTCCGGCAAGACGCTCCACAATTTCGTTGGTACCATCGGTGGAGTGATCGCTTCCAACCCAGATTTCAACTTTTTCAAGCGGATAGGTCGTTTCGTAAATACTCCGGATCTTCCGTTCAATCACTAATTCTTCATTGAAAGCCGCCATAAGGATCGACAAGGTTGGCAGATGATCGGTTGCAACAAAACTTGCATAGGTTCTCCGCCCTTTCCATTTGATCTTCATCCACAAAACAACGGGATAAAAAAGGTAGGAATGAGCCATTGCCACCACACACAGCCAAAATATGATCAATGCCGCTATCATTGAAGATGGTTCGTATAAAAAGAGAGCAGTTCACGTGTCAACTGCTGGTTGTCGTAATTCTCAAAAATAAACTGAGAAGCTGCTTCCCCGACGGTTTTCACAAGTTCTTTGTCATTCAGCAATGTAACAACATATTTTGAAAATTCAGAAGGATCGTCGGTAATAAAAATATGTTTCCCGTTTTCAGCCTCAATACCTTCGCATCCAACGGTTGTGGTAACAATCGGCTTTTTATTCGACATTCCTTCCACAATTTTAACCCGCATTCCACTGCCCGAAAGCAACGGAACAACCATCACGCCATTTTGTTGCATAAAGAGAGACGCATCTTCCACTTCGCCCATATAATCGACGTTGGAGCGGTTGAGTTTTTCAACAAACCAGTCCGGGGCATTCCTTCCCGCCACCTTAAACCTCACGTGGGGAATTTGCGGAATTACAGAAGGGAAACATTCATCAAGAAACCACTCAATCCCTTCCTGATTGGGAGCCCAGTCGAGCGCACCAATGGTGAAAAGATTCATTTCAAAAGGCAACTCTTCCATTTTCGAAGAAGAGAGATCAACGCCTGCAGGAATCACCAGCGACGGTTTGGTATTGCCCATCCGATTCAAATACATTTCGTCGCGTGCCGTTATGGGAACCAGCAGATCGTATTGATTGATTGCGGATTCCTCAAACCGGCGCAACCTTCGGGTAAGGATCTGCAAATAAAGCTTTTTGACCCCATGGGCATGTTTCACCATCCGTTGCCAGATCTGGTGCTCAATGTTGTGGCTGCGATACACAATCAGCGATTTTGAATATTTCCGGATAACCGGAATATAGGGAGTAACGTACAACCCTTCGAGCTGAATCACATCATAATGATGGCTCATTAACAGTATCTCAAGCGATTTCCGATAATTCTTATCGATAAAACGCTCCGCATTGTAAGGCAACCGTGAAAAGAAAAAATTCTTCAAAGCCCCCCAAAAAGTAATTCGGGCAGGAACTTCTGCCAAATGCAGGATTGTCCGGCTGGTGATCTCTTCCGGAATCTCAAAAGGGGTAACATGATGTTTCCGCGTATTCATGGCCAGCACCGTCGTTTCATGGCCAGCCCGGGCAAATGAATTGACCAGGGCCAGTGTAGCAATGGAACCACCATCCTTGGGTGGAAATGGTGCTTTATTCGACAGGTAAAGTATCCTCATTGTTTTCTTCGGTTTTCTCGGTCGGCATAAACTTTAAGAAATTAAATTTATCGAAAAGCTTGCTGTACAATTCTCGGTTAAGTGTCACAGAATCGGTTAACGCCGAATAGGTTATCAAAAGTCCAACCACGAGCAATACCAAGGAAGAAAACCACATGGCGGAACCTACAAACAATACCCCTTCTTTGGCCATGTTTTCACAAATCATTGAGATGATGTAATAAAAAATGAAAAGAAGGATTGAAACCACAATCGGCAATCCAAAGCCACCTTTTCGGATAATTGCCCCTAAAGGCGCCCCAACTAAAAAGAAAAGGAGACATGCCAGTGAAAGCGTATATTTCCGGTGCCATTCCACGGCATGACGGTTCATCCACTTATAGCGGTTATACAAATCGGCATCGGCCTGAATAATATTTCGTTGATTGGCCTGGGCATTATGCTGAGCCGCATTCAGAACTGCAATTTTCTGCTCGGTTGTAAGTTTGGAAAATAATTCATCAAAGTTACTGTTATTCACCTTTTCTGCGGCAACCGTGGCGGCTTTCATCGAATCGGGCTTAAACTGATTTTGAATATCTTCGTTCAACAAGCTATTATAGCTTAACCCCACCGATGCAACCATTACCCTTTCCTTATAGATTTTATTAAGTGAGTCGACAGCATGGGTCAGTTGTCTGTTTTTCAACATCCGATAACCGTCTTTAAAGAAATCTTCATTGGCCCTTTTGAGGTCATAATCTTTAACCCCTATTACAATTTCCTCTTTACCAAACCGTTCCCTGCTAAAAGGATAGGTATTCCTCCCGCGGTCGTTTGGCTTTTCATCCGAATAACTTTCGCCCCGGAACAGCGTCAATATCATGAAATGTTTATCGTCGGACATATTCAGAAAGCCGGAGTCTGCCAGGATCACACTGGTATTGCCCCTTCCCTGAGTATGGTCGTAGATCATGATATCCAGCAACGCGCCGTTCGACTGATCCACCTTGTTAACCTTAATGCTGTATCCATCGATGTCGTTCGAGAAAGCACCTTCCTTGATGATCATCTCGGGCCGTTGCTGCTTCACACTCCACAGGAGTGTCGCAAATTTAGTATTGGTTACCGGGATCACCTGATCGGCCAGGACAAAAGCAATTAAAGTGATGACTAAGTTAAAAATAATCAATGGTTTCATGATCTGCAGGAGAGAAACCCCGCTTGCTTTAATAGCAAAAAGCTCAAGCCTTTCACCCATATTCCCAAACGTAATAATGGAGGCCATTAAAACCGATAAAGGGAAAGCCATGGGGACAAGGCTTAATGCAGCATACGACATCAACTCGATAATGATGGATGTTTCAAGGCCTTTACCCACTAAATCGTCAAGATATCTCCACAGGAATTGCATCAACAAAACGAAAACACAGACAAAAAAGGTCAGGACAAAAGGGCCAATGAATCTTTCTAAAATATATGAATAGAGTCGTTTCATAAACGTTCACCGGTTGTCAACAGTGCAAAACTAAGAATAAGTGCTGATTTTAAAATGGGAATTGCCCCAAAACAGCATCTCATTTTTTTTAAACAAGTACAAAAGGGTAAAAAAGAGCGGCATTCCAGATCACGGTCAGGAACCAACCACATGTTTTAATATTGAGACCTGGGTATTCCAGAGCGACAGGGTTTCTTTTGCCTCGTCGGGTTCGATGAAATCGGTTACCAACAGGGAAACGTCGCCGGTAAGTTCGTCACGGGTAATTTTGAATTCAAAATAGGCTCCATCGTCCAACCAGGTAAACCGCACCAGCAAATTTTCCCTTGCCAGTGTTAATTCGGCATCTCTTCCTACGCCATCCCAGATAAATGTATATTTTTTCCCGTTCACCGCCACATCATCCGCAAACCATTCAGTCAGACCGGAAGCAGAGCTCAACCGATTGTAAAGAACCTTGGGTGAACAATTGAAAACATATTCCAAATCGTACTTTTCTTTTTCCATCTGATTAACGATTTCGTGTGGTTGCAATATATCAATTAAGTTTTAATTTACCAATGAAAGCAGAAAAATGAAGATTTCTAAAAAATAGAGGGAAAAATTTAGAAAAAAAAGAAATTACTCTATATTTGCACCGCTAAAAAATGGCGAGGTAGCTCAGCTGGTCAGAGCGCATGATTCATAATCATGAGGTCGCCGGTTCAAGCCCGGCTCTCGCTACAAAGATAGAGACAACTATAGAAATGTGGTTGTCTCTTTTTCTTTTAATACCTAAATCACAATTGAATCGATGATTTTGCGAGGTAGCCCGGATCAATCGGAAAAGTTGGGGAGAAGCTGATAAAATTCTTTCTTTGCGAAAAAA
>DAOQAB010000132.1:0-9389 GCA_035353695.1 Prolixibacteraceae bacterium
ACCGGGTCGTGGCTGAATATGCAAAAGAACCCCGAATACCAAACAGGGAAAATAATACTGGGCGTTTCGGCCAGTGTTGACCAAGCCGAAAAACACAAAATCTCGCTGTTTGGCAACTACACCTTTCACCAGGGGGATGTGGGCCGGATCAACCGGGAATACAACAACAATTACGGACTGATCAATGTGAGCTACTCGGGTGAATTATCAAAGCCGGTCTCCATTTCGTTCAAGGCTGGTTTGCGAACCTACGACCGCTCCTGGCAGGAAGACCATTTCAGCTCGAATAATGATCCCTCATTGCGCGAAACCGATGGCGTAAAACAAACCATTATCCCGCTCGATCTCTCGTTGTCGTATTCACACCTGAAAAAGGGAAAATTGATGGTTGGTGCCGATCATCAGCAATCAAACTATAGAACCACCTCCCAACTGGTTAATCAAGAAAAAATAACGGGCAACGATGCATCGGCCTCTCAGACCGGGCTCTATTTCCAGGAAGAATTGTCGTTCGGAAAACTGATCGTCAGGGGTGGTGGACGTTACAACTTCATCGCTTACGACATCAAAAAATTTAGCGGATCGACTCCGGGTTTAAGCCACCGGTCGTGGAATGTTTTTCTGTGGAGCGCCGGAATCAAATACCATCTGACGGAAGAATGGTCGGTATTCACCAATGCCGGGAGCAGTTTCATGTCGCCCGGGTTGAAATCAATGGGGGGCACCTTGTCGGAAAACGACCGGCTTGTAAGCGGGAAGAACGGTCAGCTGCCCAATCCCAACCTGAATCCGGAAAAAGGGATTGGGTTTGATCTGGGCATCGAAGGAAAATTACTGCAATCAATCGACCTTTCGCTGAGGGCATTTAGCAACCAGATAAAAAACGCCATCATCGACAATGTGGTTAGCCAGAACCCTTCGCAAACCATGTCGGTAAACACGGATGGGAAAACCGACGTGAAAGGATTTGAAATTGGAGCAAGCCAACCCATTGGCAACCATTTTGAATGGTTTGCTAACATCACCTTCTCCGATTCGAAAATAAACGACCCAACCAATCCCGACCAGGACGGAGCTGAGGTTCCGTTTGTTCCCCGGGTGATGGGCAACGCAGGTTTTTCGCTCTCCCTTCCCTTATCCATCGAAATTACCCCGATGGCCCATTGGGGCGGAAAAATTTACGACAGCAGTTCCAAAGCATCACGAACCGCGTTCTCATCCAAAGAGCTGATCAATGTGAAGGTTGTTAAAAACTTTTCGGCAAAAAACAAAAGTAACTTCAGCCTTTTTGCCGACATCTACAACCTAACCAACAACCGGTTTGAAATGCCATGGCAATTTCGTGATCCCGGGTTAAGTTTTATGTTGGGCGCAACGTTCGAATTCTGATTTTTTCATCCCTGGCTCCCAGCGATGACATTTCACACTACTTTTCTCATCCCTGACATCCAGCGACGACATTTCACACTACTTTTCTCGTCCCTGGCTCCCAGCGATGACATTTCACACTACTTTTCTCTCAATTTTAAAAATTCATTTCCTCGTTTAAAATATTTTTTAACTACTTTCAACTTCCGAATTAATCATAACACATTACTGATTTATCCATGAAGAAATTTTTTATCTATTTTATCCTATCCCTGCCCGTCATTGGTTCTTTTACATCGTGCGACAAAAAAGATGAAAACCAAACCAAATTAAAGATTGGGATGTTTGTGGTTGGCAACGGCTACAACGATTCAGGGTACAAGCAAAACTGCCAGAACGGTCTGCTGATGGCCCTCAAAGAAAATGCTTTCGACACCCTTTTTGTCTCCTCACTCACCCACACCCAGGACGAAATTGACTATTTTCCCAAAAAAGGCTGCGATGCCCTGTTTCTTGCAGGGAGCCTGGCCAGCGAAGAGTTGCTGAAGACTGCGGCCAGCTATCCCGAAACCCAGTTCGTAATGGTCGATTACGACTACGACGGAACGTTGCCCAATGTTCAAAGCATTACCTACAACAGCGACGAAGCTGCTTTCCCTCTGGGCTATATAGCGGCATACTGGGCTTTTCATCAAGATGAAGTAAATCCGGCAATCGGGATCGTTGGAGGAATGGACATTCCCGCAGTCGAACGTTTCATGGTCGGCTACAACCAAGGCATTTCTTACTTCAACAGCCAATACAGCAAACACGTAACGGTGATGAAAACATTTCTGAATTCCTTCGACGACTCCATCAAAGGATACGAAGTGGCCGACAGCCTCATCAAAAAGTGCAGTGCCGACGTAATCCTGCCGGTGGCCGGCGCCGCCAGCAATGGCTCAGTGTATGCAGCCAAAAACAATGGCAAATGGGCCATTGGCACCGATGCCGACCAGTTCTACTCCATGCCCGATGTGGCCAGCATCATGCTTTCATCGTGCATGAAACGCACCGACACCACCATTTATTCGGTTGCCACCACGTTCCTTAGCAACCCGGTAATTAGCCATTCAACCTATACCGGGACGCTGAAAAATGAAGGCGTTTCGCTGGCGCCATTTCACAATTTCGATTCCCAGATACCCGATTCGATCAAAACAGCGATCGAAATAATCAAAAAGGGAATTATAGCAGGAAGTATCCATACGGGTTTCTGATAAAAAAGAAGAAAAATTGAACAATATTAAGCCATTCGGAAAGATTGGCTTTTTTTGTTCTAACTTATTTCTTAACTTTCCTTTCAAAAAAAGGGGAATAATCAGGTTTGGCTGGTAAAAACAGCACGTTTTCACGAGCCTAACCGGTTCTAAACTTTAAATTTACTGGTTCAATAAGAATAAAACTATGAAACTTCTTTCACGATTTATCTGGTTGATTATTGCTGCATTGGTTGTTGTATCGGCTGGTGTGAGTTTGGTCCATTTCAGGGCCGAAAACAAACTAAAACTGATCAAAACATCCATCGGCCAGGAATACGATTTACAGATCGACAAAATGCTTTCTCCGGAAAGATCCGACATTTCGACCACGTTCATTTACAATATCAATTCAGCAACGACGGCGGCCTTTTTATCGCTGCCGGTTCCTTCTCCTGAATTGTTGAAATACGACCTGGATCCCATGGTGCTCGATCATTTCAATATCGACGCCATCTGGTTTTATAATGCCGGAGGAAACCAATTCTACTTCTCTTCGAACCAGGGAGTCGATCAAAAAGTTCTATCGATCAATGCAAGTGAAATCCAGCAGATTTTTAAAAATGAAATGACCTGCGATTTCTACCTGAATGCCAACAACCAGCTGTTCCGGATTTTCGGCACCAAGGTAGGCGACAACAGCCTTCCCAAAGGGTATGTTTTTTCGGCTTCATTGCAGGACGATCAGTGGATCAAAGCCTATCAGAAAGAGATCAACAATTCCAAGATCACTTTTTCGGCTACCAATGCAATACTTCCACCCATCACCAAAGAAATTATCCGGATTGAAAGGCCTCTGCTTTCTTATGATGGCTCAACTGCACAGAATCTGGTAGTCACACTGAACCTGCCCTTCCTGAAATTATGGCAAAAAACCACCTCGACCGACAACTGGCTGATGATTGGAGCACTGCTCCTGGTGGTCTGTTTTCTGATCGTTTTTCTAATTTTGTGGGTGATCGTTCCGCTGAAGAAAATTTCCACGTCGCTCAAAAAAGAAGATTCAACCGACATTCAACCTTTATTGGACAACAGTTCTGAAATGGGCGATGTGGCCCGCATGATCGGCGACTATCACCGCAAAAAAGAAGAACTTGAATCGAGCGAAAGCATTAAACGACACATCATCGAACAAGCCCGTGTAGGAATCATCATTGCCGATGCCACATCCAGCGTAATTATTACGGCCAACCCGTATGCCTGCGAATTGATCAACATTCCGGAAGAAGCCATTCTGGGTAATGTGACCAACAGTTTTCTGGAACCACTATCGGAATCTCAAACCAAATTACTGAAAAAGAACAAGGCGATTGAAGATTTCGAAAGCTCATTAACCAACTCAAAAGGGGCTGAAATTCCAGTTCTTCGAACCACCTCTCACATTTTCATGGACGGTCAGCAAGTGGTGATGGAAACCTTTGTCGACCTGAGTGAAATCAAAAACCTGCAGGAAAAGCTGGAAGAAGAGAAGAAAAAACTAAGCATGGCCGTAAAAAACTCGGGGCTTATCTTCTGCGAATACGACTTTAAAACCGATGAACTTTCCATCGCCGATGACTGGAAATTCCTCTTTGAAGGCACAAACGGCAACAACGCCAAAAACTTTGCGGCCAACATATACCCATCCGATTCGAAAAAGGTACTCGATTCTTTCGACCCCATCGTATCGGGCTTACGCGACACGTTAACCGCCGAATTCAGGGTCAAACACCCCCAACTTGGAATCATCTGGATCAATGTATCCGTATTAATTACCAAACGGGACGAAACCGGCAAACCAAAACAACTGATTGGGTTGCTCCAGGATATCACCGAACGGATTACTGTTCAGCAGGAGTTGATCAAAGCAAAGGAGAAAGCCGAAGAATCGGACCGGATGAAATCGGCCTATCTGGGCAACATGAGCCACAAAATACGCACACCGCTCAACACCATTGTCGGATTCTCGAACCTGCTTACTGAAGAAGAAGTTGAACCGGAAGACAGAACCAATTACATCAACATCATCCGTCACGATACGGAACAGGTGCTCCATTTGATCGATGACATGATCAACATTGCCAAAATCGACGCCGAACAGTTAAGCGTCGACAAGAAGGCCATCAGTATTAACGAACTGATTGGCGGTTTGTCCGATTACTACAAGGCCAATGAGAAGACCAATAAAATCAAATTTGAAGTCAAAACCATGCTCCCCGATGGGAAAGACCAGTTGCTAACCGATCAGGGAAGGTTGAAAGAGGTATTGGACAACCTGCTTAACAATGCGTTCAAATTTACCAGCGAAGGAAAAATTGAGCTCGGCTACTTTGTAAATCCAGTCGACCAAAAGATGATCCTGTATGTAAAAGACACCGGAATTGGAATTTCAGAGGAACACAAGGACAAAATATTCAACCGTTTCTATCAGGCAAATCCCAATACAGAAGGAACCGGGCTGGGATTGACCATCAGCCAAAGCCTCGTGAAATTAATGGGTGGAAAGCTCCATTTTGATTCCAAATCCGGAGAAGGCTCAACCTTTTATGTCGAATTGCCGTTTAAGGAATAAGTTTCAAACTGTAATTTATCATTGAAGTAACATTGAAAATTAAAATCGAAAAGATTAGGAAATATCAAAATCAATTTTTTTATTTGCAGCATTAACAAAATAAAAATGGCAACAAGAACAGTAAATACATGGTGGTGGCACAGCTTAAATTTCTCAATCGGAAGTTGAGCGGGCTATTCATGTAATACTGTTTAGAAGATATTATAAGGCTTGTCGGAACTTCCGGCAAGCCTTTTTTCTTTTCAAAATTTTCAGGAAAAACAAAAAGTAAAACAATATGAACAAGATTCAAATCAACACAAAGGTCACTAAGTTATCGGGCAGTATTGCCGACCTGGTTACCCCGGTAAGCGTCTACCTCAAAATGCGCGACCGCTACCCCAATACGTTGCTGCTCGAAAGTAGCGACTATCATGGGTCGAGCAACAGCATGAGCTACATCTGCTTCGACGAGATAGCAACCATTGAGGTAAGCAAAGGGATCATCACCCAATGTTTTCCCGGAGGAATTATTTCAAAAGAAGAAGTCATAAATTCCCATTCGGTAGCCGATACCCTTCACAACTTTCTGAACGCATTCGAGACCCCGGAAATCAAAGAAAAAGGATTGGTAAACGGCTTGTGGGGCTATTCGGCCTACGATGCTATTCAATATTTTGAAACGATCCAACTGCAGGAAAGGAAAAGCAACGAAGCCGAAATACCCGAAATCCGCTATGCCTTTCACCGTTGTGTGATTGCCATAAACCACTTTAACAACGACATTACACTGGTCGAAAACCTGCTCAAAGGCGAAGATAGCCATGCCCCCGAAATTACCGGAGTATTGCTCAACCAGAATGTGGTGACGTTCCAGTTTAAAACCGAAGGAGAAGAAACCTCCAACATTACCGATGAAGAGTACATGCAAATGGTCGATGAAGGGAGAAAGCATTGCTTCCTGGGCGATGTGTTCCAGATTGTGCTTTCACGCCGCTTCCGCCAGAAGTTTTCGGGCGATGAATTCAATGTGTACCGCGCCCTGCGCCGCATCAACCCCTCTCCTTACCTCTTCTATTTCGATTTCTGCAACTACAAGATTTTTGGTTCCTCGCCCGAGGCCCAGTTGATTATCAGCAAAAACAAAGCAATCATCAATCCGATTGCCGGCACCTTCAAACGTACCGGTGACGACGAAAAAGACCGTCAGCTGGCCATCGAACTTTCTGCCGATGCCAAAGAAAATGCCGAACACGTCATGCTGGTCGACCTGGCCCGCAACGACCTGAGCCGAAACTCTTCCAAAGTGAAAGTCGACAACTACCGCGAGGTACAGTACTATTCACACGTGCTCCATTTGGTTTCCGAAGTAAGTGGCGAACTACCCGAAGGAACCAACACCATCAAAGTTTTTGGCGACACCTTCCCTGCAGGAACCCTTTCTGGTGCGCCAAAATTCAAAGCCATGGAAATCATCGACCGGCTCGAAAATGTGGCCCGTTCCTACTATGGTGGTGCAATCGGGTTTATCGGGTTCAACGGCGACATTAACCACGCCATTACGATCCGTACGTTCCTGAGCAAAAACAACACGCTGATTTGTCAGGCTGGTGCCGGCATTGTTTCAGAATCGAAACGCGAAAGCGAACTTCAGGAGGTAAACAACAAGCTGGGAGCTTTAAAAATGGCTATTGTCGAAGCTGAAAACATCAATAAAGAATTGAGTTTTTAAATTTAAGATTAACGATTGATGAATAAAAATTAACGATTTGAATATGACTACAAACTCAAAAATATTGGTACTCGACAACTACGATTCGTTTACCTACAACCTGGTGCACATTCTGAAAGAGTTGACACACGGCGGTCAGGTCGATGTGTACCGCAACGACAAAATTTCACTCGACGATGTGGACAACTACGACAAAATTGTTCTTTCTCCCGGCCCAGGTGTACCCGATGAAGCCGGGATACTGAAACCGCTCATTGCCCGCTACGGGGCTACCAAAAGTATCTTTGGCGTTTGTCTCGGATGTCAGGCCATCGCCGAGGTGTACGGCGGAAAGCTTATCAACCTGAATAAAGTATACCATGGTGTTGCTACGCCAGTGAACATCGTTGACAACAACGACCGGTCATTCCGCCATTTGGTCGATACCATCGAGGCTGGCCGTTACCACAGTTGGGTGATCGATCCCGCGAGTGTACCAACCGTATTGAATGTTTCAGCGGTTGACAACGAAGGGCACATCATGGCTGTTTACCATCAAATCCACGATGTTCGGGGCGTTCAATTTCATCCCGAATCGGTGCTGACGCCCAGCGGCAAACAAATTATTGCAAATTTTTTAATCCTCCAGCCCCCTAAAGGGGGGCTTAACAACTACCAAATCTGAAAAATTTGAACATTATTATGAATGAAAAATGAACATAAAATAACAAATATGAACTCCAATCAAGTCCCATTTAGGGGATTTAAGGGTTCTAAATCTCGAAAAAAATGAACGAAAATAACAAATCAGAACAACTACAAAAGTCCCCTTCAGGGGATTTAGGGGTTCAAGCCCCCCCTTCAGGGGGCGGGGGGGTACTAAAAGACACCCTGAATAAACTCATCCAGCACCGCACTCTTACAAGAGAGGATGCGAAAAATATCTTGAAAAATATTGCGTCTGAAAAATACAACCATTCACAGGTGACAGCATTCATGGCGGTTTATATGATGCGCAGCATTACTCCCGAAGAACTGGCCGGTTTTCGAGATGCGCTGATTGAATTGTGTATCCCTGTCGATCTTTCGAATTTCAACACCATTGATCTTTGCGGTACCGGTGGCGACGGAAAGGACACGTTCAACATCTCTACTTTGTCGTCGCTGGTGGTGGCTGGTGCCGGTTACCATGTGGCCAAACACGGTAACTACGGCGTTTCGTCGGCTTGTGGATCAAGCAATGTAATGGAATATTTCGGTGTGAAGTTTACCAACGATTCGGACACGCTTAAACGGCAAATGGAGAGATCCGGAATGGTGTATATGCACGCGCCTCTTTTCCATCCGGCATTGAAAGCAGTTGGTCCAATCCGCAGGGAGTTGGGGATGAAAACCTTCTTCAACCTGATTGGCCCTATTGTAAATCCGGCCAATCCGCAAAATCAGATTACCGGCGTGTTCGATTTGGAAACAGTTCGCCTATACAACTACCTGTTTCAGCAAACTGGGAAACAGTTTTCGATCATCTATTCGATGGACGGATACGATGAAATATCACTGACGGGTGAATTCAAAATGGTGACCAACACCGATGATTTAATGCTCACCCCCGAAAAAATTGGGTTGCCCCGTTTTGAACAATCGGATCTGTTTGGTGGTCATACGGTAGAAGAGGCTGCTGTAATCTTCAAATCGGTGCTGGAAGGAACCGGAACATTGGCCCAGAACAGTGCAGTGTTTGCCAATGCCGGAATGGCTATCAAAACCATTTGTGCTGAAAAAAGCATTGAACAGTGCATCGAAGAGGCGAAAAGCTCGTTGCTGGGTGGAAAGGCGAAAAAAGTGCTGGAAAAATTAGTATAACCCCCCGGCCCCCTAAAGGAAGGAAACCCCTAAATCCCCTAAAGGGGACTTAAGTAACTGCCAGATTTAGAGATTTCAATATTGAACGAAAAAGAAAAAAAATGAACGAAAATAGCAATAACGCAGTACCCCAAGCCCCCCCTTTAGGGGGTTGGGGGGTTTGTTTGGCTTCGAGTTCCGATTTCGCCGAAATCTTGGATATCCAGAAGAAAGCATTTCATTCTGAAGCAGTTTTGTACCAGAATTTCAACATCCAGCCACTCAGCCAAACACTGGAAGAGATGCAGGAAGAATGTAAGGGAAAAGTGGTACTGAAAGCAGTCGTCGATAGCAAAATTGTAGGTTCGATAAGGGCCAACGCACACGGAGAAGGTTGCTGGCTGAACAAATTAATCGTTCTTCCCGACTATCAAAGAAGGGGCATCGGAGAAAAATTGCTTCGTGAAATTGAAAAATATTTTCCTAAAGCAAATAAATTCACCTTAGGCACCGGAGCCAATAGCGAGTCAAACATCAGGCTCTACCAGAAAGTGGGATATCAAATCATTGGCAAAACCACTTTTGAAGGTGGAATTGAAGCGGTAATGATGGAAAAGACAACCCCTAAATCCCCTAAAGG
>DAOQAB010000133.1:0-9382 GCA_035353695.1 Prolixibacteraceae bacterium
ACTAACGAATGGTTGCTTTCAATTCTTTATTTAAAAGAGCTTTTCTCAAAGGGCGCAACTCCTCCAATGTTCCTTTTTTGACATCGCAACTGCCTTTGTAATGGACAATCATGGTGCACTGTGTAGCCTGCTGATAGGTGTGGTCGCAAATATCGATCAGCGCATCAATGACATAGTCGAAAGTGTGCACGTCGTCGTTCATCAGGATCAGCTGGCGCTCATCAAGCGACGATGTGTCGCGATCTAAAACCGGTGTCTCTTTTTGTTTCTCTTTGGTCATTTTTTAGTTGCTTCCATTGCTTCTTTCAAAGGTATTCTTTTTCCATCTTTTATAGCAATCACGAAGGCATCTTTTACGCTTTCCTGCCTGATTTGTTCCTGTAATTTAACCGCATCCTGGAAATTGGTCAGTTCACCAATGGTGTAAACGGTAAAATTCCGTTCATCCACCATTTGATCAATTTTTCGCAACACGGCAATTTTTTTGAACAGCTTTTTGGTCGATTCGGGAAGTTCGGTATTCGACTTACCAATTTGGATTTTGAAAACGACTTTTCCGGTTTTTTTAGGTTCGTTTGTTGGAAGTTCGGGTTGCTCAACGGTTATGCTGTCGGTTTGTAATGTGTCGGCAGGTATTGAATCGGCAACAGCCACCGGGGAGAGAATCTCTTCGATAATATTTTTCTTTTCGGCTAATGCTTTTAGCGAATCGTTTTCGGCGTTTAACTGCCATTTTTCAAGGTCGGAAGCTTTGTTCCAATAGGTAGTTTCGGCCTCGCGGGCTTTCATGTAATTGTTGTCGATAGCCGATTTTGTGCTGATTATCTGGTTTTCCAGATCAATGACCAAACCCGATATGGAGTTTCTTTTTTCAGAAAGATAGGTTTTTGAGTATTCGGCTCGGAGACTGTCGGTCTCGGAGGTTAATTTTTTCATCTCTTCCGTTTTTTTCCAGCCTTTTTCAAAGAATTGTTTTCCTTCGTTGGTCCGGAACTGATAGAATCGGATGTAATGTACATCGGCTGTCAGGTTGAAATCGATAATGCTGTCGACAATGACCGGTTCGTCGGCGATGGTTCCGGTGGATGAGTGCAATGTTGAGTCGGTAGCTTCCTCTGTTTTCTCAGCAGGTTCTTTTATTTTGAACGAAATTACTTCGTTGGTTCCCGGTTTCAGCACCATCTGCGTATTGGCATGGAATGGATTGATCCGGCTATTGCACATCGATATTTTTTCCTTCAGTTCAAGCTCTTTTTGCTCTTTCTTTCCGGTGTTATCTTTAAACATGTTGTAATACGACAACGCTTGTTCAAAGAAATTGGTGGCATGAAAATTTTTGGCAAGGAAAAAATTCACATCGGCAGGAACATTCCCTTTTGAGGCGTTGAGTAGCAAATCGCGGGCATCGTTGCCAAACCGGTTGGTCTCCACCAGACAAACACCCGTGCAGTAGCATACCGAATCGCCAGGGTTTTCGTTTAACAACTGGCCCCAGAGTGGTAATGCTTCTTCGTACTTCTTCGACTGAAAAAGTGCCTGTGCTTCTTCCTTATTTTCGGCTGACTGACCAGAAAATGGGTTTAGCATAAGAACAATTAGGAACAGAAAGACGTTTATTTGTATGTGTCTTTTAAAAATCATTGGCACGTTATTGCATTTATTTTTTAAATGTATTAACCAAATAGGTTTTTTGCAAGAAACCGGTCAATTTTAAATTCTTTGATAAAGTAACAATAAAACATAAACACGATGGCAATTTTGGAAAAAGGAAATTTAGCACCCGATTTTAACGGGTTAAATCAGAATGGGAAAGAAATTTCTTTATCATCTTTCCGGGGAAAGAAAGTTATTTTATACTTTTACCCTAAAGATAGTACTCCGGGATGTACAGCCGAAGCATGTGATCTGAATACCAATTACGCGATGTGGCTTTCAAAAGGTTATGAGGTGATTGGTGTTAGCCCCGACAGCGTTGCGTCGCATCTGAAATTTGCAGATAAGTACCAGTTAAGCTTCAACCTGATTGCCGATACCGGGTTGGAAATTTTGAAAGCGTATGGTGTTTGGGGTGAAAAATCGATGTACGGAAAGTCGTATATGGGAGTTTTAAGAACTACCTTTGTCATCGACGAAAAGGGTATGATTACCGATATTTTTGAGAAGGTAAATACCAAAGAGCATACGAAACAAATACTAAGCACAATTTAATATGAGTGAAGAAGCTTCAAAAATCAATAAAGAAAAACTGAAAGCTCTCCAGCTAACCATGGAGAAGATCGACAAAACCTATGGTAAAGGATCGATCATGCGCATGGGCGATAAGCCCGTAGAGGAAGTTCCGGCAATCTCGTCCGGGTCGATTGGCCTTGATGCGGCTATGGGTGTGGGTGGTTTTCCAAAGGGAAGGATCATCGAAATATATGGTCCCGAATCGTCGGGTAAAACCACGCTGGCTATTCATGCCATTGCCGAAGCCCAAAAAGCTGGAGGTATTGCGGCTATTATCGATGCCGAACACGCATTTGACCCTACTTATGCGCAGAAACTGGGCGTCGACATTGATGAGTTGCTAATTTCACAACCCGACGATGGAGAACAGGCACTCGAAATTGCCGACAATTTGATCCGTTCGGGAGCTATTGATATTATTGTGATCGACTCAGTGGCTGCTCTTACGCCAAAAGCTGAAATTGAAGGCGAGATGGGCGACTCCAAAATGGGGTTGCAGGCTCGTTTGATGTCGCAAGCGTTGCGTAAGTTGACTGCCAATATCAGTAAAACCAAAACCTGTTGCATATTTATCAACCAGTTGCGCGAAAAAATCGGGGTTATGTTTGGTAATCCGGAAACCACTACCGGTGGAAATGCGCTGAAGTTTTATGCTTCGGTACGGTTGGATATCCGCAGGATTGGCCAGCTGAAGGATGGTGAAGAATCGACCGGTAACCGCACCCGCGTTAAAGTGGTGAAGAATAAGGTCGCACCTCCATTCAAAAAGGCCGAATTCGACATCATGTTTGGCGAGGGTATCTCGAAAGTAGGCGAAATTGTTGATTTGGGTGTTGAATTGAACATCGTCAAAAAGAGTGGTTCCTGGTTCAGCTATGGCGATACCAAATTGGGGCAGGGACGCGATGCAGTAAAGAGCCTGTTGAAAGACAATATCGAGCTGGCACAGGAGCTTGAAACCAAAATAATGGAAGCATTAACTACCGGCGCAACCACAGCGGAAGCTTAACCGGATTAATAAAATATTATTACTTGATTATCTTTCCGGTGAAAATTAAAAGATCCGGAAAGATTTTTTTTTATTCGGTTGTTGAATTAAGAATTATTTACCATTTAATCATTTGTGAAATGAAGGTTTTAAAATTTGGCGGAACTTCAGTAGGAAGTGTTGAGAACCTCCTCAAAGTGAAAGAAATTATCGATCGTCAGCACGACGACGTAGTCGTAATCGTTTCTGCTTTTGGCGGAATCACCGATAAGATTCTGACCATGGCACGAACTGCCGCAACCACCAATACCTTCACTACCACAGAAATGATGGAAATAACAGACCGCCATCTGACGACCATCGATGCTCTTGTGCCGGAAGAACTGAAAGAAGCGGTACGAAAGAAAATCCTTGAGAAGTTGGATGAACTGGCTGGCTTGATCAAAGGTGTTTCACTGATTGGTGAACTGACCAACAAAACCCTCGACCGGATTGGCGGCATGGGCGAAATGCTTTCGTCAACCATTATTGCCCCGTTCCTTGGTGCTAAATGGTTCAATAGCATGGAGCTGATAAAAACCGACAGCCACTTTGTAAAAGCGTCGGTCGATTATGAAAAGACCAACCGGTTCATTGCTGAAGCTTTTGCCGGGTTTAATGGGGTGGCGCTGGCTCCGGGTTTTGTCGCTTCAAACGATAAAGGAGAACCAACAACCCTTGGCCGGGGTGGTTCAGATTATTCGGGAGCTATTTACGCAGCTGCGCTGAATGCCGAATCGCTCGAAATCTGGACCGATGTGGATGGTTTCATGACTGCCGATCCGCGCGTGATCCGAAAAGCATATACCATCGACTACCTTACCTATGCCGAAGCGATGGAGCTTTCACACTTTGGCGCCAAGGTGATTTATCCTCCGACCATTTTGCCGGTGTTGAAAAAGAAAATCCCGGTAAGGATTTTAAATACCACCCGTCCCGATGAACCGGGAACATTGATTGGTCATGAAAAAAGGTATGGAAAAGAGCGGCCAATCAAAGGAATCTCTTCCATTTCAGATATTTCCCTGCTCACTTTGCAGGGGGCCGGAATGGTTGGCGTGACCGGTATTTCCATGCGGTTGTTCAGCTCCCTTGCTAAGGAAAATATCAACGTCATCCTGATCTCACAGGCTTCGAGCGAAAATTCCATCTCGGTTGCCATTCCTACGTCGGTTTCCGAAAAGGCTGTTGCGACGGTGAGTGCCGAGTTTGAACCGGAGCTCGAAAACGGTTTCGTCAATGGGGTGAAAGTGGAAGATGGATTATCGATTGTTGCCATTGTGGGCGAAAATATGCGCGAGAGTGCGGGTATTGCCGGAAAACTGTTTAACACCATTGGTAAAAACGGGATCAATGTCAGGGCAATTGCACAGGGCGCTTCCGAGCTGAACATTTCGTGGGTTGTGAAAACCGCCGATCTGCGCAAAACCTTGAATGTGGTTCACGAAGGTTTCTTCCTTACTTCTTACAAGGAATTGAACCTCTTCCTGATTGGGATTGGCACCGTAGGCGGAAGTTTTATTCAGCAGTTGAAGCAGCAGCAGGAAATACTTTTTACACAGAAAAAATTGAAATTGAAGTTGGTCGGTGTGGCCAACAGCAAAAAAATGATATTCGAACGCGATGGAATCGATCTGGACAACTATCAGACACTTCTGAAAGGTTCCGATCGGGTATCCAATTTTGACGCGTTTGTAAAGCAAATGGTTGAAATGAACATGTTCAACTCGGTATTCATCGATTGTACAGCCAACGAAAAGCTGGCCGATTTTTATTTGCAGATATTGAAATCGAGTATTTCGATTGTTGCTGCCAATAAAGTTGCCGCTTCTTCTTCGTATCAATACTACAAAGAATTAAAAGAAACGGCCGTCAGCAAAGGGATCAAGTTTTATTTTGAGACCAATGTGGGCGCGGGTCTTCCCATCTTGTCGACCATTAAGGATTTAACGAATAGTGGCGACCAGATTATCCGGATACAGGCCGTGTTGTCGGGAACGTTGAATTATATTTTCAATACCCTGAGCAAGGATATTCCACTGAGTAAAGCCATTCGGTTGTCGATGGATGAAGGTTATTCGGAGCCGGATCCCCGCATTGACCTGAGCGGAAAAGATGTGGTGCGAAAACTGTTGATCCTCTCCCGCGAGGCTGGTTATGAATTGAATGAAGAACAGGTAACGGTGGAGAAATTCCTGGATAAGTCGTTGTTTGAAGGATCCATGGATCAGTTCTGGGAAGGCATTCAGAAGCTGGATGCAACGTTTGAACTACGGCGCCAGGAACTGGAGTCGGAAAATAAAAAACTGCGGTACATTGCTGAATACGATCAGCTTGGTGCCAGGGTTTCTTTGCAGGCAGTCGAGAGCCATTCTCCTTTTTACGATTTGGAAGGAAGCAACAACATCATTCTGCTCACCACCGAACGGTACAAGGAGTATCCGATGCAGATTAAAGGATATGGTGCTGGTGCCGGTGTTACTGCCGCCGGAGTATTTTCGGATGTTATACGGATCGCAAATATTTAATATCAGATACGATGAAACGAATATTTTTTGTTCTGGGTTTATTTTCATTGGCGTTGTTTTCCTGTGTCAAAGATAATGACATGGAAGGCGAAGACGGCGATCCGGTGTTGACCCAGGTTTCTGTTATCGACGCATTGTTGCAGGGTTTTTATGACGGGGTTTGCCAAACGGGCGATTTGCATGATTATGGAGACTTCGGAATTGGTACTTTTCAGTCGTTGAATGGGGAGATGGTTTTGCTGAACGACACCGTCTTTCAGGTTTTGGCTTCGGGGAAAGTTGAAAAACCATCGGCAGAGGTTACCACTCCGTTTGCGTCGGTCACTCAGTTCCTTCCCGATACCACAATTGCCCTTTCGGGAATCAGCTACGACAGCCTGCAAAACAGCTTCAGCACCTATTTTCCAACGCCGAATCTCTTTTATTCCGTGAAGATTACCGGAGAATTCAGATCCATGAAAACCCGCAGTGTTCCTGCCCAGTCGAAGCCATATCCGCCTTTGGCTGAAGTAACAAAAACCCAGCCCGTGTTTGAGTTTTCAAAGGTGAAAGGTACCATTGTTGGGTTTTACGTGCCGGCTTATGCCCAGGGCGTGAATGTTACCGGTTTTCACATGCATTTTTTGACGACGGATCGGACCGGTGGTGGACATGTTCTGGCTTTCCAGATTACCAATGCAACTCTTGAGATTGGGTACATTTCTGATTTTAAGTTGGTTTTGCCTACCAAAGGAGACTTCCTTGGCGGTGATTTTACGGTCGATCGTACCGATGATTTGAACAATGCAGAAAAATAACACTTGATTATTTAGAAAAGAAATTAGCATGAAATACATAATTGTTTTGGGAGATGGCATGGCCGATCAGCCAATCGAAGCGTTGGGTGGAAAAACCCCTTTGATGGCTGCCAATACACCTCATTTTGATGAGCTGGCCCGAAAGGGCAGGAGCGGGATACTGGTAACGGTTCCCGACGATATGCCTGCCGGTAGCGAAATTGCCAACCTTGGTGTGCTTGGATACGATGTCCATGAGGTATTTGAAGGCCGTGGCGTGCTCGAGGCTGCCAGTATGGGTGTGGAGATCAAAGAAGGTGATCTTGGTTTGAGATGCAACTTGATTTGTATTGAAGAAGAAAAAATCAAAAACCATTCAGCGGGTCATATTTCAAATGCCGAAGCGGCGGAACTGATTCGCTTTTTGGATGAAAAGCTGGGATCTGAAACCATCCGCTTTTATCCCGGAGTTTCGTACCGCCATTTGTTGGTTATTAAAGGTGGAAAGAAGTTTTTGAAATGCACACCGCCTCACGATGTTCCCGGTACGCCATTTCAGGAGGTGATGATCCAGCCAATCAATGAAGAAGGGGTTGAAACCGCCCAATTGTTGAACGACTTAATTCTGAAGTCGCTGGAGTTGCTGAAAGATCATCCGGTGAACCTGAAAAGGAAAGAAGCTGGGAAAGATAGGGCCAATTCAATATGGCCCTGGTCACCGGGCTATAAACCTCAAATGCCAACACTGAAAGATCTGTTTGGAATTGAGAAGTCGGCTGTGATTTCAGCGGTCGATTTAATTCAGGGTATTGGCGTGTATGCCGGTATGGAGGTGTTAAAAGTGGAAGGAGCAACAGGCCTTTACGATACCAATTACGAAGGGAAAGCTCAGGCTGCCATTGATGCACTGAAAGGCGGGGCCGATTTTGTCTATGTTCATGTGGAAGCCAGCGATGAAGCCGGGCACGAAGGGAATGTGGATTTGAAGGTTAAAACCATCGAGTACCTCGATTCAAGGATATTGAAGCCGGTTATGGAAGCGGTAGCCGAACTGGATGAGCCGCTGGCCATTGCTTTATTGCCCGATCATCCAACACCCTGTGCATTGAGGACCCACACCCATGAACCGATTCCTTTTGTAATTTATCGTCCCGGCGATGAGCCCGATCAGGTAGTGAAATACGACGAGGAAAGCGCGAAGAAAGGCGGTTATGGAACCCTTGCCGGCGATGAATTTATAAAAGCATTGCTTCAGAAATAGATAAAGAAGTAAAAGTTGGGTCAGAAGTTTTTATCTTTGTGCCCCGTTAAACAGGCTACTTTTCTTTTTACGATTAAATATGAAATATTACAGTACGAAAAAAACAGTTCCGTCGGTTGACCTTCAGTATGCGGTGACAAAAGGTCTGGCAGGTGATAACGGACTATTTATGCCCGAACGGATTGAAACGTTCGATCCCTCTTTTTTCAAAACGATCGACAAGTTGTCCTTTCAGGAAATATCCTTCGAGGTTGCTAAGAAATTCTTTGGCGAGGATGTGGAAGAGAAAAAGCTTCGAGACCTTGTCTTTGATACGTTAAACTTCGATTGTCCGGTTGTTCCGGTACAGAAATCCATTTCCAGCCTGGAGCTGTTTCATGGGCCTACATTGGCTTTCAAAGATGTGGGCGCCCGTTTCATGGCCAGGTTGCTGCAATATTTCCTGGGTGAATCCGATCAGCTGGTGAATGTGCTGGTAGCTACATCGGGCGACACCGGAAGCGCTGTTGCCAATGGTTTTCTGGGGGTGAAAGGCATCCATGTGTATGTGTTGTACCCGAAAGGAAAAGTGAGCGATATTCAGGAATCACAGTTTACGACCCTGGGGCAAAATGTAACGGCCATCGAAATTGACGGGGTTTTCGACGATTGCCAGCGTTTGGTGAAGACTGCCTTCCTCGACAAAGAGCTGAACAAACAGATGGTTCTGACTTCGGCCAATTCGATCAATGTGGCGCGGTTCCTGCCGCAGGCTTTTTATTATTTCAACGCCTATGCCCGTAATCCGTACAAAGAGAAGAAACTGGTTATTTCGGTGCCGAGCGGAAACTTTGGAAACCTCACAGCCGGTTTGTTTGCCAAACGGATGGGGTTGCCTGTCGATAAATTTGTTGCTGCCAATAACGAAAATGATATTGTTTTCAACTACCTGAAGACCGGGGAATACAAACCGGCACCATCGGTACAGACTATTGCCAATGCCATGGATGTTGGCGATCCGAGCAACTTTGTCAGGATTCTCGATTTGTACAACCATTCCCATAAGGCAATTGCCGCCGACGTGGTTGGGTTTCGTTATTCCGATGACCAAATCCGGGTTGCCATTAAACGGGTGTACGATGAGTGTGGTTATCTGCTCGATCCGCATGGCGCCTGTGGTTACCTGTCGCTCGAAGAGTATTTGTCCGATGATCAAACCGGCATTTTCCTCGAAACAGCCCATCCGGCTAAATTCACCGAAACGGTGGAAGAAATTGTAGGAAAAGGGAATGTCCCTCTGCCCGAAAAGCTGGCTGAGTTTATGAAAGGGAAAAAGCTAAGTGTGGCGCTGGACAAGGAATACAAGAGTTTTAACGATTTTCTGAGATCGAAAATATAAGAAAAAAGAGCGGCAACCAAGCCGCTTTTTTTATGTCCGAATGTTTCCTGGCAATATGTAATAAACACCAAAAACCATTAAGCTAAACCACTTGAAAAAAAGAAAAGTGACTGAATATGTTGTAAAACATAACTTTTTCAGGTAACTTTCCTTCCCTTTCCAAAATGAATAGAAAGAGTCGGA
>DAOQAB010000134.1:0-7854 GCA_035353695.1 Prolixibacteraceae bacterium
GGGTTTTTCTTTAGGGGGTTAGGGGGTTTTCCTCTGTGCCTTCTCCGCGACCCCTGGTGTTGATTCTAAAAAATATTCTTTCAAACAATAAAAAACATCAATAAACAGTAAAATATATGAATAAAAATCCTAACTTTCGCTAAAACCTAAAAAAACACACAGTATGAGAAAAAACAGTTTACTGGAAGCATTTAACGTATTCCAGAATGTAGAATCCTATTTCGACGACCGGGACAGGGAACAAACACGCCGGTTAATTATCAATCAGCTTTTGGTGATTTGCATTTTCACCTTCTTCTATGGAATGGTCATGGGAAGTTACCACAGTCTTCTTCAGTCGCTGGTGGCGGGTGTCAAAGTGACTTTTCTCTTTCTTTGCACCATCCTGATCTGCTTTCCTTCCTTCTTTGTCATTCAGCAGGTTCTGGGCTCCAAAATGAATGCAAAACAGATGGTATTCATTATCCTGAGCGGTTTTGTACTCACCTCGACCATTGCACTCTCTTTTTCCCCCATCATCATCTTTTTTCAGGTGACCGGAGGAAATTACCATTTTTTGCAGTTGCTGCATGTGGCTATTTTCCTTTTCTCGGGTATCTTTGGCATGCGATTGATGGTGGATGCGTTGAAATTCGCATGTGAAAAGAAAAACATCTATCCGCATATTGGGGTGAATGTTTTACGTGTGTGGATTATCATTATGGCATTTGTGGGTATTCAGTTGTCGTGGAACCTGAGGCCTTTTTTGTGCAATAAAGACGAAGAATTCAAGCTTTTCCGGAAATACGAAGGCAACTTTTATACGGCCATCGTCTATTCGGTTCAGCAAATCATGTCAAAGTCGGAAGTTGAGCCCCAAAACGAAGCTGAAGGAACTGCTGCACAAAGCGATGCTGCTGCTGAACCCGATTCTGTCGCACTAAATCTATATAAATAATTGATGATGGATGAAATCATGACGATTGAAGAGGTTGCCAAATACCTTAAGATGAAACCTCAAACCATATACACCTGGGCTCAGAGCGGAAAAATTCCTGCAGCGAAACTTGGTAAGGAGTGGCGGTTTAAAAAGTCAATCATCGATAAGTGGTTCAATCAGCACATCGATCAGAAGTTTTTGGAATCTATGGAATCCTAAAAAATTTATATCTTTGGATATCGTCTATTCAATCGATATATTTTTATGGATCAAAAATTTGTGTTGCCATCTCCATCTGTTCGTCCATTGATTTATAATTATCTGTTCCTTAAAAAAGATGAAAAGGAATCAACCATCAATGAGCGTTTTGTGCCCAATGGATTTGTGTCGATTGTTTTTCATTTTTCGCCAGTTGAAAGCAATGTTTACATCAACGAAGACGAAATTTTGCCTGGGTTCTTTCTGGTAATTCCCAATGTGAAGCCTGTTCCGGTGTCGGTTGTCCAATTGGTCGATACAATGATTGTATTTTGCAACGCCTCTGTATTATCCGCTCTGTTCCATCTGAAGCTTAAAACCGCAAAAGACGCATCGCACGTTGTTGCCGATCTCTTTGGCGGTTTCCCGATGCACCAGCGATTATGGGAATTAAAAACCGATGAGGAGCGAATTGATTTCTTTGAATCGTATTTGACAGCGAATTATGATCTGGCAGGTTATCTTCCCGATGAAGCAGACCGGGTTTATCAGCAGGTAATTGATTCGGAAGGAAATCTCTCCATCGATGGGGTTATCGAGTCGCTAAACACCAATTATCGGACTTTCCGGCGTACTTTTCATGAGAGAACGGGGATTAGCCTGAAAGGACTTGCACGCATCATGCGGGTGAATTATATCTGGAGAATGATTTCTCAAAACAAGGATATTGACCTTCAATCGATTGTTTGCATGTGCGATTATTACGACCAGTCCCATCTGATCCACGATTTTGAAAAGATTGTGGGCGAATCGCCCAAGCGTTTTTTCAATCGTGATCTGGAGAATGCGAAAATGATTTCCGGAGTGGAATTTTAAAAGAAGTGGCCATTTTTTACAATGAAAAGGCGAAATCAACCCCTAGATTTCGCCTTTTCTAATATCATGGTCCAATGAAAGCGAAATGTTTGATTCTTTGTTTTTTCTGTTTTCTGAGTTTTTCACTATCTGCTCAGTTAAATATCAAAAACAAAATTGTCAATAAAGTTACCGAAAAAGTCGATCAAAAGGTTGATGAAGCCATTGATCCAAGTGAAGAATCAACCGATGAGAATCAGGATGCGGCAGAGCAGGAAGAAGCTACGGAAGAGGAAAGTGCTGCGGAGCAGCAGGAAACCACGGTGCCACAGGAAAAAAAATCAACGACTGCTAAACTGGAATCTTATTCCAAATACGATTTTGTTCCCGGCGATAAGATCCTCTTTTATGAAGATTTCTCACAGGATGCTATTGGCGATTTCCCCGCAAAATGGACAACCAATGGCTCCGGTGAAGTGAAAACCTTAAATATTGCTGGTGGCAATTGGTTTCATCTGAACGCAGTAGAAGCGGCTTATTGTTTTATGCAGGGAATTGCGTTTCCAGCCAATTTTATCATCGAATTCGATCTTGTTCCCGACGACGACTACGAGAGTTCCTATCTTTCGCTTTATAGTGAAGAGGAGAAAAAAGAGCTGGACGATGGAATTTATCCGGGTAAACAGGGTCTCAACATTAGTTTCGGATTAAGTGAATGGGAATCGAAAGGATACGACAACGAAGCCAACTCCTACGATGCAGAAAGCGAGTCAACCATTGCACCGATTGAAAAAGGCAAAGTAAACCATGTGATTATTTGGGTTCAAAACCGGCGAGTCCGAATTTATCATCGCGGATCAAAAGTATTGGATGCTCCGACGGGAATTATTGCGGGGACTAAATTTAGTCGTCTCCGTTTTTCTCTTTGGAGTGGAGGAGCCTCTAAACCCTATCTTTCAAATATCAAAGTGACGACTGCCGCACCCGACACCCGGAGCAAACTCCTTACCGAAGGAAAACTGGTGAGCTATGGGATCTATTTCGATGTGAACAAAGAGGTGGTCAAAGCCGAATCGTACGGTACCCTCAACGATATTGCCAACGTGCTGAAAGAAAACCCGAATGTGCGGATTAAAATTGTTGGTCATACCGATGCCGATGGAGCCGATGCTGCCAACCTCGACCTATCCAAAAGGCGCGGAGCTTCGGTAAAGAACGAACTGGTAAAGAATTTTGGAATCGCTGCCTCGCGGATCGAAAGCGATGGCAAAGGTGAAAGCGAACCAATTGCACCCAATGACACCCCTTCGAATAAGGCTTTAAATAGGAGAGTTGAATTTATTAAACTTTGATTCAACGTTTTTTCATTTTTGGCTGATAGCAACATGGTCCCGATAGAAATATCGGGATTTTTTATTGAAAAAAAAGATTGGATTACCGGATTATGCCGGCACGGTTTTCCGGAAGGGATGGATTTTCACTTTAGAAATTCTTATCTTTAGTCAATGATTACTAAAAATACTTCCAATGGCGAAAGTACACCAATCTGCTTCCTTATTATTCACGGGAATTCCCTTCATCCAACTAATGTGGATTCTCCTGATATTTCAGCTTTTCTCTTCCTGTTCAACTTCCAAATGCACCTTGTGCGAAATTGACAACCGCACGGTCTATTATGTCGAACTAAAAGAAACAGCCAATCAAACCAAACAGGCACCCATCTTATCCTATTTTCCACCGGTACCCATTGAGGCAAAAGGAAAAAAGGTGAATGTCAATCTGGTAAACTGTAATGGGAAAGAGCCTTACCGGTTGCCCAAGGGAAAAGAACTTCAGCAGTTTGTAAAGGATCATCTGATCGTGGTCGATTCGCTCGATATTAAACGGATTACCAAAACCTCCGATGCCGACATTTATCCCGAAGTGAATAGTGTGAAAAAACTGATGGACGAGAATACGTTGAAACTCTGTCGCCGGTTTCGCAGCGGACTAAAGACCGAACTCCGTTTTATGACCGGTTTCCGTTCGTTTAGTAATACAACCTATGTGCCAATCCCGGGCGATGTTCCTCTGGAAAAGAAACTGCTGGGATTTGGACAAGAGGGGACCAAAATAACCATCGGGCCTGAAATTGCCCTGCTTCCGGCAATCCTTACCGTGAGTAACCGTCACCGGTTTAATTTAGGGGTTATGACCGGATACTGGCCCGTTGATGGGGGCAATTACCTTCCGCTCTCCATTCATCCCCGGTTTACCTTTAACGACATTACCAATCCGCTCCTTGGCAAATGCAATGCCTGGTATTTGTTTGGTGATTTGGGAACCGCTTACGATGTGACCGGGAAGTTTGATAAGTTCTGGTCGGGGAAACTGAACTCCTGGTTTGGCGATCTGGGTGCTGGAATCGATCTTTGGGTGTTGAGAAAGATGGATTTTTCGCTCGACGGAGGTTATCGCCGCACCACCCTGGCATTGCCTTCCCTGGCCGAAAACAGCAACTGGATCGACTGTATTGAAAGCCATGGAAAGAGCTGGTCCGATTATCCGAGGCGAAGAGCCGGCGAGTTTTTTATCCGTATTGGTGTAACCTTTTAATCTGCGGAACATGAAACGATTCATTATCATACTTTCGTTGGTTGTCGTGGCTGGTTTTTTCTCCTGCGACGAAACCATTCTTCGTAACGATTGCAACGATCAGGAGAATATCGAATTGAAACTGGAGGCTGAATATTCAACCAACTGCGATCCGAAAGAACTATTAAAGGCACGGGGTGCCAGTTTTTTAATCCTCCGGGGAGGCGACACCATCTATTCCGGCAACCTCGATGGAAATGGCCGCTTTGATACCGGGCCTATTGATCACAGCAATTGTGGAATGAACAACGTGGTGGTGGAAGCAAGCTTTCAGGGAAAGTCGGTTCGCGAAGAGTTTGGCCTTCTTTGTTGCGACACCCTCCTGCACTATGTTTTTCGGAATATCAGCTGCGATAACCAACCCGATACAGTCGATTGTGCTGCCATTGATACCACCATTGTAAAAACCATTACCAGCTCGGGCGAATGTGTCATGCAGGATGCTACCATCGATGAGATGAGAAATAATTCGGTCATTATCGCTTCCTCTTCGCCGGTACGGATCGAACTGAATGAACTCCTTGCACTGGATGGCAAAATCTATCTGCAAAGCATCAATCCGGCACCAGTAAACAAGCAGGTTATTTTGGAAAATAACCAGTTGGAAATCTATTTCAATGTGGAACGGACCGATACCGGGAAAATTTCTCCGGTGACGATTAATCTCCCGACGTATTGTCTCGATTCGCTGGGAAACGATGTCAGTTCCGGTTTGATAAAGATTATTGTGGATGCTTCGGTTTGTAAATCGGATCTCTGCAGTTGTCCGTTCACCGGATCTGACCAGCCGGAGACTTTTTATGCTTCGGAAGGGGTGATGCTGGGCGAAAACAAAACATTCGATTTTGTGGTTGCGGAACTGTCAAAAGGAATGTTGGGCGATCATTGTCTGCTTGCCATCGACAGCATAACCCGTGATGATGGTTCCAGCGCTTATCTTTCAATCGGTCATTCCTGGACAATTCAATCCTTTTCACCTTCCAACATGTCGAATGGCGATCAGCTGAAAGTTTCGGCCAATTTTGCCCCACCGAAATCGGGACAACTTGCAGAAGATTTTATCGCCTATACCTCGGTCTATTCGGACAACGATCTGACCAAACGTCAAAACAACTCAGCCTGTTCCTTCAAGTTCCGTCTCAAAGGCGAAAGCTGCGAAATAAACTGTCCTGAAATACTCATTCTTGGGGCGAATGTAAAACAGGTTGATAAAAATAGCCTGACAGAGAAAACGTTGTTTGCCGGAACCAAGCTCGATTTTCAGGACGATCAGATTATCCGGCAAAAGATATCGGCCATCATGTCAAATAAATGCCTGAAGAAACAGGGAGAGAAACCTTCGGCTCTATTTAACCTGTCGTTGCCCGATGGTTATTATTGCGACGACATCCGGTTGTCGGTGAAAGAGTATGCGATTGGTCCTTTCGATGACCGGGGACGTTTCTATTCGGCAACACTGCCCGGTGCAATGAATGAAAACAAAGAGTCCTCCGTGCTGACCATTACTTTCGATACGCCCGACCTGTCCGATTATTACAACAGCAACCACGACAGCATTTATCAGTGTGGCTTCAACATCGTTGTTACCGATCAGGAGGGAAAAGAGATCTGCCGGCAGGATATTCAGGTGGTCTCCGAAGTATATGAATTTTCGCTCCGTTCGGGCGATGTGATACCGATGGAAGCTTTTAGTCAGGTCTCCGCTACAGCCTCTGTTCCTTCGTACCATGTGTACGACATTGATGTCTTCAATAACACACTGGGGAACTATGGCCTGCGTGAATCGTTAACACCAAACTTCATTGATCATACTTCGGTCCCCAATCAGCCACTGAGCAGCCATTCCCTCTATTTCGATGTCGACCATCCGGATAATCCGTCGGTGAATTATGCCGAAAAGCCCCGGCTTTATCTGTTGAATACCAAAGGGAATAATTTCTCGAAGATTACGGCTACACCGGTAACAACCTATCCGACCCCCGATGCCTTCTTTAAAGCGTATGAGGATGGAAGCCTTACCGATTTAATCTTCAGCAAAGCCGATCCCGACAACTTTGACTGGACACCCGGCTGGGGAAAAGCAGATGGCGGGTTATCCATCAATCCATACGAAGTGTATGTGATGTGGGATCCCGATATGCTGCCAGAAACCTATCAGGTCGATGGAAAAAAGAAGAGGGTCTATTGCGGCCTGGCTATTCTCTATATCTCTTCGGTCAAATCGGGTCAGGACAATACCAATTCGTCGACCGGCGGCAATGGAAAAGCCTCTGTTTCATTTTATGTTGAATATCCTGTCAAATTTTAGATAATGAAACGACAACTCACACAACTTACCACACTGGTTTTGCTTTCAATCGTGATTGCAGGATGCCATACTTCGAAGAAATCGACTTATCAGGCCGGTTTAAAAAACAACGGAAACTCCTCTTCTTCGGAAATTGTATTGAGATCGCCGGTTAACAGCGCCGATGAGGAAGAACTGAAGAAAAAGGTTTATTACGACGATACCTACACGCTTCTCCAGCAAACCGAAAGCAAATTCAAAGACAATTCCCCTTTGGTGGAATACCTCGACAGCGGCAGACGCGAACGGTTGTGGTTTTCGTCGAGCCGGGCCGATGATTCGTTCTATCAATACAAGAAGACCAACCATTACCAGCAGATCTATTACTGCGAACGGGAAGTTGGTGAAGGGAAGTTTCCCGGCGAAGGGTGGGGCGATGTAACCCTCTGGGAAGTTCCGGTCGAGAATGAATACCTGAAAGGGTTGATCGATCAGTTTAACCGTTCAACCAAAGGTGCGGTGGCCATGGCCAATCAGACGATGATTTTTTCGAGCGACCTGATTAAAGCGGGCTGTAACAGCGAGCTGAAAGATCTTTGGGAAGTATCGTTCCGTAACGGTCAGTTTTCAACGCCGCGTCCAATTACCGAGCTTTCAAACGATGATACCTGGGAATCCCAGCCGGCACTCTCTCAAAACGGGAAACACCTTTTCTTTGTTTCGGACCGGAAAATTGATGCCGATGGGAAGGTCGATAATCAGTCGACTATGAACGATCTCAACCTTTTTTACAGTTTTAACAACGGATCGAAATGGAGCACGCCTGTTCCGGTGAAAGAGCTGAATTCTGATTTCAGAGAGGTAACCCCTCAGATTGGACCCGATCAGAAAACCCTCTACTTTTCATCCAACCGCGAAGGGAATTTCCAGATTTACGAAGTTCCGCTGAAACTGGATGACC
>DAOQAB010000134.1:7954-9347 GCA_035353695.1 Prolixibacteraceae bacterium
GAAAAGACGAATGCCTCCTTTTCACTTTATGCCGGATTAAACTATCAGCTCTATGGCGGTTCAACGGCCAGCGCGGAAAACGGCACCTATCATTGCGACGACGATCCGTTCTATATTTTTGTCGGATATCATTCCATTGATAATAACAACCTGTCGGATAAAGCAACCGATTCGGAACCAATGAACGGTCCAGAAGTGGCGTCTGAACTGACGAAACGTTTTGGAGCTATCCCGTTAAAAAACATCGTATGCGATACCATCATGAACGATACCATTTTGGTTACCCGCGCCTGGAAAAGGAAACCGCCCTGTCCCGGCAAACTCAATATTGAGCCAACGTATCGTTCCATTGCCTATTTCCAGACCGGCTACTGGGAGGTGAACACTTCGGAGAACCTGAAGCGCGACCTGATCAAACTGCACGATGGTTTTGTGGTTCAACCGGGGAAAGATCTCTATAATCCCACCGGGGAGATCGTCCGCCATTTGAGCGATTACCGTATACCCGGTCAGGAGGCGCCCCTGTTTTCGGTCGATGTGAACGACAATCACCGCTATTCCATTGCCAATGCACCCTGGATTGAACTTCATCCCAATAACCAGTATTGGGGCGACCGGCCAGGCATGGAAGCCAAACTCATTCAACGGATGAAAGGGAGAAAGGATCGCATCGACCAGTATGTGGAATATGCACAGAAGGTGGATGAAAACCTGGCCAATCTCTCCGATACCATTAAGGAGAAATACCTTCAGTTGCTCGATCTTCATAAAGATCTGAAGCCAAAATTGCTGATTGAGATTTTTGCCGTTTCCGATAAACGGGAGGTTACCCGTAGCTGGTACATTGGGGAACCGGTGCAATACCGTGGCTCGGAGTATCTCGAAAGCCAGAAGTGGTTCGATACCGAAATGGTACGGATTGTTCAGCCCGATATAGACGAAACGACCAAAACCATTACCCGTATTAAGCCTTGTAGCATCGATTTGAACAAGGAGGGTGACAATGGCTCCATCCTGGGTATTTCGGGCGAAAAAACCGATTTAAATACCAATCTTTCCCGTCTGCGTGCATGGTTTGGTTACCGGGAAGTTTACAAACGGCTGGTTGGCTCCGCAATTTTCGACCGTTACCTGAGTGAAGGTAAGGTGGCGCTTCCCGATAATTCGGTGCCTTATGACGATGCCGATGTAATTATTATTACCCGGGGAAAAAGGGAAGATGGCGATGTGCTGAATCCACAAAATCCCTATCCTGCGGCCAATAATCCCAGCGGGAATGGCTATTTCGACTATGATAAGATCCGGAGGATCGAAATCCAGTGCCGGTTGCTTTTTGAGAAAGAGCGAAAACAGGAAGACAATTATTGCTGCGATCCAACCAAAACCCCCTAAT
>DAOQAB010000135.1:0-9341 GCA_035353695.1 Prolixibacteraceae bacterium
ATTGAAGGAGTATCCCGTTATGGGAAAGCTGCTTTGGTTACCCTCGCTTTTGAACCTCGCTTTGCCGTTGGCTTGATCGGATCATCGGGTAAAGGAGGTGCAGCCTTGCACAGGCGGGTTTTTGGTGAAGCAGTGGAAAGCCTTACCGGAGCTGGTGAGTACCATTGGATGGCCGGGAATTATCTAAAATATGGCGCAGAGCAGGCCAGCTTTGGCAGGAAAACAGGTTGTGACCTTACCGTTGATTCTCATGAACTCATCGCATTGTGTGCCCCCCGTCTGGCCTTTATTAGTTATGGAATTCCTGAACAAGGCGATGCCAAATGGCTCGATCAGAAAGGCAGCTATATGTCTACCATCGCAGCCGGTGCTGTTTATAAATTGTTGGGGGCAAAAGATTTGGGTGTTTCCAATGACTATATGAAAGAGGAAATGCCTCCTGTATTAACCGGGTTACTGGAAGGACAACTTGCATGGAGGCAACACGATGGCGGCCACACCGATGCCCAAAATTTTGAAACGTTCATTCCTTGGGCCAGTAAACTGCTTGGCTACGAAAAAGTTAGTTTACGAAGACGTTAAAATTGAACTCAGGTTAGTACCCGTTTTAACCCACCGTTAATTCTGATCAAACTTTTTTAACGTAAGCATACGTCATTAAATATATTTGACGTATGTTTACGTTGAATCAATAATCGCTATTAATAAAAATCCGAATGGTGGCACCAAAAACCGAACTGTTCGATGAAACATTAGTTGAACAGGCAAATCTCTTCAAAGCATTGGCACATCCGGCACGATTGGCCATTCTGAAATATCTGGCCGAAACCAAGACTTGCATTTCGGGCGATATCTCCGACGAATTGCCTCTTAGCAGGACTACAGTGAACCAACATTTAAAAGAACTGAAAGATGCAGGTTTAATACAAGGCCATGTAGAAGGTGTTAAAACCAACTATTGCCTCAATGTAAAAGTGGTTGAAAAGGCAACAAAACTTCTTAATGAGTTCCTTGCAGAGCTCAAACTCCCCGAGAACTTTAAGTGTCAGTAAATAACCATTAGCATTTTGTCTATTGTCTAATACCTCACATCTGTTAAAAATGAAAATACTTATTCTATGCACAGGAAATAGTTGCCGCAGCCAGATGGCACACGGCTTCTTACAATCGTTCGATCCGAATATTACGGTATGTTCTGCCGGAACTAAAGCATCGGGAAAACTGAATGAAAAAGCTGTTGAAGTGATGAAAGAAGTTGGCATCGATATTAGTCATCATACTTCCGACCCAGTTGAAAAATACCTTGGCGAAGAGTGGAATTATGTGATAACCGTTTGTGGAGGAGCCAACGAAAGCTGTCCAATATTTTCAGGGAATGTAAAACACCGCCTGCATATTGGGTTTGACGATCCATCGGAAGCATGGGGCGAAGATGTTTTTGTGATGAAGCAATTCCGCCGGGTTCGCGATGAGATCAAGGAAACCTTCTGGAAGTTTTATCAGGAGAATTTGAAAACGGACTGATTTGACGATTTGAAAATGATAAGTTTTTGACTTAATAATTTCCACCATGAACTGTTGCACGATAAAATTAAGTCGATTATCAATATCATTTCAAAAATTATCAGTTCTTCAAAATCCCATTAATTCATCTTCAAATTTCCTTATTTTCAAATCTTCAAATTATCACATCTTTAAATGATCAATATGAAAACTCGTTTAAAATTCCTCGACCGTTACCTAACTCTTTGGATTTTCCTGGCCATGTTTATCGGTGTGTTTGCCGGATGGCTTAGTCCGAAAGTAGCCGAATTCTGGAACAGTATGTCTTCTGGTACAACGAACATTCCTATCGCTATTGGGCTGATTGTAATGATGTACCCTCCTTTGGCCAAGGTGAAATATGAAGAACTAGGCGATGTTTTCAAAGACACAAAAGTGTTGGGGCTTTCCCTGGTTCAAAACTGGGTTATTGGGCCGGTGCTGATGTTTCTGCTGGCCATTATTTTCCTGCGGTTCAATATCGACTATATGTACGGGTTGATTCTGATTGGACTGGCGCGCTGCATTGCCATGGTTATTGTATGGAACGACCTTGCCAAAGGCGACCGTCAGTATGCCGCCGGATTGGTAGCTTTCAACTCCATCTTTCAGGTGCTTTTCTTTTCGGTATACGCATGGCTGTTTATTGCGGTACTCCCCGGATGGTTTGGATTGCCGGTAAATAGCGCCGTCGAACAGATTACAATAGGTCAAATAGCCAAAAGTGTATTCATTTATTTAGGTATTCCATTCATTGCAGGTTTCTTAACCCGCTATATTCTGATCAGGGCAAAGAGCAAAGAATGGTACGAGACCCGGTTTGTACCCAAAATTAGTCCGCTAACCCTGGTTGCACTATTGTTTACAATTGTTGTGATGTTCTCGCTCAAGGGAGAATACATTGTGAAAATCCCTCTCGATGTAGTTCGCATTGCCATTCCGCTGCTTATTTATTTCATTTTCATGTTCTTGATTTCTTTTTTCATGAGCAAGAAAATCGGGGCTACATACGAACAGGCTACTACTCTTTCGTTTACCGCCGCCAGTAATAATTTTGAACTTGCTATTGCCGTTGCCATTGCTGTCTTCGGAATAAACTCGGGCGAGGCATTTGCTGCCGTTATTGGCCCGCTGGTCGAGGTTCCGGTAATGATCGGATTAGTTAACATGGCTTTCTTTCTGAAAAAGAAATACTTCGGCACGACATCAAATTAAACTAATCGTAAAAGAATATTTTTTGGAAGAATTTGGTTGTTTCATAAACCAATTGTTGTATATTGCAACAGTTTTATTTTACAACATTACTACAGATGAAAGAAGTAGAAACCAATACAATAAAGAAATTTAGGGAGATACTCCGGAGCTTTGAACGGGAAATATTCGTGCAAACCAACGAGTGTTGTTGTGGTGGAGTTACATTAGCGCAATGTCATGCTCTTTTGGAAATCGAAAATAAGAAAACAGAATCGGTTACTGAGCTTGCCAAAACACTCGATCTCGATAAAAGCACTGTTAGCCGAACGGTTGATGGACTGGTAAACATGGGGTACATTGACCGGACAATCCCGAACGAAAACCGGAGAACATCTGTCTTATCCCTTACCGAATCGGGGCAGAATGTATGCCTTTCGATCAATGCAAACAACGACAAGTTTATCGGCGATACGTTATCGATCTTAACCGATTCTGAAAAAGAGGAATTGATTGGGTTGTTTGAAAAAATTACCAACCAGATGATTTCTTTGCGAACAGCTTGTTGCAGTCCATACAAGCGTTAAAATAAACTGCACACATCAATAGAACAATTAACAATAGCCATGATTTTCGATAATATTTTACAAACCATTGGAAACACTCCTCTTGTGAGGATCAATCACCTGAACCCAAACCCAAACGTTACCATTGCTGCAAAAATCGAAGGGTTCAACCCATCGGGCAGCATCAAAGACCGTATTGCACTGAAAATGATTGAACAGGCCGAAGCCGAAGGTATTTTGGCAAAAGGGAAGACCATTATTGAACCCACATCGGGCAATACCGGTATCGGGTTGGCCATGATCGGGAAGATTAAAGGGTACGAAGTTGAAATTGTTATCAGCAGGGCGGTTTCAGAAGAACGGATAAAAATGATCAAAGCCTTCGGGGCAAAGGTTACTTTTACCGATGAGAAGCTGGGAACCGACGGAGCAATTTTAAAAGCAAAAGAACTGGTTAAAGCCAATCCAAACAAATACTTCATGCCCGACCAGTTTTCGAACAACTACAACAAAATTGCCCACTACAAAACTACCGGCGAGGAGATATGGAAACAAACCAACGGGAAAATAACCCATCTGGTTTCGGCGCTTGGAACTTCGGGCACCATTATGGGCGTTGGAAAAGCGTTGAAAGAAAACAATCCCGCCATAAAAATTGTTTGTGCACATCCGGTCAAAGGTCATTACATTCAGGGACTTAAAAGTATGGCCGAAGCTATTGTCCCGGCCATATACGATCCATCGAAAATTGATGAAACCATCATGATCGAAACCGAGGCTGCGTTTGAAATGGCTCGTCAGGTTGTGATGAAAGAGGGGATATTTGTTGGCATGAGCAGTGGCGCGGCCATGTATGCTGCCATCGAAACCGCTAAAAAGATCGATTCGGGTACCATTGTCGTCATTTTTCCCGATAGTGGCGAGAAATACCTGAGCACCCAGCTTTTTTCAAAGTTGGAGAACGTCGTTGAAAATTAAAATCAGAACGCCGTTCCGGAAAGCATATTTTCTTTATAATCATTTTGTTATCACAAAGAAACCCTGAATAAAACTATTGAGGCAGGTATTGTATTCTCCTGTAAGAACGTTTTCAAATAGCAGTTAATAATAGACTATGACATTCAGAATAAAAACATACATGCAATGACGAATATCCACTCGGAATATGGGTTAAGGAAGCTTCTGCAACTGGCTCTTCCTGTAATTGCATCCTCTTTTTTGTCGATGGCCTACAGCTTCATTAATGTTCTGTTTGTCGGCAAACTGGGAAGCGGTGCGGTTGCTGCGGTTGGGACTGCCGGTTTTTACATGAATTTAAGCTGGAGCATCTCGGCACTGATTACGGTAGGAACGGGCATAAAAGTGTCGCACGCTGTGGGGAAAAGAGATCTGACACTGGCTAAAGGTTATATCCGGAGCGGAATGTTGGCCATTGGTGTGATAGCACTTGCATACCTGGCTTTTTTGATGATTTTTAATAAAGAACTGATCGGTTTTGTCAAGCTAAACGACGTGGCTATCGAAACGGCATCGGCCAATTATCTTGTGTGGGCAGGTTTATGCATCCCTTTTACTTTCATCAACCTTTTTTTTACCAGTGTTTTTATAGGCTATGGCGATAGTCGTTCTCCATTTCGGATCAATGCCACTGCCTTTGCATTAAATATCCTGCTCGATCCAATTCTAATTTTTCTTATTGGATTAGGGATTAAAGGTGCGGCTATTGCCACTATTCTTTCGCAAGTAACAGCAACAGTGCTCTTCTTTTATAAAGTAAAAGCAACAAAAACCATTTGTCCCGAAAGAGGTGCTTTTTCAAAAAAATTACTGAAAGATATCGTTGGGCTGGGTGTAAGTCCGGCAGTGCAACGGGTTTCGTTTACAATTGTGGCCATTTTTATGGCACGCATTATCAGCAACTGGGGGCCTGCGGCTATTGCCGTGCAGAAAGTTGGTGTCCAGATTGAAGCTATATCATATATGACCGCTGGTGGTTTTCTGTCGGCACTTTCAGCAATGTCGGGGAAAGCTTATGGAGCTAAAAATTACCAGGGGCAGTGGGTTGCGTTCAAATCGGGAATTACGGTGGCTTTTGTTATCGGAGTTGTTACTTCCAGCCTCTTCATCTTATTTCCTGAAGCACTTTTTTCAATCTTCATTAACGAAGAAGAGAGCATTGCAATGGGATCGGCATACTTAAGGGTGCTGGGATTTTCGCAGCTTTTCATGTGCCTCGAGATGGTTACTACCGGTGCTTTTTTTGGATGGGGCAAAACCAATATCCCGGCTATTACAAGCATCTCGCTAACGGTGTTGCGCATTCCAATGGCTTTGTTATTCATTCAATTCTGGAGCAATTCGCTGGTTTCGGTTTGGTGGAGCATTAGTATCAGCAGCATGGCAAAGGGCATCATTTTGACCGTTTTGTATATTATTCTGTTCAAGTTTTTTTTAAGAGATAGAAATACCATGAAACAAGCTTTAAGGTGAATGCGTTTACAATAGAATGAATGTTGTGGCGAGTTCCTTCAGGCAATTTAAAAGCAAATTAGTATCAGATGAGACCATTTATCAATCAAATTAAAGGAAACCGCTGGCTGAATGGGTTATTTGGCCTCGAAAAAGAGAATATCCGTGTCGATCAGCAAGGGGTTATCGCACAAACACCTCATCCAGCTTCTTTTGGCGACAGGGTGAAACATCCGTTTATCACAACCGATTTTTCAGAAAGCCAGATCGAGATGATTACGCCGCCATTGTCTTCCATCTCTGAAGCGCTGGGCTTTCTCGAAACCATTCACGACCTGGTAAGTCTTGAGCTGAACGAAGAACTTCTTTGGCCACAAAGCATTCCTCCGGTTATTCCTGCCGAGGAATCGATACCGATTGCCCGTTACTCAAACCTGGGCAAAAAAGAAGAGGAGTACCGCAAGAACCTCGCTTTGAAATACGGGCGCAAAAAACAGGCACTCTCCGGCATTCATTTCAACATTTCGCTCAACGAAAACCTGCTTCATCAACTTCATCGGGAGGTTGAACCAACTGTGCCTTTTACCGAATTTACCGATTCGGTTTACCTGAAAATTACCCGGCAGCTTTTGCGCTACCGCTGGCTTTATGTGTTGTTGTTTGGCAGCAGCCCTGTTGTTGATCCAAGTTTCGACCTGAAATGTCGTAGCCTGCCCATCTACCTCAATACAAAGTCGTATGCACTTTCGTTCCGGAACAGCTGTTTTGGATATGGTAACCTCGAAGAGCTTTTCCCCGACTATCAATCGGTAAGCGGATACAAACAAAGCATCGAAACAATGGTGAAAACCGGAAAGATTTCGGCACCAAAAGAGCTGTATGCTTCGGTCAGACCAAAGTTTCTGAAGGATTCCGAGTCGGTTTCGTATGTCGAGGTAAGGTTTATCGACATCAACCCGCTGAGCAAGATTGGTATTACCCCCGAAATGCTGCAATTTATTCACTGGCTTGCCATTTATGGCTTGTTAACCGACGAACAGGACGATTTTGGCCCAGACTTTCAGTCAATAGCAAGCCGAAACCATGAAAACATTTCGCACAACGGACTGCACAACGACATTACGGTCATCTCTTCGTCGGGCGAAGTGGTAAACGTGTGGGACGAAGCCCGCCGCATCATCAGCTCAATGACTGAACTGTACAGCAAGCTTGAGATTGATAATAGCGACTACCGAAACATGCTCGATTTTGTTAGCGGGTTGGTCAATGATCCGGCAAAACGGGATGTGCACCAGATTATTGCCGGAACAGAAGAGAAAGGGTACATTGCATTTCATCTCGAAAAAGCCCGTCAGTATTTAGCCGAAAGCCAAAAAAACAGCTTCAGCTTCAAGGGGTTTGAAGACCTTGAACTTTCGACCCAACTTGTGCTGCGCGAAGCAGTCAGAAGGGGTGTTGCATTTGAACTGCTCGACCGTGAAGAGAACTTTGTCCGCCTTAGTCGCGACGGGAATGTGCAGTACATTCAGCAGGCAACCAAAACCCAGCTCGATAATTATGCAGGAATTCTGGCAATGGAAAACAAAGTGGTGACAAAGAAAATACTTGATGGCCAAGGAATACGGGTGCCAAAGGGAATGAGTTATTCTGATGCACAAACGGCTCTATCCGATTTCAGCCTTTTCGAGAAGCAAGCAATCGTTGTCAAACCCAAAACGACCAACTTTGGCAAGGGCATCACCATTTTGAAAGAGAATACCAATGCCACCGTTTATGAACGTGCGGTTGCCATTGCTTTTGAAGCGGACAACAACATTCTGATCGAAGAATTTATTGCAGGCAAAGAGTTCCGCATTTTTGTAATGGACAATGACGTGGTGGGAATACTGCATCGTGTTCCGGCCAACGTAACCGGAAACGGTAACCTGACAATCGGAGAGCTGGTGGCTATAAAAAACGAAGATCCCTTGCGTGGAAAAGGTTATCGGACACCGCTCGAGAAGATTAATCTGGGCGAGGCCGAAGAGATGTTCCTTGCTTTGCAGGGAAAAACATTCGAAACCATTCCGGCCAATGGTGAAACCGTCTTTCTGCGCGAGAATTCGAACATCAGCACCGGTGGCGACAGCATCGACTTTACCGACGAGATACCTGAATCGTACAAGAAAATTGCCGTGCAGGCAACACAAGCACTGAACGTCAGAATCACGGGGCTCGATATGATCATAGCCGATTACACACAGGAGGCCAATGCCGAAAACTATGCCATTATAGAGATGAATTTCAACCCGGCAATTCACATTCATTGCCATCCATACAAAGGAAAAAACCGCAGGCTGAACGAAAAACTGCTCGATATGCTGGGCTTTGCCGCACCTGTTGCATTGGGTTCGCAACAAAATTATTTGTGAACCCAATGCAACGCTTTGGTTTAGAAAGTAGATTTATGCCTAGAAGCGCAAAAAATCAGAAGCGAAATCTTTAATATCCCCTTGTTCTTTCAGAATAATAAACCTAATTTGTTGATTAAATTTTGAAAAGATTTTTGTAGTAAAGAACGCTGGCTTTTAGACGAATAAACCGGAAGAACAGGGTATGGCACTTGATATCAAAACACTCACCTTTGCAATTGGGATCATCTATATTATTCAGGCTATTGCGCTGCATCTTTTATCGTTAGTCATTACAAACTACAAAGGGGTAAACTTATGGGCACTGGGAACCATGTTGCTGGCTTTAGGTTTTTTCAGCATGGCTTTTCGTACATACCTTCCGTTCGAAAAGATCCTGATCTTATTGGGGAATGCATTTCATGTTCTGGGGTTTATCTTTTTCGTAAGAGGCACTAAACGATTTCTTGGCATCAGCGATAAACAGTTAAATCTGTACTTGTACCTGTTCGTGTTTTTGCTCGTGATAAGTTATTTCACGTTCATCGACAACAACTTAAATGCCCGGACAGTTTTTTATTCGGCATTCGTGCCCCCGCTTCTATTCTACAACAGCTTTTTAATGATTAAATATGGAAAGAAAGATATACGGAAGACATTAGTTTTTGTCTCGTCAATATTCATCCTATTCAGCTTCATGCTGCTTTTCAGGTCGGCCTATCTGCTTTTTGTCTCTCCTGTACAAAGTTTCTATTCGCCCGATTTTGTCCAATCGTTTACATTTATGATGGCCATTTCGTTAGGACTGCTTTGGACATTTGGATTGATCATTATTGTGAACCAGCGTTTGAACCACGAGTTGGCCGAGTCTAAGAATCATTTTGAGCTTATATTCGAGACAATTCCCGATGCCGTTACAATCAGTGAATCCGATAGTGGCCTTTTCATCAATACAAACAAGGGGTTCAGTCAAATTTCAGGACTTTCGAAAGACGATATTAAAGGCAAAACGGTTTATGACGTTAACCTGTGGAAAGACCCGAAAGAACGAAAACGAGCAATTAAAAGCATCCAAAAAAGTGGTGCAAGCATCATCAATCAGGAATTTGTTTTCCGCAAAAAAGATGGGAGTGAATTTACGGCATTGGTCTCGGCAACTCCTATTGTCGTAAATGGAAAGGAT
>DAOQAB010000136.1:0-9020 GCA_035353695.1 Prolixibacteraceae bacterium
GACTGGCCAAAGCTCCAAAAAGAAAAAAGTAACAGGGGCACCATTAAAACTACCACCTGAAACAATCGGTTTCTTTTCATCATTAGATTAGATTTAATTAAAGTTAATATTAAAATTAATTATGAACTGCTTGATTATTCGCTTTGCAGCCCATGTTGTTTTATGTTTTATTACTAGTTGATCATTTGATTTTTCTTACTGTTGGGGGGTCAATTCCAAGTATTATTTCGAAGTTGTTTTGGTAATAATGCGGGCATTTTTCCATTATAACTGGTTTTAATTTTAGGTCAATATTTATTGGATATCCATCAGTACAAATATTGTTTTTTCCCATCTCTCGCTTTTGTGATTTTGATACAAATGCTGTTGATTTTATAACATGAACCATTATTTTTTTAGCCAAAAAAACACTGCTATATTATTGAAATATAACTGACTGTGTTTTTAAATTGAATGATTATGTTTGGTTGTTTATCTGGGGTGGTGATCAGAATTGGAAAAGAGATTGGAAAGGCTTAGCAAAAAATGAAAACCCGGCTCGGAGAATTCTGATCAATTCGGGATGTGATGTGGATAATCTGAAAATATCGAAAACCGAGATCATCCCATGAATTGATAACCCCGGTTTTGGTAATGGATTTTTGGCAATTGATCGGTGAAAATCTTTTATCCTGAGGACAGATCTTGAGAATCGCTCTGCTGAAAATTAGTTTTCAAATAGTTTATTCAGCGTTTCTTTCTCATCCGATTCGGTATACTTGGTTACAAATTCGGTTGGTGCCATCCCAAAATATTCTTTGAAATTGTTGGAAAAGTAGGAATGGGATGAAAAACCAACTTTATAGGCAACATCGGAGATGTTTACTTTGTTGTTAATGAGTAGATAAGCAGCCTGCTTCAAGCGAATTGATTTGATAAGGTTACTGGGTGAAATATTGATATTTTCTTTTAGTTTCCGGTTAAGATGGACCCGGCTGAGACCAACTTCCCGGCTAAGATCATCCACACTGAATTCGGGATTTTCGATGTTTTTCCGGATGGTTTCGATTACTTTGGTAATGAGACGGCTATCGGGTGAACTTATTTTAACTTCATCGAAGTTGGGTGTGAAGTTTGACCGGTATTTGTTCCGGATTGTATCGCGCGTTTGGATGGCCTGGGCAACGGTGCTTTTCAATAAATCGAGATTGATTGGTTTGGTGAGGTAATGATCGGCACCACATTCAATGCACGTTTGTTCACTCTCCTCATTGGTCTCAGCTGTAAGGATAATAATTGGCAGATGATTCGTTTCGGGGTTTTGCCTGATCTTTTTACAAAGTGAAATTCCATCCACTTCGGGCATGAGCAGGTCGGTAATTACAGCATCGGGCAGAGTGGTTGAGATTACTTTCCACGCCTCCCGGGCATCGGAATAGGTTTCAATGTTGAATTTTTCCGAAAGCTCCATTCGGATGTATTTTCCCAAATCGACATCATCGTCGACAAAAACGACCGAACGGTTCGATCGGTTTCCTTTTGAAGTAACCAATTCCCCTTCTTTCTCGGGAAGTTCGACATAGTCGGTTTCTTGTGATAACTGGGAGGTGTGACGATAGCTTGAAGAAGAATCATTGGATTTGCTGTCGCTTGTTATTTCATCGGGAGACAAGTGTTTCGTTCCAAGAGGAATGTTGATGATAAATGCCACTCCGTTTTCGGTGTTTTTTGCTTTTATTTTTCCGTGATGCAATTCAATGATCATTTTTGCCAGATGGAGCCCTACACCGGATCCTCCACCAATAGAGTTCGAATTGCTTTGATAAAAGCGTTCAAAAATTCGTTCGGTTTCGTTTTCCTCAATTTTTGAACCGGAATTTTCGATGCATAATTCTACCTGTCCATTGGTATTGTTGCGTAACTCGGCGTTTAAATTTTTCCCTAAAGCATTTAAACTGATCATTACATACCCGTTATCGGGTGTATATTTGAACGCATTCGAAAGGATGTTGTATAGAACTTTATCGAAATTCGCTTCATCGATCCAAACATCCAGCGATTCGAGATTTGATACCAGCCTGAATTCGATATTCCGCATGATGGCCAGTTGTTCAAACGACTTCATGATATCGCTGATGAAAAAGATCAAATCGGTTTTCTGGAAATGCATTTTGAATTGGTGGTTGTCGATTTTCCTCATATCCATAATTTGGTTAAGCAACCGAAGTATCCGGAGTGCGTTACGGTTTATAAGGTTCAGCATCTCTTTCTTTTTGCTGTCGGTTTCGGTCTCTTGTAAAGTTTTTAATGGGCTTATTACCAAGGTAAAAGGTGTTCTTATCTCATGGGCAAGGTCGGTAAACATCTGTAATTTCATCTCTTTCTTTTCGAATTCTTTTCTTTCCTGAATGCGCAGTTTTCTGCCAATCAGATAGTTTACAAACTCCCACACCACAAGCATAAACAGGGTGAGGTAAATCAGGTAGGCCCACCACGATTTATACCAGGGAGGCAGAATCCGGATATTAATCTCGTTGTAAACCACATTCTGTTCGTTGGAAGAACCTTCGAAGAATGCTTTTACGTGAAACGTGTAGAATCCTTCGGGTAGGTTGGTGTAGGTTGCCGTTCGATGGCTGGCATCGGTAAATTGCCAGTCTTTATCAAAGCCTTTTAACATGTAACCATACACTACTTTTTGGGGATTGGCATATTCAAGCACTGCAAATTCAAGGGAGAAAACATTCTGATTCTTTTTTAGCGTAATTTGGTGGGCTTGAGTAATGTGTCTGTCCAGGATGTTTTTCTTTCCAAGGTTTTCGTCATAGTTTACCCGATGATTCAGCACGGTAAGCTGGGAGAAGTAAATTTTGGACATAAACTTTTCTTCCCCCTGAATTTTAGCAGGATAGAATGCCGTGATGCCATTGATCCCGCCAAAAAACATTTTTCCATCGGGATCCATGTGGCTTGATTTCATGCGGAACTCGTTGTCCTGCAGTCCATCATAGACATAAAAGTTTTTGAATGTGCTTGTCCGGGGATTGAATTGGGATAATCCACTAATGGTACTGATCCATAATATTCCATTGGCATCCTGCAGTATTGAACAGACAAGGTTACTAGGCAAGCCATCCGCTTTCGAATAGAGGGTAAGTTTATTGGATTCTTTTTGATAATGGTAGAGACCATTAACTGAGCCTAGCCAGATAGAACCATCCTTGTCCAGAAGAGACGAGTTAATCGTGATTTCTTTCAGTTTTTCAGATAGTTCAGTGTATTCCATCTCGCCGGTGAGGGTGTTAAAGCAACGAAGGCCTCCCGATCGACCAATACATAATGTGCCGGAGTTATCGAGACAGAGTGAACTGGTCCAGCCCAATTCCTGTGGATTCGGGAATGATTCTAATTGGTTGTTCGAAAAGGATAATACCTTTACGCCCAGGCCCAAAGTTCCTAAGTAGAGTTTGTCTTGTTTGTTGTCGTATAACAGGCAAATCACTTTTTGTAAATCGGGTTCGTTGCTGTATGTTTTGAACCCACTATTGGGATGGTAAGTTGTAACCCCACCCATGTAGGTTGATATCCACAGGGTTCCCCGTTTGTCTACTGCAAGGGCTAATATCGCATTATTGGGCAATGGTGTATTTTGCGTGGTGTAGCGTGTTTTTCTTCCGTCTTTCGAGATTTTGAAAAGTCCTCCACCATCCGTGCCCACCCAGAAGTCACGATTGTTATCGCGGGTTATTGCAGTTATACAGGCAATGTTTACACTCATCGAGCCTTGTGTTTCCGACAGTTTAATGTATTCGAAGTCGTTGGCTGTTTTTGGGATAATCAACAATCCTTTTTGGAAAATGCCAGCCCAGATGTTTCCTTGATTATCCTGCATGATGGAATGTACTTTGCAATTATCAAGGTCGATGGATGCGTATTGAAAATCGGGTTTAACAATTTCTTCCTCTGTCCGGTCAAATTTTTTGAGTCCAAAATCTTCTGAGCCTACCCAAATATTTTGTTCATTGCCATTATTCTTTCTTGTTTCTGCCAGCAATACCCTTATTCTGATTTTAGAAGCAGATTTTCCTTTAGGCTTTCTGATAAATCCTTTCGTTCGGTCATAAACAAAAATTCCGTGGTTGTAGGAACCAATCAGTATGTTTTTGGTAACCGGATCTTCGGCCATGGTGGAAATGGCAATTTTCCCTGATAATTCTGATATTTCGGGATCCCAGTTGATTCTTTCCAGCGCTTTCGATTCAAAATTGAGTTTGAAAAAGCTGCCTTGTTCTGAAAATGACCACACGAACCCTTCTGAATCGATGAACAGGTTCCCTAAAAAATTGTAACCATATAGTTCTTTGAGTTTTTGCGTGGCATCCAGATCAATCTGATGCGTTATATCGTCGTAAACCATGATCCCGTATCCGGAGACCGAAACGAGAAGATACTTTTTATCTTTGGTTTCTAAAATTGAAGTAACATAAGGTGTTACGTTGAAGGAAGGGCATTGAAGTGGAAAATCGAGGAATACGTTCTTTTCACGATCAAAGATTTGTAATCCGTTGGAGGTTCCAACCCAGATAACCCCTCTGCTATCGGTATAAATTATTTTGGCAAGGTCGCTTGCGAGGGTCCCGGGTTTGTTTTTTTCGTGCCGGAATGTGGTAAAGCGCATTCCATCAAAACAGCTTGCCCCATTTTCAGTTGCAAGCCATATATATCCGTCCTTGTCTTGCGATACTCTATGAATCAAGCTATTGGGCAGACCTTGTTCTGAGTTGTAAAACCTGATTTTTTGCCCTAACCCCAAGTAAGGTATTGCCTGCAAAATTAGAAATAGCGTGATTAGAATTAATCTTTGATTCATAGAGTTGGTTAATGTCTTTTCATATCATTTTTCATCAATTCATCTAAATCATTTACCGGGCGTTCAATGTCGTAAGGGATCGGACGTTTGCTAAACTGTTGAAAATAGAGTAAACAGGCGTCTTTCCAAATTTGAGCATTCATGCTTTGTTCGCGAAGCTTGCGTTGTACTTCGGTAAATCGCTGTGGGTCGACATAAGCTTCGGCTTTATCCCAAGTTTTCTGGAACTCACGTACTTGTTGAACTCCGGTGTCGTAATGATAACCCATTTCATCCCATAAGGTTTTTCCGCTTTGCATTTTGTAGTCCCAGGGCAGATGGTGAAACCAAAGCAGGTAGATTTCGGGACAGGTTTTCGAATCAGCTAATTGAGAGTTAAGTGGTTCGTGGTATTGGCTGACCGCATTGCTACCGGTGGCTGTACGGTCAAATCCAATTCCATTTTCGGAAGCCTGGTGATAATAGGGTGGAGTCCAGTCTTTTCGTATTCCTTTTGGCGCCCACCATGGGCCAGGTCCATAATGATGTTCGGCGGCAAAAATGTGATGCAATCCCAATGGCATCATATAGTTTACCGCAGCTTCGCGGCTTTCGAGCATCATCTCTTCTACAGGATTCAGAAAATTTGCTATCCATTCGGATGAAAAGGGTGGTTGCTTGGAATTGTTCGATAAAGTTTGATTAAAAGTGAGTTTTATCCATTCATCCGCAATTTGTTTGCTGGTTAGCTGGTCATTCCAGGCCAGCCGGCCAAAAGCATACCAGTTGGCCTGTGCAAAATGGTGTCCGCACCAGTTGGTATCGAGCCCGATATTTGAAACGCCTGCAATGGCGGTATGTTTCTGAGGGAAAATGGATCCATCGGTACAACGGGCAACGGTGCTGCCAGGACCTTCCTGATAGGTTTCGCTTTTCAGGAATTCTTCCCACATGGTTGAAAGAAATACCAGATGAATGGAATGTCCCAGATATTCCTGTGTTATTTGCAGTTCGGGCATTACCGAAGTTTTTTTCATTGCACCGAAAAGCGGGCTAAATGGTTCGCGTGGCTGAAAATCGACAGGTCCATTTTTGACCTGAATAATCACATTATCGCGAAACTGGCCATCGAGGGGCATGAATTCAGTGTAAGCTTGTTTTGCCCGATCGTTTTCGTTTGCATTATAGACAAAAGCCCGCCACATCACGATTCCGTTGTACGGTTTGAGTGCATCGGCCAGCATGTTGGCACCATCGGCATGGGTGCGTCCAAAGTCCTGGGGGCCAGGCTGGCCTTCGCTATTTGCTTTAACCAGAAATCCTCCAAAATCGGGGATGATGCTGTAAATTTCTTTAACCTTTGCGTTCCACCATTTAATCACTTCAGGATCGAGCGGATCGGAAGTTTTTAATCCGCCAATCATGGCTGGTGAAGAAAATTTCACCGATAAGTAGGTTTTGATTCCATATGGGCGAAGTATTTCCGCAATGGCTTTTACCCTTTCGAGAGTTTCCTTTTTCAACATATCAGGCGAGGCATTTACATTGTTCAGTACCGACCCGTTAATCCCGATGGATGCATTGGCACGGGCATATTCTTTCCATAGCTGTTTATCGGCATCGGTAACCGTGAATGCATCATTGCCTTTTCTCCAAAAGATGGAAAGTCCGGCATATCCCCGTTCAATCGATCCGTCGAGGTTGTCCCAGTGGTTCAGTATACGGCGTTCGTAAGATGGGTTCTCCGTTTCTGTGTTGATTGGTTCCCCGGTTTGCTGACGACGCAATAGCTCGTAAACGCCGTATAAAATACCAAGGTCGGTATTTGCTTGTATGTTGTTAATATTGAGTTTGAAGCCATCGCCTTTAATGGTTTTGTCCTGTTTTACGAGAAGAGTTATCGTCGAATTGGCATCTCCCAGCCACCCTCGTTGAATTTCTTCTTTTGCGATGTCAAGAGTGGAAGAATTTTTTTTGCAGACAATTTTTACCAGGTTATTGCTCTTGTTTCGGAGCCAAAGATTGTGACCATTTTCAGCCTTTAAACTGGTCGCAAATAGGAGTAGAATTAAAATGCAAATGGTTTGTTTCATGTGAATTATATTTTTTTGTGATTTCGATAGACGAAGAAGCTAAATTAGTAATCCTTTGTTAAAAATAATTCATAAGGTGGTTATTTTCATTTATAAAAGGTTTGATTAACCAGATTTTAATATCGGATATTTTAATTTGGGGAAGATGGATTTACTTGTTGTGAAGAAGTAAAAAAAAGATCGTTAACCGAAGAGGACAACGATCCTTCAGATAGGTGCTTGAAACTTACTCTATACTGTCCGTTTACTTAAACTGGCACCAATCGATTTCGGCTTTTCCTTCTTTTATTTTTACAATCAGATGGTGGGTTCCCGGTTTAATTTTCGAAATTTTTGTTTCGATACAATTCCACTCTTTTCCTGCAGGAACATTTACTTCGGCCAGAGGTGCTCCAATCATTCCGTCAAGGTAAAGTTGTATTTTTGCACCGCTTTCAGATATTGCTCTGATCTGCACCGATTTTAGTTTCTTGTCAGAAAACCCTATGGCATTATATTGAACCCATCCTTCGTTGTTCAGTATCGTTTTCCAACCCTGGAAAGTATTCAGCGTATCGATGAACTCAACAGCAGAACCTTTTTCACTTTTAGCGCTGTATCGGTCGATTTCGATTTTATCAGAAGCATCGGATATACCAACCCCACGCAAAGAAGGCACCACTTTCCGGATGGTTCCATCGAGGTTGAACGATAAACTGTCGATACAGGCCGAACGGTTTTTATCAAATTTTGGAGATAAAGCATTCTGATGATAAAAGAGATACCATTGCCCATTGTACTCAATAATAGACTGATGGTTTGTCCAGCAGTTCATTGGAGACTCATCCATGATAACACCTGCAAATTTGTAGGGTCCCAGTGGGTTGTCGGCAATGGCATATTCGAGCCGTTCGATGGTGTTCTGAACATGAGGATAAGTCATGTAATAGATGCCATTTCGCTGGAAGAGAAAAGGACCTTCTTTTAATCCGGCAGAGGGAAGATCTTTTACCTCTACCGGTTCAGATGCCAGTTCCACCATGTTATCTTTAAGTTTTGCAATTGAAAAACGGCCCATCGACCAAATGATATAAGGCTGACCGTCCTTGTCGATAAATACATTGGGATCGATGCCCATAGCACCTTTGATTGGTTCGGCTTGAGGAACATAAGGCCCTTCAGGCTTTTCCGCAATGGCGACACCGATGCCAAAACCACCTCTGAAATTTCCTCCTGTACGATTTCGGTTAGCAGGAAAATAGAAATAGTACTTTCCATTGTGCTCCACGCAATCGGGAGCCCACATGCTATAAGAATTTGAATCTACCCATTGAACACTGTTTTGACTAACAATTACTCCATGGTCGGTCCAATTGGTTAAATTTTCAGAAGAAAAAACATGATAGTCGGCCATACAAAACCAATCCTTTCTCAGATTTTTACCCTCAGGAGCCTTTATATCATGTGAAGGGAAAAGGTATACTTTACCATTGAAAACTCTTGCAGTAGGATCGGCGGTAAACTGATTCCTGATTATAGGATTTTGAGCTGATGCAGGACAATGATTTTGTGCTATAAACAACCCGATACCAAAGACGATAGATAGCAGATGTACTTTGTTAATCATTTGATATTAATTAAATTAAGTTGACAAAATATGTTGTTGCTTAACAATTTGAATTCTCCCATAACAAGGAATGATTATTTTAACTTCTTACTTTTATTCATTTAAGATTCTCTTCATTTGAATACGTAAATGATATTTTATTCCTCTTTATTTTTTTCTGAATGTTTCAGTGCTTTTGAAATGGTAACACATAAAAGTAAAATGATCCCATCGGTGATGGTTAACTTGATCAATGTGATTAAATTCTCCTTGCTTGCCCATATTACACTCAGAAATAAACCAAAAAAACCAAATAATGTGATTACTCCAACAATCGGTAATATTGTTTTTTCAAATAAATCTTTCATTATAAAAAAATTAAAGACAACCCAACATGTTAGTGTTTTTAATGTTGGTGTTGAATTTGCTGCAGTTCTTAATAATGGTTCGGTATGGAGTGGAAATGCAGCAATTAACAACCTATACCGAATATTGATTAAAATATTCTCCTCTG
>DAOQAB010000137.1:0-8872 GCA_035353695.1 Prolixibacteraceae bacterium
AATCACTTGCTGTTTCTGTTTTTAACATCAACTTGAAGAATCTTATGAACCCTTTTAATTCTTCAATTGGTAAATCAGGAATAAAACAAACGTTAAACATTTCAGGCATCCCCCTTTTATCTATCCTGTATTGAAGACAGGGTTTGTAGGGAGTTAGTGTTGTTACTAGTCCCAATCCTCGTTCTGCAAGTGAGCATTTAGGCTTGCCTCTGCCTATACTTCCTTTCATGGAAAAACTTAGATATTCACCTGTAATAGGAGCAATAGACATTGTCATGTCATTTAAATCATTCGTTAGATTACTTTGTAACTCTTTAACTAAATCACTAGCTGCCGTCCATGTGTTTTTTGCTTGTTTATCCTTGGTTATAGTATTCGGAGAAAGAAACACACCTTGTTTTGTATCTCCTTTTTCTTGTTTGATGAAATCAAATTTCACTTTGATTTTACCTTCAATTGACTCGACAGGGTAAATTCTAAAAGAATTAAGTCCATTTTCAATTTCGGCAATAATTTGTTCAAAAGTTATTTCGCCACAGCTAATAAGGTCATTTTCATTCATGATCAAAGCTTGAGCATATCTGAGGAAAGGATGAATTGCTATCATATTTCTTCAAATTTTACATCTATCCAACCTTCACTGTTGCCTAGATAGCACAGATTATTACTCTGCGTGTTTTTCCTTAGGGATTCAAATAGTTTAATATCAATAGAAATAAGAAACCTATATTTCCCTTCCATAGATATATACTCCCTTTGGGTAGGAGTAGAATAGAACATTGGATACTCTGTTTTATGTTTTAGAAAAAATTGCCCTAAAGCTGTATCATCAACTTTATTGTTGTTTTTTGTATCTCGTTCTAATTTTCTCTTTTCTGGGATAATTCTATAGTCAATGTTAAATGTTCCTTTGGGATGAGGGGCTTGAGACCCCGATACATCTTCTCTTCTATAAGCTTTATTCCATAAATCATCATAAAATACTACTTTAGTGATAATAGGTGTTACATTTTCAATATCAAAATAATCCATCAACAATGGGCTATACGTTGAACCTTTTGTCCTATCAATAAACTCCAATTGGGGATTCTTTTTTGCCTGTTTCTTCCTTAAAGTTGTGATTTCCTTAATTATTGCTTTACGGTCAGCCAAATCAATGTGCCATCCCAGAATGTTTTCAAAAAGTCCGCAAAGCATTTTTTTATCGGGACTTTTTAGTGTTTTATAATATGATCCAGGTAACTCACTCACCATTGAGAGAGGAGCTAGTGGTTCAATTTCTAGAATTACCTTTAGGTTTGGTTCCGGAATCTTTTCAAGAATTGATAAATCTAAATTTTCCATATTTCGCTAATTTTTATTGTTTTTCGCATCGGCAAACGGGTCGCCCGTTGGTCGGGTCAGCCATTCGTAGTCAATCGTTTTGCAGGTTTCTTTCATATCGTTCGTATTTGTTTTGTTTTCACCGTTCCGCCGATTACCCCATCAGCCCAGCTTGTCGCATTTCGTCTTTTAAAGCGGGCAAATTGGGTTTGTGGTTGTATAACTGCTGTATCAGTTCGCGTGTTTCGATTTTAAACCCGGGTATGGTTTGGGCCAAACTCAACCACTTGGCAATACGCTGGTAAACATCACGTCCCCGTTGGTTGTCCAACGTATTTATCGATTTATTTTTAATGTGCTGGAAACAAAATTCGGGGTAAACAGTTAGGATTGGTTCAATAATTCCGGCATAATTCCAATCATCAGCATCTTTTTCAACAATGGCTTTTATGTCGGCATAGCGCTTTTCTACGTCGAGTATTTTCACCACAAAAACCTTTTCCCAATTTAACTCTTTTATAAGCTTTTTTAAATCGGTTTCAGAAAGGTATTCCCGCATTCGGTTATAGTATTCTATATTGTTATGCCTGACCGTAAGCTGCCAAAAAACCTGAACAAATAACTCCTCGTTGAGCTGAGGTGTTATGTAATGCTGCAGGAATTCGGACCACAGGTATTTATCGGTTGGGAACAGTTCACGGGCTATTCTCACAAAGGCATCTTTATCACGTTCGAAGTAATACTCCAGCAACTGCTTGGCCACAGGCGCATTGCCGCGATAGAACTGTCGTGCCGATTGCAGCCATTCGGTGTTGTTCCCTGCTTTCTTGTTTAAGAGAAGAACTAGTTCGGGTAGAGCTTGTAGTTCAACTCCTGAATGGTTCAGTAAAGAAAGCAATTGTTGGGCATCGCCCGTTTTTTCAGCAAGGGCAAGTAGCAGTTGCTCAAAATGACTCGCGAAATAAAAGTCCCCGGGGTATTTGGCAGTACAGTATTCAAAAAACAATTCGAATGTGGTGTAAATTGTGGAAGATGCAATGGCGCTCAACCGAATTTTTCCGATGAGTGTATTCAACGTATTGATATGTTCCTCAAGCAGGTACTCGTTAACATCGTTAAAAGAACCAACATCGTCGGTAACTTCGGCATCCTGCGTCGCTTCGTACAATCCAATGAGCATCGCCATAACTTCTGCAGGGCATTGGCCTATTATCTTATCGATTGCAAGAGAAAGAAACCCGTTGAAGATTGCTTCAAATTCCTGCTCACTGGCCATTTGATAAGCTTCCCATTCTTCGATATATCCTGAATGTGGCGGGTGGTACATTTCCCAGTCGGGATTTTCAGTATCAACCTCTTCAAAAAGGCTCCGGTATTTTGATTGCGTTGAATGGACAATTTCAAGAAAACGATCGGACGAAAGTCCTGATTTTTCTTGATTATCAGCCTGTGAAAAAGCAACAAATTCATCCATTAGAGCTTTGTTGTGCGCGATTATTGCATCCAAAAATTTCAATTTCTGGCTATCGGACGTCTGTGAATAAATGTTTTCAAATTTCATCGTTATCCATTATTTTTTATTTTTTCCTAAACCCTCAAGGTTTTAAAAACCTTGAGGGTTTTATTTTTATTTATATCCCCAACCATCCTTCAATTTCTTCCACCTCGATTTTTCCATTGTGCCTCGTTTTGAAATTGGCTTCGCTATCAAACCATCCAATTACAGCTTCGCGGTGCAACTTGGTTGGTTTTACCGAAATGCAGGTGAGGTAGCTGCTCCACGGGTATTCTACCGGATGGCTACAAAAACCGTGATGGATTGGGTTGTTGTGGATGTAGAGGATAACCTGTTTCAGATATTCATCATGATCGATAAGTTTTCGCCGGAACGTATGTTCAAACAAACTTCCGGTACGACCATACATTTTATTAAAGGCTTTGGTATAGGCGTTAAACAGGTTCGAAAATTGTTGGGTGATGCGTTTTTCGAAATCCCTCATACCCAAACCCTCAAGGTTTTGAAAACCTTGAGGGTTTAAAATCTTCACCAACAAATGAAAATGGTTCGGCATCAAACACCACGCATAGGTTTCGGCAATTGGCGATATATACTTATCGTACAAACTCAAAAAGTATTCGTAATTATCGGGTTCGATGAACAAATCACGCCCGCCTACACCGTGATTGTAGATGTGGTAGAAGTTTCCGTATTCAAGTTCTTCAAATGGTTGCATTGTGATAATCGTTTGTTTTTTCAACCCGACAGCGTCGCCAGACCTGTCTGTGTTGAATAATTGATTATTCGTTGTTACATACGAACTCTGACAGGTTCTGCGAACGTTGTCAGGTTTCTTTCCACCCATCCAAACCCGGTAGAGTTCTTTTCCCCAATCCCTGCCGAATCAATCAGCCGGTGCAGCGTTTCGGGGGCTGTAAGGTCGAATTCGTACACATAACCGCGCACCTTGCTCTGTTGCGGAGTACCGGGTTTCATGGTCACCAGTTTCGATTTGGGCTGGTTGATAATTGTCATTTCAAAATCGAAGGTTTCAGGAAGCGGTTCCACGCCGGGAATGGCACCCCACTTCTGCATCAGATTGTTTTTCACCATAAGGGCATACCCTTCGTCGGCAGGAGAAAGGTAACGTGCGTATTGCGACCCCTCGCTTCGGGCGCTCACCACCACCGGCGACAGCGCCTTGTAATGCACAATTGAGGCTACAGCAGCTTCGGGCAGTCGCTCTATCTGGGCTACCGTCAGGTCGAGGCCATTGAACCGGTCGCCAAAGTAAGCCTGCTGGTTGTTGAACAGCCCCACGATAAACCGCTCGGCCACGTTGGGCAGATAAAAGGAGACCGAAAGCATAATTTTATCCTGATGGATTTCGAAAAGGGCTTTCTCTTTCCACAGTGTAGGCTTGCCAAAATTTAACGGGGAAAAACAAAATAGCTTGAAGCTTTTCATCCCGTCGCGGTACCCTTCAGAATGCAGGAAACCGGCAAACCCGGCATCAGCCTTGCCCAGCACTTTGTAAATCCATGCGCTGATATAATACTGGTAATCCATTGGGAGCATCCGTTGCTTCCCGGTACGATTGAATGTAAGGTTAAATCTCATATTGATACGATTAATAATGATTGAATTACTGAATGATTGAATGATTAAAATGCGCTGACCTATCGATCGCGTCAATCTCCTTCCGGTTTCTTTTCGTTGATCCGCACCACCACGCCCACCTGGCCTTCGGGATGTTTTTCGGGCGAAAGACGGTTGATCCGCACCTCAAACAAATCGGTATGCCCCAGCTCCAAAAATTTAAACAACAACAAATTGTCGTCCTTCGGGACATAACCCAGCTTTTTGTCGTCATAGTAAATCGCTACGGCACAGGGATCGTATTTATTGTCGGGTTCGGCCTTCATGGTTAATGGGGCGCCCACTTTCAGCTCGGAAAAAACCTCAATACCATCATAATAGGTAAATCCTGCCAGATTGAAATTAGAAAAATGCCTGTCGTTCATAACGGTAATGTTTAAATGAATAATCTGTTGTAAATGAACAATACCAATTTGACAGCTTATGTCACAGATAAAAAAAGATCGAAAAAGATTTCTTTAACGCTTCATGCGCTCCAGTTCCTCTTCCATATTTCTCATGATAAAGCATTTGAATTCCGGAGGGCCCATAATCTCCACCTCATGGAGAAGCCCCTCAACAAAGCGCCCCACCCCATCATAACTGCACACGTTGGTTTCGAATATCCATTCGTTATCGCTCACTTTGGTAAGTTCCTTTTCGGCCAACGGATATTCCTCAATAAGCAACTGGGCAGCCCTCATTCCAAGCCGTAATTTTACAGGAAGCAGCACATGGCTGCTGATCCGGAAACAATCGATAGATCCGGCACAATGGCGTTCCTCATCAGACCAGGGCGCATCCAACACCACCACCTCGCCCATACGGGAAAGCTTGAATAACTTATTCTGCTTACTCGACGGTTCATAAGCCCATATCTGGATATAGTTGGTTGTAAAAGCAAAAGGCTCGACCAAACGGTCGTTTATGGAATGAGTATGGGCCGAACCATATTCCCTCAACACCACTTGTTTTTTGTTTTCGATGGCCTCAACCAAACGATTAACATTGAGTGCATTTTTTCCTTTAACAACGGTCTCTGCCAGAATTTTATAATTATAAATGGTGTAAAGTTTCCGTTTCAGGTTTTGTTTGATGAGGTTGTTTTCATCAATGCTTTCAATGGCACTTTTTAGGATGTATGCCTCCTCTTCGGTGAAATGAATTAACTGGCTAATGTCTTTGAAGTAAGGAGAAGATTTATCGATGCGATAAACCGCTCCATTCTTTTTAATCACAAAACCCGCTTCACGAAAAGTATCGATGTAGCGGTAAATGGTTCGCTCGGTCATAGAAAGCCGCTCTGCCAGTTCGGAAATGGAATAGGTAGTGTTGCCGGTAAGCATTTTCATCAGCCTCAACAGTCTGTCGAGCTTTGGTTGATCCATATTTAGGGCTATTTTTATTCTATAAATAAAAGGACCCTACTAAGTTAAAAAGAAGAATTTTATAATCAACAGAAAACGAACTTATTTTAAGGCAGAAAATACAATAGCTCCCCTCGAAAAAAATCTCCTCAATTGGATGAGTTGTAAAAAAAAAAGAGAAAACTGACATCGGAAAACACACGCAAAACAGGAAAGGATCAGTAGAATAAAAAAAAGAACCGCATTAATCCCAATTGAATAAAACCCCGATAATACAGGATTTGAGAGCCTGGTTGGTCTGACTTCCACCGGTAGAAAACTACTCATCCCGACGTACGTCGGGACTACAAGGCCTGTCATTGCATCCAAAAGCGTTCTCGGTTTCTTTAATCTGTTGAGTTTACCAAGATCAGAAATTAATGCGGTAATGCTTTTCTTTCATATTCTTTAGAACGTTTTGCTAACCCAAAAGTAAGGCGAACCCTGCAATTATGCAAGTTTCACAAGGCTTTTCATTCTATTTTTAAATTCAGATAACCGTAAAGGTGGGATTTTCAAAAAGTTGTAAAAAGGATTTTCCCTAAGCACCAATACCCGGTGACTCATCTTTTCTATTTTTCAGTTGTTTGTCAGAGCATTAAATCTTAAAAGCCAGAAATTTCTCATTTTTTTTGTTTTTTTTTTGCAAAAGGAAGGAAAGCATTTATATTTGCACGCACATTTGAAAAAGCGATGTGCTTTAAGAATGACGTTCTGGTGAAGATTGCAGTTTTGAATTTCGAAGATCGAAAAGAAATTCGGCATCATTGCATCGAAGGAGGGATGGGTGAGTGGCTGAAACCACCAGTTTGCTAAACTGACGTACTCGTAAGGGTACCGGGGGTTCGAATCCCCCTCCCTCCGCAGTTATTATTTTCGGGGTATAGCACAGTCCGGTAGTGTACCTGGTTTGGGACCAGGGGGTCCCAGGTTCGAATCCTGGTGCCCCGACAACAAAAGGGAATGAGAGAAATCTGATTCCCTTTTTTGTTTTACAAAAATTACCTGAAAAACATTTTCTTACCCGGCAATATCAAAAGCATCAGCACAAACAACAGGAGACTAAACCTTGCCAAATAATCGCCATGCCGGGCATAGAAGGTGATCCGGTTGTTCCGGTTCATCGCTCCCGAAAGGGAAGTTTTCACCCACCACTTACTTTTTTGCAACAGATCGCCCCGCTGATCAATAAAACAGCTGATCCCCGTATTCCCTGCCCGGGCAATATCCCTTCGGAACTCAATGGCCCGCAACCGCGAATAGGAAAGATGCTGCCGGTAACCGGGACTGTTCCGCCACCAGCCATCGTTGGTAATAATAAAAAAAACATTGGCCCCTTTTTGGATAAACCCCGACAAATATTCCCCGTAACCCGACTCATAGCAGATCGGCACAGCCACTCGGGTCACTCCTTTTTCAAAAATAACGGTATCGGTTGGGGTTCCCAGCGTCCCGGATATTCCTCCCAAATGGATTATCCATTTCTCCAAAAAGCGAAGTTGCCGCTTAAAGGGCATCTTTTCAACTCCCGAAACCAACTTGGTCTTATGGTAAAACAAAATCGAAGAATCCTTCTCAATGAAACAAGCTGAATTAAAGGCATCGTAGATCAATTGCCCTCCATTTTCCGATCGTGCCGACAAAGGAATCGAATCGCCCGGAAAATAACGGTAAAACGTCGAAGCACCAACAACAAAAGCGGCTTCCGGGTATCTATCTTTCAAAAATTGCTTTATGGCAACAATTTGCGTATCATCGTCCGCATTGTTTTCCCATATCTCGTGCAAAGCAGTCTCTGGACCTACAAAAAAATCGACAGAAGAATCTCCCAACGAATCGGACACCTGAAGCAACCGATGAAGCTGATCGGCAACACTCATCCCCGAAAACTTATCGTTGTAGGGATCGATGTTGGGCTGAGCAATCACCACACGAACCGGGTCCGATTTTTCGTGATAAGAATAATAAATCGCAAGCGAAGAAATTACCGGGAAGAAAAGCAGGAACAAACCAACCAACAGGATCCCAACATCTTTCCGTCTCAAGGATGTTCCGGTCATACGGATCAGTTCTGCAAACAACACGTTCATGATCAGAATCCAGAGAGAACCACCAAAAACGCCGGTGTATTCGTACCACTGAATAAACTTCACATCATTGGCCAGCCCGTTTCCCAGTGTCAGCCACGGCCACGAAACATCCCAATGATAATGAAGATATTCGAATGAGACCCAGGCCACAACCAGCACCATTCTTCCAAAAGTTTTTCCTTTCATCCTACCGGCAATATGGGCAACCCACCATACCAGCGCCATCAGGAAAGAATTCATCAGGATGGCAAACATCGCCCCAATAGGGGTAGCATACCAGATCCACCATACCGCAAGAGTGTTCCATACGAGGAAGGTGATCAGCGAAAACAACCAGAATACAAAAGAGTTATAACGGAATTTGCTTTCCCTGAAAAAATCTTCGACAAACAGAAGAGGCACCAATGCAACCAAAAGGATAAAACCCGAAACTCCGAGCCAGGCCAATGCCAACAAAACACCCGAAGCAACAACAGGTATTACCATTCGAGCCGGGTTCATCCGACCCGTTTATTTTCAGAAAAATCGACGATCGATTTCCGGTCGCGTTCAAAAAGGAATTCAATATGTCCCAGCATCAGCGATGCCCAGCCCGCCTGGTTCACCACAACCGGCTTTTTATCCATGTTCAGGCAATTGACCGGTTTTTCGAGGAATGTATGCGTATGACCACCCAAAATCAAATCGGTATTGCGGGTTAACGAGGCCAGTTTGATATCACTTATTTTGTCACTGGCAAACTCATAACCCAAATGTGACAAGCAAATCACCAAATCACATTTCTCCTTCTCCCGCAGATATTCTTCCTGCTGCAAGGCAGTCTCAACAGGATTGAGATAGACTGTTTTACCCGATTTGGAGGGATCAACTAACCCCGCCAGTTCAACGCCCAGGCCATAAACCCCAATACGGATCCC
>DAOQAB010000138.1:0-8816 GCA_035353695.1 Prolixibacteraceae bacterium
CTGTTTAAACGTCGGTTTGTGGTACGCGAAAGAAAGAATTTGGTGCCCACCAAAACCGGCATCCAGCTTATTCACACGATCGAAAACGAACTGCTAAAATCGGCCGAGCTAACCGGAATGTGGGAAAAGAAACTCCGGCAGATCGAAAAAGGCGAATACGACCCAAAACTTTTCCTCGACGAGATGAAAGAGATGGTTAGCCAGTTAGTCAACGAAGTAAAAAGGGAAAACAAAAAGGCAATCGCCATAGAGCAAGAAGAACAACCCACGAAAAAAGAGAAGGAAAAACTGAAAGAAGAAAAACCCGCAAAACCCCGGAAAACCGCGCAAAAAAAAGAACCCGCCAAAATAGAAGAGCCTGCAACCATGAGCTGCCCCAAGTGCAAAAAGGGGACCTTGCTGAAAGGAAGGACAGCCTGGGGTTGCAGCGAGTACAAAAATGGTTGTACCTTCAAAGTAATGTTTGAACAATACGGCATAACACTTACCGACAAACAAATTTTTGCCCTCATCGAAAAAGGAAAAACACCAAAAATAAAAGGTCTTGTCATTGACGGGCAGCCCACCGATTCATCACTTACGTTCGATTCGGCATTCAATCTAATTCCTGAAATTCAAAAAGAAAAGAACGATTCTCCGGATGAAGATCAGCGGCTGTTTTAAACTCTTCTACCTAAAAAATACTTTTCAGGGTATTGTATGTTGTCGTATGATTTCGTAGAGCGTCATCACCCGCCGGACGAGTCACAGTCGAGAAAGAAGCAGAAACGACACCTCGCACGAATGCCGTAATGCAATTTACAAAATGGTTGAAGCGTGGCTTATTTCAATTTTCGTTTCAATTCATCAGGATCCATCCGATTATCAAAAATCGTTACAACTTTGATTGTTTTAGAATCGAACCGATAAAATAGTGAGGTTTGCTTTGTTATAACAAGCATATGAAGTCCTTTTACAAAATCTGTTTTAGGACAAGACTCTGGGAATTTTTGAATTTGATTTAAGGATCTGTCAAGTTTTTTGATGAAATCATCTTTCACTTTAAGAGACCATTCTTGTTCCAAGTATTCAAGTAGTTTGTCAAGTCGGTTGGATGCTCTTTTTGAAAGAACTATTTCTCTCATTATCTGTGTTTTTTCATGAAATCTTCATAATCCACAACCTCTCCGTTTTCAACCTCCTCGATTCCTCGAAATATATCTTCTTTTTGCTCCTGAGAAATAGTCTCCCAGAAGTCAGTATTTGTTTTTTCTCTAAACATATTTTTTACTGACTTTAAAATGCTTGGATTGTTAGTTTCCAAAATCATTTTAATAATCTCAATTTTTTCTGCTTGAATATTCATTTTATTTTTTCTCAAAGTTAATCAATAAAATCTTCGAGGCTCTCAAATGAATTTGACTTACCGAAAATCTTTTTTGAAAGACATCCAAAAGGTCAAATCCCGAAAAAAAAGAAATCCAAGATGTCATTGACAACTGCTGAAATCGCTTATCTATCAATTCCCGGCTGAGCCCCCCTTCCTTTCTTGTTAATTCGATGTTAATCCTAATTTGATTCAGGACAAAACGGCTAAATTGGACTATTTTTGGGAGAGATTTGGTTCAGGGTAATTAAGTCGTGACCTGTCAGGTTTTGATAAACATTTAAGAGAAGGATCACGCTTTTGATAACAAGATCTTATTGAATAAAACACTTATGGATAGAAGAAATTTCCTTCGGGCAGTTGCATTAGCCGGTGGTGCAGTAGCGATTGCCAGCACCAAAGGAGCAATGGATGTAATGGCACAAAAAGTGACCAATCCCCAGACAGGAAATACCGTCGATCTGGTTGCCGTAATGGGAGGAGAACCCGACGAAATGTTCAAACGGGGCATCGCCGAAATGGGCGGATTGAGCAAATTCATCAAACCAGACCAGAAAGTAACCATCAAACCCAATATTGGCTGGGACCGGACGCCAGAACTGGCCGGGAATACCAATCCCAAGTTAATAGCCGAAATCGTTCGCGAATGCTTCGCCGCAGGAGCCAAAGAAGTTACCATCTTTGACCACACCTGCCACGAATGGACCAATTGCTACAAAAACAGCGGAATAGAAAGTGCCGCCAAATCAGCCGGTGCGAAAGTAATTCCGGCTCACGAAGAATCTTACTATCGCAACATTTCTTTACCCCACGGAAAAGAGCTGAAAAATGCAAAAATTCACGAAGCCATCCTCAACTGCGACGTCTGGATCAACGTTCCAATCCTGAAAAACCATGGCGGAGCCAATATGACCATTTCGATGAAAAATCACATGGGAATTGTTTGGGACAGGGAAATATTCCACCAGAAGGATTTACAGCAATGTATTGCCGACATCTGTTCCCTGGATAAAAAGCCTGTACTCAATGTGGTTGATGCCTATCGCGTAATGAAAGACAATGGCCCCCAGGGCAAATCAATTGCCGATGTAGTCACCCCCAAAGGGCTTTTCATTTCGCAGGATATTGTAGCCGTAGATACTGCTGCCACCAAATTTTTCAACCAAATCAGGGAAATGCCGTTGGATCATGTAGGCCATTTGTCCAACGGACAGGCCCTACACCTAGGCACCATGGATCTTGACAAGCTGAATATCAAACGGATTAAAATTTAACCAAACCTTTTTTTGATGTTAAAAAAAATACGGGTGGGCATAGCAGTTGTTGTCTTAGCCCTCATCACTTTCTTTTTTCTCGATTTTGCCGGGATTTTGCCTTCGGGTTTTAACTGGCTGGCAAAAATTCAACTCGTTCCGGCATTGTTGTCGCTGAACATTCTGGTGCTGTTGGCATTGGTTGTGACCACCTTTCTCTTTGGTCGGATTTATTGTTCTGTGATTTGCCCCTTGGGGATATTTCAGGACCTCGTCGGCCGGATATCAAAATTATTTCGGAGAAAGAAAAAAAGATACCGATATCACAAGGCCCAGAACATCCTTCGATGGTCGGTTCTCATCCTGGTTGTCGTATCTTTTCTTCTGGGCTTCAATTTACTGTTTGGATTGCTCGATCCTTACAGTGCTTACGGTCGGATCGTTGCCACGTTGTTCAAACCGGCCTATCTGGCTGGAAATAATCTGCTCGAATCGATCTTTACCTCTTTCAACAGCTACACTTTCTACAAAATGGATATTGCCATTCGTGGTCTTTTTGTTCTCATTGTTGGAGCAGTTACGTTTCTGGCTGTTGGATTTCTTGCCTGGAAATATGGACGTTTGTATTGCAACACCATCTGTCCGGTAGGTACCCTGCTGGGATTCTTAAGCCGCTTTTCTTTTTTCAAAATAAGGTTTGATGCCAGCAGCTGCAACCAATGCGGTCTGTGCGAGCTGAAGTGCAAAGGACTTTGCCTCGACAGCAAAGAGCAAACCATTGATTACTGCCGTTGTGTTACCTGCTTCAATTGCATGGAAAGTTGCCGCCACGGGGCCTTAAAATATGCACCTTTCACATCTTCCAAAAAAGAAAATACGATCATTGTAAGCGAGCCAGTCGACGATGGCAAACGGAAATTTCTATCCACCCTGGTCGTCACCTCGCTGACCATTCCGGCGGTGTATGCACAAAAGAAAACGGGAATTGCTTCGGATGTAAAACCATTTGGCCGCAATACGCCCCTCACCCCTCCGGGATCGATCAGTGCCGAAAATCTGCTGCAACATTGCACTTCATGCCAGTTGTGCATCAGCAAATGCCCCACGAATGTACTGAAACCAGCCTTTCTGGAATATGGCCTGTCAGGAATGATGCAGCCCGTGATGAGCTTCGACAAAGGATTTTGCAACTTCAACTGTACGGTTTGTTCCAACACCTGTCCCAATGGAGCCATAAAACCTCTCACGGTAGAAGAAAAGCACCGTACGCAGGTAGGACGGGTTGTTTTCATCAAAGAAAATTGCATCGTCACCAACCGGGAAAGAAGTTGCGGTGCCTGCTCCGAACATTGTCCAACCCAGGCGGTTTCGATGGTTCCCTATAAAGGCTGGATCACAATTCCTTCGGTAAACCCCGACATCTGTATCGGATGCGGAGGTTGTGAATTTGTCTGCCCGGCGCCTGAGAAAGCCATCTATGTGGAAGGGAATAAAGTACACCAACTAGCCAAGATTGTTGCTGAAGAGGAAAAAGAAGAAAAGGAAGTTGACGGTTTTGGTTTCTAGCCAACTGAAAAATTGCCACTTATAGAACTGGCATTATTTTTCCGACCCTTTTTTATTCCAAATCTCATCCTGATTAAAACATTCCAGAAAGATCAGGAGCAAGGAATTATCAATTTCATCAAAAAAACGAACAATTGTGCAATCGATTGTACAAAATCATTAATTTTGCTGCATGGAAAACAGGAAAACAACCATCCATGACATTGCGGCAAGGTTAAACATTTCGGCATCAACCGTCTCAAGGGCATTGAACGATTATTACCGGATCAGTAAAACCACCCGGGATCTGATCAAGAAAACGGCTGCGGAAATGAATTACAAACCCAACCAGCTTGCCACAAACCTGCGAAAAGGCCGGGGCAACATGATTGGCGTGATTATTCCGCGAATTGACCGTCATTTCTTCTCCCATGCCATTGCCGGAATGGAGTCGGTTATTAACCCATCCGATTTCAACCTGATGATTTGCCAAACCAATGAAGATTACATGGTTGAGAAACGAAGTTTGCAAGCATTGGTCAACAACCGGGTTGAAGGGATTATCATTTCAATGGCTGCCGGGTCTACAAAAACCGATCACATTGAAGCAACCCTCAACGAAGGAATTCCGCTGGTCATGTTCGACCGTGTTGCCGATCACCTGGATATTGACAAAGTACTGAACGATAACTTCGCCGGTGCTTACGACATCACCACCCATTTGATCAGGCAAGGATACCGAAACATTGTCCATTTTTCAGGCCCCCGGCACATCAATGTGTATCGTGATCGGTTTGAAGGCTACCAGAAAGCAATGCAGGATGCGGGCATGGAAGTTACCGATTCAATGGTCTTTGAAGACATTCTGACCCGACAGAAAGGAGAAGAACTGGCCGAACAGCTTCTCCGTTCAGGAAAACTTCCGGATGCCATTTTTTCTTCCAGCGACTTTTCCGCATTGGGTGCACTCCTGTTTTTCAAAAGCAAAGGAGTTGCCATTCCCCGGCAAATAGGGATTGCCGGCTTTGCCAACGAGCCTTTTACCGAGCTTACCACTCCCGGAATTACAACCCTCGAACAATACAGCGAGGAGATCGGGAAAAGTACCGCCAGGTTATTGATTGAACGAATAGAATCAGGAAAGAAAGAGGTCTCAAAAACAATGACTTTCAAACCCAAACTAATCATCAGAGCATCGACTGAGAAAAAATAACAAATTGTGCAATCGATTGAAAATAATAAATTATGAAAACAAAAAGCAACTCAAGATTTGCAGTTCACCCTGCCGATTTTAAAAAGTACGATACCCAGAGGATCCGCGAGGAATTCCTTATTGAAGAAGTGATGGTGGAAGATCAAATCTCATTAACCTATTCACAATACGACCGTTATATCGTTGGCGGAGCCGTTCCGGTAAACGAATCGCTCGCCCTCGAGCCGTTCGATTCGTTAAAAGCCAGTTATTTTCTGGAAAGACGTGAAATGGGCATCATCAATGTGGGAGGCCCGGGAAAAGTAATTACCGAAAATGAAACGTTTCTGCTCGATTTCAAAGATGCCCTGTACCTTGGCCGCGGTACCCAAAAAGTGTTTTTCGAATCGAACGACAAGGCTAATCCTGCTCATTTTTACATCAATTCAGCTCCGGCACACAAAGAGTTTCCAAGCAAAAGAGTGACCCTGGCCGATGCCAATGTGATCAGAACCGGGTCGCTTGAATCATCCAACGAAAGGCAGATCAACCAGCTATTGATCAACAAAGTGGTTCAAACCTGCCAGCTCCAGATGGGTATGACCGAACTCAAGCCGGGAAGTGTCTGGAATACCATGCCTGCCCACACGCACGATCGCCGGATGGAAGCCTATTTTTACTTTCAGGTTCCCAAAGGACAGGCAATATGCCATTTTATGGGGCAACCCGACGAAACCCGTCACATCTGGATGAAAAACGAGCAGGCCGTGCTCTCCCCCGCATGGAGCATCCACAGTGCTGCAGGAACTTCGAACTACATTTTTATATGGGGCATGGCCGGTGAAAATCTCGATTACGGTGATATGGACGTTTGCCAACCCGATGAATTAAAATAAGGTTAAGCTTATGAAATACGCTTCTATATACGACGAAACAGAACCTCAGAAGGTTAACGAAACCACTCAACGGCGGTTGGTTTACACCAATAACCTGATGATGGTCAATGTGGAATTCACCGACGGACCTACGGAAAATCCCGATCCGCTCCACTCCCACCCTCACGAACAAGTTTCGTATCTGACAGAGGGTGAAATTTTTCTGCTAGTCGGGAATGAAGAGAAAGTGTACCTTAAAGCAGGCGACCATTTTGCAATTCCGTCAAATGTGCCCCACTCCATTCACCGGCTCACTCCTTTCGTTCGTATAATTGATTGCTTCACCCCCATTCGTGAAGATTTTTTGAAATAGTAAATAATAAATAATCAATCATAAATGAATATGAGTACTGAATTATTTGATTTAACCGGAAAAGTTGCCCTGATCACAGGTGGAACCCATGGCATTGGTATGGCCATTGGAAAAACACTGGGCAAAGCCGGAGCAAAAATTTGTGTAAACGATATTTCTGCCGAAAAGCTGGAGTCCTGTAAAGCAGAATATGCCCAGGAAGGTATCGATGTGTATACCTTACTGTTTGACGTTACAAAAGAAGAAGATGTTGACCGTGGAATCAGCCAGATTGAGAAAGAGGTTGGACTGATCGACATTTTGGTTAACAATGCCGGAATCATCAAGCGAATTCCGATTCTCGATATGAAAATCAGCGAATTTGAACAGGTTCTCGACATTGATCTGGTTGCGCCGCTCATTGTAACCAAACGGGTTGCACCTTCCATGATCGAACGCCGGAGCGGAAAAATCATCAACATGTGCTCCATGATGAGCGTGTACGGACGGGTAACCGTATCGGCCTATGCTTCCGCTAAAGGAGGATTGAAACTGCTCACCGAAAGCATGTGTTGCGAATGGGCCAAATACAACATTCAGGTAAACGGAATTGGTCCGGGTTACATTGCTACTTCGCAAAATGCAGCCATCCGCGAAAATGGCCATCCGTTTAACGATGTAGTGATGTGCCGCACTCCGGCAGGGCGCTGGGGACAACCCGAAGACGTTGGCCACGCAGCCCTTTTCCTCGCTTCAAAAGCTGCCGATTTTGTCAATGGGCACATCCTGTATGTAGATGGCGGAATTTTGGCAAACTTCGGCTATGTAAAAGGCGAAAACGACATTTAGCACCATCCGGCCAAACCAGTCGACGGTTCACTCTGACAACGGTCATTAAAAGTCCCGCACTTTTAATGACCGTTGTTTTTTCAAATCCCCAACAAAATAGTGCTGCATAAATTTCTATCCGCCCTGAAAAAGCAAGGAAAAGCAAGGATCATCCATCAGCCATATTCGTATCAATGATATTATTTTGGAAATGAGCCATTTTTGTCTTAAATTAACAATCATGTTGATTTTTAACCCAAAACATTAATAAAACTTAACAAAATGATGGAAATTGATTACAAAACACTCATCTTCATTGTATTGTTCATTAACATTTTAATGGGCTTTATAATGTACCTGGTTAATATGATTGCCCCGAAAGTGAAGGGGCCGGTCGATTGGGCTATAGGAAGTATTCTTATTTCGATTGGCTGCCTGGGGTATTTCTTTAACCTGGAAAAGCCGCAATTTATTGGCGAAGTACTTAGTGAATTCGTTGTCGCTCTTGGATACTTTTTCTTCCTGAAAGGGATCCAGCACTTTAGAGGAGAAAAGCTCAATGCCTATATCCTATGGGGAATCCCTGTAGTGCAACTCATTCTGTGCTCCATCTTCTACTTTGCGATACAATCTGCACCGATCAGGGTTTTCATCGAATCGATCGTATTGCTTTCATTCTCTGTACTGGCGATTATTGAGATAAAAAAGCCTGCTCACAAAGAGTATTCGGCTATCAATCAAATCCAATTGATTGCCTTTTCAACCCTGGGGTTACTGATGCTGATAAGGGGGGTATTGTCTATTACCAATCCCTCTAATATAGAATCCGACTCAAACGACATGAACATTTGGATCTATTTCTTCACCAGCTACATCCAGCTAATCATTTTGTTCTGCTTCATTTTGCTGGTTTTTGTTAATATTTCTATGAACCTGAATGTTCAGATCGCTTCTAAAAACAAGCTTTTCAACATATTGGCCCATGACCTGAAAGGCCCGTTGAGTACCATCTATTCATTCTTCGAATTTCTGAAGTTTAACGAAAATAAAGATGAAGAACAAACCAACCGATTTTTGAAAGACATCGAAAAATTAAGTGAATCATCTCTTTACCTGATAGAAAATATTGCCGAATGGTCCCAGAGCCAGAAAGAAGGATTCAAAGCAGAGAAAGTCACAATCAAACTGAAGGATATCGTCAACGAAACACTGGATCTGCTTTCTCCTCAGGCACAACTCAAAGAGATCGACCTGATTGACCAGATTGATCAAAACACCGTGGTTTTTGCCGACAGGGCAATGTTGAAAACCATTTTCAGAAACATCATTTCAAATTCAATAAAATTTTCGCCCAAAAAGGGAACCATTACCCTCGCCTGCACCAAGGATATGAATTCAAGCACCA
>DAOQAB010000139.1:0-8303 GCA_035353695.1 Prolixibacteraceae bacterium
TCAATGATCAGATTAAGACCTCAGAAACAGTTGAATATAAAGGAACCACTTATCAGGTGATCGAAAGGATTGAAAGTGTGATTATTCAATCGGTTTTATTCTCTTCCGATTTTATCAATTATTTTGAAAAGGTAAATGAGTATTTGGAAAACAGGACCGATCCATTTTCAATTATGGCAGAAAAAATACCAAGTAATCTATCCAATCGAATTGGATTTTTTGGGAGTTTGGCTATTACCGAAAAGGAGATCGTACTTCCGACCATTAAAAATGGTTCAGTTGTTATTGATTTTTGATTAACGATTTAGAATACCATATGCTAAACGAGAAAATTCAACTTCCCCAAAGAAGCAGATTCTTAAACAAGTTTCACTTTTCCATTTACCATCAACACTTCAACACCCATCTCTCTTGCTGTTTGAAGGGCTTCGGCATGGAGTCGTTTAGTATTGAGAAATAAATTGATTTGAATATCACTATCAACAATTGTTTAGGGTCTGCTGAAAACCGAAAGACATCAACTGCCCGTCAATTATTTTCAAAAAAGTAAAAAATAGTTTGATTTCAAGGGTAACCTTTTCGTTGTTTCCGGAATTAATTAACAAAAGGAATAATCTCCATTTATTCGGCCATAAATCTTTGTGACCAGTATTTTATTTAAAGATAATCATAAAATAATTTGCAGTAAACTTTATAATTGTTGATAATAAAATTATGTTTGTGAGAAAGATAAAATTCTTGCCTGCTATTCTTAAGTATTTACATCTTTTACGTGGATAAAACTAAAATGTGTGATAAAAAATATTCAAATGAGAAGAATCAATTTTCTTAACCTACTGGTAATAGCAACATTGCTCTGCTCCTGCGTAGAAACCATTGAAATGGACACGGTTCCTGTCAATAAAATTCTGGTGGTTAATAGCCTGATCGCTCCCGACTCTCTATTTTGGTGCTACGTGTCGAAGGTATATGCTCTAAACGACAGTACACCTCATTATGTCGACAATGCTTCGGTTAAAATTTTTGATAACAGTTCCGGGGCGCTGGTGTGTGAGCTGGTTCATGGTTCAGCTGGGATGTACCGGGCTTTAAACAGTACCGCTAAAATGGACAAAGAATACCGGATTGAGGTATCTGCCAATGGTTTTCCCACTGTTTTAGGTACTACTCAAATACCACACAAACAAGAAGCAACAGATGTCTCATATATTAGCTATGCTGGTTATGATGCTTTACAAAACTGTGACTACGACGAATTACGCTTTTCAATCAAAGACCAGTTTGAAGAATCAAACTATTATGAAGTTTTATTCTTCACAATATTTCAATCAGATTCCGATTGGATTGTAACCGATCCTTTTCACAAAATATCAACCGATACGATCTGGAATATGGAAGATGCATCTGGTTTTGCCGATTATACGATTGTTGATGCTGTACTTAAAGCTGAAGGATTAATGAAATATAATCCTTCGACACTTGTTTTCTCCGACAATCTTTTCAATTTACAAAAACATGATTTTGTAGTACGCCATTGGCCCCTCTCTAGTCATGTTTGTTTTACCCTCTATACATTAAGTGAAGAACTCTACAAATTTCGCACAACATTAACCCAGCACCTTTATGAACGAGGTGCCAAGGGAATAAGCAGGTACGATGATTTTGCAGGGCTTGATTTCTCAAGCAAGGCCATTGATGTTTATTCCAACCTTAACGGGGGATATGGCATTTTTGCAGGCTATAATTCGCAAACGTTGTTCACCAAATTTGATACAATAACCCACATTGATCCCTACACCGGAAAGACATCAACCTCTATAAGAAACCATTGCGACACCTTGCCAGACGGAAGAGTTAGAATCATCATTGACCAATTAAAAAACCCTTATGAAAAATAAATACAGTATCACCCTGTTGCTGTTGTTATTTGTAACAACCTTATCGGCACAGAGGGCTACCATTAGCGGGTATGTAATCGACAGTAAAAGCAAAGAACCCATTATTGGGGCAAACATCTACCAACCCAAAGAGCAAAAGGGTACAACCTCAAACAGTTTTGGTTTTTACTCAATAAACGTATCCAAAGGGGAAACTGAAATCAGGGCATCGTTTGTTGGTTATTCAGCTTTCCAATTAAAAACAAGTATTACGAAAGATACCGTCATTACGATTCTCCTTGAAGAAGGCAAAATGATCGATGAGGTTAGCGTAGTTGGCGAGGCTCACTCAAAGACAGCTGTTCCTCCGGTCTCGCTTACTTCAAAACAAGTACGGTTAATGCCCAGCTTAACCGGTGAAGCCGACCTGATGAAAGCATACCAATACCTACCCGGAATATCGGGAGGTTCGGAAGGCGACAACAGCTTGTATGTGCGCGGCGGAAGCCCCGACCAAAACCTGATATTGTTAGATGATATTCCTTTGTATTATGTGAACCACATTGGCGGTCTGGTTTCCATCTTCGATGAAAATGCTGTGAACGATGTGGCCATATACAAAGGAGGTTTTCCTGCACGGTATGGAGGAAGGCTTTCGTCGGTTATCGACATCCGAATGAAAAATGGCAACATGCAAAAGCTAGGAGGGGAAGTTTCGGTTGGGCTGATCAGTTCGAAGCTATCGGTCGAAGGTCCAATCATAAAAGATAAAATGTCGTTTATGCTTACCGCCCGCAAAAGCATGACCGATTTGTATATGCGCCCCATTAGCTATATCTCGATGGATAAACGGGGGTATATGATCTATTCGTTTTATGACCTGAATGCGAAACTGAACTTTAAGCTGTCGGACAAAGACCGTTTCTACCTAAGCGCTTACAGAGGCACCGATAATTCGATCATGAGTGCCGAAAGCGATTACGATGAAAACGACGTATTCGTTAAGGAAGAACTTGCCGACTTTACCTACGATGCCCGGTCAAAATACGATTGGGGCAATACCATGGGGTGCTTCAGATGGAACCACATTTTTGGGAACAAGCTTTTCAGCAACCTGACCATTGCCACGAGCCACTATTTCTACCAAAACCGCTCTGACAACACCATTGAAATGAACGAGACCAAAGAAACAACCGAAACATTTACCTATCAATTTCTTTCGGGGATCAGCGATCGCCTTGCCAAACTCGATTTCGACTATTACCCTGCCAATAACCATCATATCAAATTTGGGGGACTGATCAATTCACACCATTTCGACACAGGGACTCTTTCCCAAAAATATGACATCAACGAGGAAGCCATCATTGATTCTACCTTACTGATGGGCGATTACGATTCGGAGATCGACACCACATACGGAAGTGATGCAATCACAGCCCTTGAAACCTCGGCCTACCTTGAAGATGAGATGGAGCTTTTCCGGTTTTTGACATTGAACGTTGGTCTCCATTTTGCCCAATACCACCACGGAAAAGAAAACTTCCATTCGCTCCAGCCCAGATTTTCATTAAAAGCTGACTTGGGAAACAATCTGGCAGTCAACGTCTCTTATGTGCACATGGCCCAATTTATCCACATGCTTACCGGAAGCGACACCAGCACGCCAACCGATATTTGGCTACCGGCAACCAACAATGCAATACCTGAGAAATCGGTTCAATATTCTATTGGAGCTGAAAAAACACTGAATAAAAAGGGATTGAAGATAACCCTTGAAGGTTTCTACAAAACGATGGAAAACCTGATTGATTACAAATTGGGTTATAATCTTCTCAGCAACAGTGCTATGTGGTACGACAAAATTGAAACAGGAGGAACAGGAAAAGTATATGGGTTGGAATTCCTGCTCGAAAAGAAAACAGGTAAATTGACGGGATGGCTGGGATATACCTGGTCGAAGAACATGAGGCAATTTGAAAAGATTAATAATGGAGTAGCTTACCATTACGTGTACGATCGTCCCCACGATGTTTCACTGGTGGCCAACTACGAGTTAAGCAAGAAAATAACATTCTCTGCCTCCTGGGAATACCAGTCGGGAAGGCGCATGACCATTGGTACTGCCGGGTACGATGCAAACCACTTGTACACTTCACAGGATTTACCTCCTCGTGGTGCGGTGTATTACATTTTCAAAGATTGTTACAGGCATCAGTTTGGCGAAATTGGTTACGACGTTGCGACCATTTATGGCACGAAAAACAACTACAAGCTGCCCGATTACCATAAGCTGAATGTAAGCGCACATTTCACCAAGCAGAAAAAGCATGGAATACGGACATGGAGTGTTGGCATACAAAACCTTTACAACCGGATGAATGCTTATAATGTCTATTATTCGACCGACGACAATGGAAAAATCGTGCTGAAAAAGATGACCATGTTCCCCATTATGCCCAATATCAATTATAGCTTCAGGTTCTAACGACAAGAAGATCCGGTTTAAAAGAATCATTACTCATCCAGTCAATTTAACAGAGTGTAACACTCCTTTCCACCAATTTAGCACACATTAACACATTTACCTGCAAATCAAACATTAACTCAATAAAAACATTTCGTAATTTTGATCAATATCACCACAAAACAAATTACGATGAAAAATAAATTACTTATTGCCCTGCTAATATCTGTTCCTTTCTTTTTCTCTTCCGGCTGCAAAAAAGAAGATGACCGCAATTCGATAAAGATTGAAATTGATGGTGTTGTTGTTGAAAGGGGCACAATGCAACCTATCCCTGATGTATACATTACATTTACTGGTCCGTTAGGCGATTATGCGAATACGAAAACGACTGAAGACGGATCCTTTAGTCATCAGTTTTTTGGAAGTGAAACAGCGACCCTTACATTGAAAAAAGTGGGTTATATTTTTGAATATAAGAAAAATGAAACCGACACCACACAGAACTTCCGACTGTTCGACACCGGAACTTACACCGATCTGATCTTAGAAATGAAGAAAATCACCGAAGAATAAAAAAGATGAAACCAATAATCCCCGTCTTACTGCTTCTCATGTTGAGTTGTTTGGGCGGTTTCGGACAAAAGCACACCATTGACGGGTTTGTGCTGTCGGCTGAGACCGGAGAGACGCTGGTTTCTGCCACTCTGTTCGATTCGTTAAGCCAATCGGGAACGGTCAGCAATGCCAATGGTTTTTTTAGCTTCAATTTATCGGAAGGAGCGGTCGCATTAAAAGTCACCTATCTGGGATACCAACGTGCCAAAATCGATTTCCAACTCAACAGGGACACCACCATGACCATCTACCTGCACGAAAAAATAACAGAGACCGGAACGGTGACCATTACGTCGTCGATACCGGTACACAAACAGGTTTTGATGGGGATGACCAATGTGCCAATCAAAACCATTGAAGCAGTTCCCTCTTTCACCGGTCAGCCCGATTTGCTGAAAGCCGTAACCTTTATTCCGGGAATTACAGGTGGCAGGGAAGGCTACTCCAACATCATGGTTCGCGGAGGAGACCGGGGACAGAACCTGATCCTGCTTGATGGAATCAAACTATACAACACCAATCACCTGGGCGGATTTGTTTCGCTTTTCAATACGGACATTGTCAAACAGGTCGATGTATATAAAGGAGGATTTCCTGCCCGGTACGGTGGTCGGCTCTCATCTGTAATTAATGTTTCGTCACGCGATGGCGATAAAAATAAACTGGGAGGCAGGTTCTCTATCGGGCTGTTAAGTTCAAGCTTTTCTTTGGATGGACCAATAGGCGATAAAATAACATTTTTGTTGTCGGCCCGCTCTGCCTATTTCGATTTGATTCTGTTACCAGTAAAATTGAAAGCAGAAAAAAATAAAAAAGGAGGGTATTGGATGTGTAATTTCTATGACATCAATGCCAAGCTGGTTTTCCAACCTACGCTAAAAAACAAATGGACCCTCAATCTTTATCAGGGGAATGACCGGTTAGGAGCAACGGATTATTCAATCAATAATGGGATAAACTGGGAGGACCGGAATTCGATTGGCACAATGAATCAGGCCATTTCACTGAGCAACCACCGAGCTCTCACTTCGACACTATTTTTGAAAAGCAACCTGACTATTTCCGGCTATAAAAACAAGTTCTACGAAAAAATCAACAAAACCAGCACACAAATCAATAGTCTTGACGAAAACACTTTAACATCGAACATCCGTGAAATCTCGGCACAGAGCAGACTGGAATACTATGCCTCGACAAAACAAACCATTATGGGCGGGGTTGAATACAGTAACTACCTGTTTTCGCCATTGAAGCAGTATCTGTATGATGAAAATTTTAATACCGGTTTTATCAATGACACTCTCATTGGTTATTCCAAACCAACCCAATCGAATGAGATTTCCCTGTTTGCAGAAGATGATTTCAAACTTTCCGAAGCAACCTATCTGAATGTTGGCGTCAGGGGAACCGGATATTTTTGTGAAGGAACAAACTATTGGCGGTTTGAACCCCGCGTCTCATTACGAACCATGTTGAACGACAATCTTTCAGTCAAAGCAAATTACACCCGGATGCATCAGTTCAATCACGTAATCATCAACAATGTTTCGGGGTTTGAACGGGAATTCTGGATGGCTTCATCGAAAGAAATCCCACCACAATCGGCTTCACAATGGTCGGCAGGTATCTTTGGAACTCTGCCCGAAAAAAAGCTGGAACTTTCAGTCGAAACATATTACAAAAAGATGGCCAATCTGCTGGAATTCCGGTTCCCTCCAGGAGAAGAATTCATCACGCAGGATATCCGCAAAATCATTGTTAAAAATGGAATGGGAAAGGCGTATGGCGCCGAATTTCAGATGAAATACTCTTCAGAAAAGCTATCGGTTGATTTAGGTTATACGTTATCCTGGAACAACCGACAGTTTGATTCGCTGAACAATGGAAAAACCTACCCTTTTTTATACGACAGAAGGCACAACCTATCGTTACTTGCCCAGCTAAAACTGGGGAAACGATATTTACTTAGTTCCAACTTCATCTTTGCAACCGGCACTCCCATCACTTTTCCCGATGGATATGTAAAAGCCGATGAATATGCCTACGGGTACTACGTTTACTCTGGGATCAATAACCGGAGGTTACCCAACTATCACCGGCTCGACGTAGCCTTTATCCGGAAGAATAAAACGAAAAAAGGAAATACCACCCAATGGTGCCTGAATATCTTTAATGCGTATGCCCATCAAAACCCTGTTTTCATCCATTACAAAACCGGTAGTGGCAAAGTATATCAGAAGTCGTATTTCACCATCATCCCAACCATCAGTTATTCATTTGAATTCTAATGCCATGAAAAGAAATCTATGCAATAACATCCTAACCGTTTTTATGCTCTGCATCCTTTCCGCCTGTGGCTATGAAAAGGAGATTGACTACAAAACGCTTTACAGCGGGGACAAAATTGTAGTCCACGGATTTATTAGTCTGGAGCATGGGGCTGAAGCCGTTGTCAAAAAAACAGTGATCCCTAACGAAATTGAAGCAAGCGATTTTATCTCCAATCCAACAGTCTGGCTTTATGAAAACGATAAACCGTTCATTCAGTTAATGAAAGAGAATTCATCGAAATACCGCTCACCTGCCGGGACAGTTTTAAATAAAGCAAATCAATACAGCATCCACGTAAGTTGCGACGGATTCGACGACGTCTATTCCAATCCTCAGCCATTGATAAATAAACTGTTCATCGATACCGTTTATGTTTCGAAACACAACAAAGGGCAAAGCAAATATTTCCTGGCTTTTGAGTTTAACGACATTCCCGGCGAAGACAACTATTTCATGTACAAAGTTCACGAATATTACAAAGGAACCGACCAATACCACAACGCGGAATTCATCGATCCATTGGCCGTAAAAAAAGATGCTGACTATAATACAACACGGTTGATTTTCGAAACTGAAATTAATAATTGGATATCTTCCGATGAAGAATTTAACGGGTTCGACTCCATTGTTTTCGAACTGGTAACTGTCTCGAAGGACTACTACACCTATTCACGGAGTGCCGATTATTATGAAGGCACCGTGAGCAGTGAATTTGATGAATATGTTTATCCAATCTTTTCGAATATTACAAATGGGATTGGTTTTTTTGCTTCCTGGGAAAGCACAAGTTATACTTTCTTCCCTCCGGATTCATTAGAAAGATAAATTGCCTGTTTTTTCTCTGAATAAACAATCAAAAGGTGATTCCTTTGCTGTGTTAACCATGACAACTTTGGCAACGATGACAACCGTTCAAACAAATGAACACAGAAAGTAAAAAGTAAACCAACGTGATCATCCGGGGCAAACCGCATGGCGGGGTCTATTATGGTAGAAATAATCGAATCGAA
>DAOQAB010000140.1:0-3486 GCA_035353695.1 Prolixibacteraceae bacterium
AAATTTAAACGATGAAACGATCGACAAGAGAAGAGTATATGAGACGAGTTGTGTTGTTTGTTTTGATTTTTTGGGTAAGCAGCTCATTTGCTCAAAAGAAACAGGTCTGTTTTTCGTTCGACGATATGCCGGTGGTCAGTTACGGGATTACCGATTCAGTTTACCAGCAACAACTGATGAACAAACTGATTGCATCGCTTAACATACACCAAATACCTGCCATAGGGTTTGTAAACGAGAAGAAACTTTACCAAAAGGATGGAACAATTATCCCGATCCAGTTAGCCATCCTGAAAAACTGGGTAAACAGCGGGTTAGAACTGGGAACCCATACCTTTTCGCACCCTGATTACAACAACGTTTCCTTTTTGGAATACGCCAGCGATATTCTTGAAGGGGAAACCATATCGAAAAAAATTCTTGCCGAAAAAGGGAAAACACTCCGGTATTTCAGGCATCCTTTCTTACATACCGGCAGCACCAAAGAAAAAGCCGATTCGCTCGACAACTTCTTGAAAAAACATGGTTATACCGTTGCCCCGGTAACCATCGACAACGATGACTATCTGTTTGCTGTTGCCTACAAACGGGCAAGCGTAAAAAACGACACGGTTTTGATTCGGCAAATCAGAACCGACTTTGTGGAATACATCCATAAGAAAACCGACTATTACGAAAAGCAATCACAAGCCTTGTTTGGGCGAAACATACCCCAAATATTATTGCTCCATGCCAGCTTACTCAATTCCGACTGTGTCGATCTGCTGGCGGCCATGTTTACAAAAAACAATTATGAATTTATCAGCATGGATAAAGCGCTCCAGGATGAAGCTTACCAAACACCCGTTACCGATTACGGCAAATGGGGCATTTCATGGATCGACCGCTGGACATTGTCGCAGGGTAAAAAAGGCTATTTCTTTAAAGATGAACCCATTACACCTGACTATATCAAAACAATGGCAGAATAAAAAAATTAATCCCTTGCACCCGTAAAAAAAATCAGACAACTGATGTAAAGAAAATTTACAATTCAAAAATAGACATTTATAATAAAACACTAAATTTCAATATCTTTTCATTTAGGCACTCATATTGTTAAGGTTTTGATCAAAAAGAGAATATTCAATAGCCATGAAAGACCAATTCAAATTTGCATTCGGGAACCTGAAGAAATCGGTGTTTACATCAACATTGAACCTACTGGGGCTTACCGTATCGTTCGCCGCTTTTATACTGATTATGATTTACGTGTGGAATGAAAACCACTTCGATTGCTACAATGAACATACGAATGAAATTTACCGGCTTGAAATTAAAACACCCGACAAACCCAAAACATCGGTTTTTATGTTTGGCCCTACCGGGCAAACTCTTGCCAACGAATTTCCCGAAATTGAAATAGCGACCATCTATATGCCCTGGGGAAAATGGAACGAAGAAACTTTCAGCTGGGAAAATGGGGATGAGCAAATCAAAAGTTTTGAAGATTATTCCTATTCCGACCAATACCTCACTGATGTATTTACCTTCAACATTCTGAAAGGTGAGAAAAAACAACCATTACTGAAACCCGAATCGGCCATGGTTTCCGAAGATTTTGCGAAAAAAGCCTGGGGGAATACCGAAGCTGTTGGGAAACAAATGAAAGCAAACGGGAATACGTATACTGTTACTGCTGTGTTTGCCAATCTGCCTGAAAATTCAGTTATCAAATGCCCGATCATCCTTTCATTTCCAACAACAGGATTTATTGCCGAAGCAGCCAAAGGTTGGAACGTAGTCAACTATCCTCAATTTATCAAGGTAGCGAAAGGTACTGATGTAAAAAAACTTAACGACAAAATCAACAACCAATCAACCGTTCGTGAAAAATACAACTTCTTTCAGGGTGGAAGCGAATCGGCAAAATTAGTTGCCCGCCCCTTGCGCGACCTGCATTTCACGACCGAAACATCAGAAACGCCCATGTTCAGTTCAAACAGCAAAATATTTGTAAGTTCGCTCTTCTGGGTTGGTCTGCTCATTCTTGCCGTTGCCCTCATCAACTACGTGAATTTTGCCACTGCCACCGTTCCCCGCAGAATCAAAAGCCTAAGTATAACCCGCATTATTGGGAGTAGCCGGTTGAATACCATTTCAATTTTAATTAGCGAAACAATCCTGATTTTTGCCCTTTCGTTTGTCATTGCATTGGCAATTGCGGGTACAATGAACCATTATTTTACCAAACCAATACTTGGCTACACGCTGCCATTTTTCGAAAATGTTAATTTACTGATTGGGTTTGGGATTGGCAGTATCCTGTTGGCTATAGTCACGGGTTTGTATCCTGCCATTTACAGCACCGCAGGCAAACCTGTCGAAACGCTGAAAAAGTTTAAGTCGAATTCAAAAATCAATTTCAGGGGAGTGCTCACCGTGGCTCAATTTGCCGCCTCCATTGTCCTTATTGCCGTTTCTACTTTAATTATTAAGCAGGTACGGTTTATGGAAAAAACCGATCTGGGATTCCACAAAGACAATTTGGTCATTATCAGAATCAACGATGAGCTTCACCGTAATTATACAGCCTTCGAAAACAGGCTAAAAGCGATTCCCAATATCAGTGACATCGCTCGTTCGAGAGCTGTTCCGGGCAGGGCACAGGAAATGCAATCGTTCACAGTGAACGGCCAGAATTGCCCGGTCTGGTATTGGGCTGTCGACGACAGGTATATCGATTTGATGGGTTTCCAAATTGTTGGAGGCCGTAATTTCATGAAAGATAGCCAGGCTGAGGAGCGGAACATGATATGTAACGAAACCGCGGCCAAACAATATGGATGGACGCTTGGAACCAAAATTGGAAACGGTGTTCTGGTAGGGATTATGAAAGATTTCAACCTTGTTTCGTTACGCGAAAAAGTTGAACCGTTTGCTTTTTGGTATGCCAGTCAGGGCAATTATTTCAGCACCCTGAGCATTAAACTCTCTGGAGGCGATGTAAAACAAACTCTGGCATCGATTGAAAAGGCATATAACGAATTTAGTCCTGAAACGCCTTTCCGCTATTTCTTCCTCGACGATCACTTGAACATACTCTATTCAAAAGAGAACCAACAAGTGAAACTGATTACTTTTTTCAGCTTGCTATCGGTTATTGTTTCCATACTCGGCATTCTTGGGCTTTCAACTTTTATGTGCCAGTACCGAATTAAAGAGATTGGGGTACGCAAAGTAAACGGCGCCCGCATTTCAGAAGTCATGGTCATGCTGAACCGCGACTTTGTGAAATGGGTTGTCATTGCTTTCACAATAGCTACCCCGATTGCCTGGATGGTTATGAATCATTGGCTCGAAAGTTTTGTCTACCGCACCGCTGTCAGTTGGTGGCTTTTTGCTATTTCGGGTACTATTGCACTGGCAATTGCCCTGTCTACTGTATCATTCCAATCGTATAAAGCAGCCAACACCAATCCGGTAAAAGCACTCCGATATGAATAA
>DAOQAB010000140.1:3586-8098 GCA_035353695.1 Prolixibacteraceae bacterium
AGCAACTTTTGATAAATACGGGAAAAGATGTACCTTGTTGGAAAAATGAAGTAACATAAATCACCTTCAATGCAGTGTCTTATGAATATTAAATCGACGGTAGTAATTTTCATTCTGGCGTTTGTTTATGCCAATTCATACTCGCAAACAATAGCACCTGTTTCTCGGAAGGCTGGTAAAATGACCATCATGGTCGATCCCCGCGTTGAATTACTGTGTGCCGTACAAACACTTACCGATTATCCGGCAATCGCAAGGAATACGCTATACGGTAAAGAGCTCACCGGATATTTTGGAAAAGATACCGCATCGGAAGCTGTACGGCTAACATCTGAATTATTGGATCGTTTCGGTTTTAGCTACGACGCCCCGCTCGATTTGATTTTGCGTTTGTCAGATGCACCCTATTTAACTCAAGTCCGGGCTTTTCCTCAAAGAACGATCGAACGGGCCGGAGGTGAAGATAATCTGGAAAAATATCGTTTGGCATTGAAACAGTTTGCAAGCGACAGTCGTTTCGAAGATTTCTGGAAAAGTAAGATTCCTTATTACCAACAAATAGTTGCTTATACCGTTGATAGTCTGGGCGAATTTGACCCATCGGAAGTGATTGCACATTATTACAATGAATCAAAGAAAAGCTACAACGTTATTTTATCACCGGCTTTGGGATGCGGATATGGCATAAGGGTAGCTGATCGGAACAATGAACTCGATATTTATGGATGCCTCTATACCGAAAAGGAAAATAACGGCATCCCTTATTACGACAGAGAGGGTTTATCCAACTTTCTGTATCACGAGTTTAGCCACTCGTATATAAATCCGTTAACCGACCTCTATCCATCCATGGTGGATGCAACCGAAAACTTATTTAAACCCATCAATGGGAAGATGAGTTACGACCGCTGGATCACCTGTCTCAACGAGCATATTGTAAGGGCCGTCCACATCCGCATACTGCAAACGACTGGCCATGAAAAGGAAGCCCTCGATCTGTTAAGAAGAGAGCATACCCGTAGTTTTTTCTACATCGACCCGGTGATTGATCAGTTGAAACGATTTGAGCAGGAACGCGATTCTAAGAACATCACCTTTACACAGTTTTATCCTCAACTATTGGCGGTTTTCGACAGTCTTTCACATACCGACAATACCGAGTTGATCGATCCGATGTTCAAGGGCCCTGTTCAAACGGTATTGGGACAAATGAAAGTCGTAATTATTTATCCGACCAATAGCGACGATTCCGTCTCGCTCAAAAACCTTTATGATTACACGGTGAAAATACAACAATCGAAAGGCAATGGTGCGGTGCTGTTGGCTGACACGACAGCCCTGAAAAACAACCTCTCAAACGATTGGATACTGGCTTATGGCACCATCGAGAGTAATTTGTTCCTAAAGAAATACGAAACCTTGTTCCCTTTCAGGATTGATGGTGATACAATCGTTACCGACCGGAAGCAGGTTGGTGAAAAACTCCGGCTGATCACTTGCCTTCCCAACCCACAAAACCCACGCCGGGGCATGCTTGTAAACACAGCAACCCATAACCAGAGTTTGAAGAGTGTACGAATTCCCATTGAGGCCGATTTTCTGGTCTTTGAGGATATCAGCAATATTCGTCAAAATGGATTATACGATAAAAACGGCGAGTGGCATTTCGGACAAACACCCCGCTAAATCTGTTCGAAAAGAAGACAATCGAATACGATCGAAAACAATTGTTTTCAACTGTTTCCTGCTGTTTCTCATTGTGCTCCCTTTATGCAGCATTTAGTAAAAGATTGATTGCAAGATCAACACCTGATTTCTGAAATCGAACTCACGTTGTTTGTATCGTTTGTAAACCAACCATTCTAAAGGTGTCTGTCAAAATATCAAACACAATTTGTACAATATTTTGACATTTTTATAGCCAATTATCTATTTAAATCACTATTAATTAACAAGTAAAACAATTGGCACATCAGTTGTATCTCTTTTCCTAATTGAAAAGATAAAGTGCAAAAAGGTTATCAATTCGCTTGTCTTAAAAATCGAAGCATCGGAACAATAATCAAGATGGCACTGCTTAATTTTGAACAAAAGAAGAAAACACATGAGTTTCAGAAACAATTATTCAGTTAGCATCCGGCACCTCAAGGCCGACAAAACCAATTCGTTCATTAGCATCGTTGGCCTAATTTTAGGACTTGGCATCGTAGCTGTAGTATTGATCTTTTTACTGAATGAACTCAGCTACGACCGTTCATATGCCAATCAAGAGCGTATTGTCAGAGTACTGAATCATAACGAAACCGATAACAATACCTGGGCTAACACCCCTTTTGTGATTGGTGAAACCGCAAAAAATAAACTGTCCGAAGTTGAAAGCTATGCCCACCAATACAACATGGGTAATATTGAAGTAAAGAAAGACCAGGAGTTTCTTTCCGAACCCGACGTAATGGGTACAGAAAGCAGTTTCTTCAATATTTTTGGGATAAAAATAGCACAAGGCAGCCTTGCCGATTTTGACGACGCCAACGGGAAAATCCTGATCAGTCAGGCTTCGGCAAAGAAATATTTCGGAAAGGAAAACCCCGTGGGACAATCGTTGACCCTTCGCTACAATGGCATGGAATTTCCCCTGGAAGTTGCAGCTGTTTATTGTGACCTGCCCAAAAATTCCAGTATCAAAGCATCGCTGATTACCAACATCCGCTTCAGCATCAAACATTTGGCCGCTAATATAAAAACAAACGGAGCTTTACCTTCTGAGGATCAGTTCAGGGAAGCGTGGCAGGGAGTATTCTTTACCAATTATCTACTGCTGAAAAAAGGCGTTGACACCCAAAACCTTGAAGCCAAGCTGCTGCAACTGGGAAAAGAAAACTCAGCCGAACCCAACAAACTCAAACTTTCGTTACAGCCTCTCTCCGACATCTATTTTGGCTCGGCAAAAATTGTGGATAACAACCGGAAAGAGATGGGAAACCGTTCGATGCTGATGATTCTGGGATTTATCGGGATCCTGATCCTGATTATTGCCTGCATCAACTACCTGAACCTGGCCTCGGCAAAAGCCATGACACAGGTAAAAGGCCTGGCGGTAAGAAAAGTGTGTGGTGCATCACAAACAAGCCTGATCAACCAGCATCTCTTCGAATCGATACTCGTCTCATTGATTGCATTGCCTTTTGCCATTCTGGTATCGGGCATATCGCTGCCATTTGTTAGTCATATGCTGGGAAAATCGTACACCATTGCCATCGATAAACCATTGATTCTTAGTCTGACCTTATTATTGCTCACCACTCTGCTTTCTGGTTTTATCACCGGAAGTTTTATTGCAACAACAACCTCCCGGTTTTCACTCGTCAGTGTATTGAAGGGTAACCGTACCGAAAAGAGAGAAAAACATTGGGCACGAAAGTCGATGGTTGTATTTCAGATTGCGGTTTTCATTGCTTTGGTTGCGATTATGTTGCTTGTACAAAAACAAGTCCGGTATGCTTTCAGCAAGGATTTGGGATTTGCCAAAGAGGGACTGATCTGTGTTCCCCTTGGCGATCATAACCTTGACCGTTTTAAACAGGAGATTGCGAAAAATCCGAATGTGATCAGCGCCAGTGGCACATTATGGATGCCACCCAGCCAAAACAAAATGTATGTTTCGATCCCCAAAGTGAACAACCACACCGAAATGGTGAATGTGAACGGTCTTTTTGTCGATTATGGGTTTGCATCCACCATGGGAATGAAGATTATCATGGGTTCCGATTTCGACAAAGAAAAAAACAGCGGTGGTGTTGTATTGGTTAACGAGTCGGCCATCAAAGCATTGGGGCTAACCGATGTGCTGGGTGAAAAAACGGCATTTGGCACCGTAGTGGGAGTAGTTAGCGACTTCAACATGTATTCGCTTCACGAAGCCATCACCCCCATGATCATTGGTTTAAATCCCGGAATGAGCCAGAACATTGCCATCCGTTTGCGAACAGAAAATCTTCTGCCGACAATCGATTTTCTAAAGAAAGCCTGGGTCAATACCGGCGGGACATCTGCATTCTCGTTCCAGTTTACTGACGAAATCCTTAACAATATTTACGACTCGGATATCCGTTTTTCAAAGATCATTGGTTTACTGGCAGTCATTGCCATCGCCATTGCATCACTGGGGCTGTTTGGTCTGTCGTTGCTGACCAGCAAACAGCGCATAAAAGAGATTGGCGTACGAAAAGTAAACGGGGCAAAAATATCGGAAATACTGGTTCTGCTGAACAGCGAATTTGTGAAATGGGTAGCAATAGCTTTTTTGATTGCCACACCGGTAGCGTGGTTTGCCATGCACCGCTGGCTTGAGAACTTTGCCTATCAAACCACATTGAGCTGGTGGATTTTTGTACTGTCCGGAGTGCTGGCATTGGGAATTGCGTTACTAACGGTTTCATTCCAAACCTATAAAGCAGCCGTAAAAAATCCGATCGAAAGTTTAAGGTATGAATAACCAACAAAACCACTCAA
>DAOQAB010000141.1:0-7981 GCA_035353695.1 Prolixibacteraceae bacterium
CCGCGCAGATATTGGTTATATCTTCAATAGGATTTCCGGTCGATACCAAACCCGTTCCCTCAAACCCTAACATCAGTTCGGTTTGATCAACCTTCCAGTGAAAGATTTGATAGGCTTTATTTATTGTGATTTCAGATGGTGCTTTCACTGTCGAAATGGCTGGTGGCCTGATTGGTATTGACAAGTAGGCTTTCACAGGATGAATGGTTGAAATCAGGTTTGCTGTTTTTGAAAGAATCAATGTATCGTCGTTTACTCCTTCAACAAGCAACGTTTCGGTTGTAAGTATGCCTTTGAAATTTTTTGAAAACTTCAGAATGCCCTCAATATAATCATTGAAACAGATACCATTTGCTGGTCGGTTAATTGTTTTCCAAACCTCTTCATCATTCGCATCCACTTTCACCGAAACCCAATCAGCATTATTCAGATTCTTCCTGACATCTTTCCGCTTCAATAAAGAGGCATTGGTAATGACTGCAACCGGAAATCCAAGTGTTTTCAGTAGTTGAATTGTTTCCCCCAAATTAATATCAAGGGTAGGTTCACCATTTGAGACAAAAGTCAAATAGTCGGGTTGATCGTTTACCGGGAGCTTTTCAAGATGTTTCTTTACTTCCGCGAAAATCAAATCAGGTTCGTAAAATATCTCTGGAGCGTAGCCATATTTATTCGTAACACCAACCTGACAATATATGCAAGAATAGGTACATACTTTTGGCGATGGGATGTTGTTTATCCCAAGACTTTTACCTAAACGACGAGAAGGAACAGGCCCATAACAAATCATACAATTTCTTATTTAATTGAATTCCAAATGTTTTTTATAACATGCGCAGACGCTGAATTTGGGTTCCATTCAACGATACTTTTACAATGGAGCATTGCATCAACCACTTGCTTATCGAAAGGGATTTTCCCCAAAACCGATATTCCTGAATTACAACACCATTCTTCTATTTTAGATGACACTTCGTAATTGAGATCGTATTTATTTATTACGACATAAGATTTTATCCTAAAGTTTTCAGTAAGCTCCCAAATACGTTTCAAGTCATGAAAACCCGATTTTGTGGGTTCTGTAACCAGAATGGCTTTATTCGCACCGGTTACAGATGAAATTACCGGACAACCTATTCCCGGCGGGCCATCGATGATCATTGTTTCAATATGGTTTTCGACAGCCATTTTCTTTGCGTTCTCGCGAACGATATTTACCAGTTTCCCTGAATTCTCTTCACCAGGAGCTAAACGGGCATGGGCCATATACCCATTTCGATAGGTTCCAGCATACCATCGGCTTTTGTCACTTGGAACCATTCGAATGGCATCGGATGGGCAGATACGCGAGCACAATTTACAACCATCGCATGAAGTTGCAGAAAGGGTTACCACTTCATTCATAAACGAAATCGCCCCAAAACGGCAATATTCGGCACAAAGCCCACAATTGGTACATTTTTCGTAATTGATATAGGCTCTATAACCCGAAAGATAAATTTCTTCCTGCTGATTTCTTGGCTGAAGGATCAGGTACAAGTTCGCCGTATCCACATCGCAGTCGGCAACTACCATGGTTTCTTCAAGAGTGGCAAAAGCAGCGCTTAAACAGGTTTTGCCTGTCCCCCCCTTACCGCTTAAGATCACAATTTCATTCATCGATCTTTTTATAAATGGTTCGCAAAAGTCGCAGGAACTTCTCGTAATATCTCGGTTCCGTCTCTACCAATAACTTTCCATCCGAATAAATTCTTGCTATTTCCTTGTCAAAAGGAATCTCCATTAAAAGGGGGATGTGATTTTCATTCAACCAGTTAAAAACGCTATTGCTTCCAAGACCTGCCCGATTGACAACTACGCCAAAGGGTTTTCCTATCTTTTGAAGGGTTTCTGCTGAAAGCTTCAAATCGTTTAATCCAAAAGGAGTTGGTTCAGTTACCAGTACAACGTAATCGGCTTTTTCTACCGAAGCAATAAATGGACAAGAGATTCCGGGTGGAGAGTCAAGAATAACAAGATGATTATGATTCGCATGTTGAATTGCCTTTTTGATTACTGGCACAGGAGAATGAACACCCGGAATAGTTTCTGCCACTATCAATTCAGCACAAATCGTAACATACATTTGCTTAACAGTACCTATTGGTTTTTCCTTTTCAGATATGGCTTTGAAATCACAAGCTACCATACAAGCTCCACAATCATGGCAGAGATCTTCAACTACCTGAATATAATTACTCTGAGGCAAAAATATAATTGCATTATAATTACAGTAGTCAAAACATTTTCCGCAAAAGGTGCATTTAACACTGTCAATAACGGGTGTTTTTTGAGTAACAACCTTATTATTCAGTATGTAGCCCGGAATAAACTGGCAATCGTTGGGTTCTTCGGCATCGCAATCTACCAACGTGGTGGTAATCCCACTGTTTTGTGCAGCCCAAAACAGGTTTGTCGATATAAACGTTTTGCCTGTTCCTCCCTTTCCGCTGGCTATTGCAATTTTTATTTTTGAATGTTCAGTCATAATTCAGCCGGGTATGCTCGTCAGAAAGTGTTGGTAAAATTGCCCCTTTCAGAAAAGCTGTATTCCATGTATTAATGTTGCTGTGTGTCAAAAAATATTTCTGAGGAATAGGATGTGTTCCCAGGATAACTTTCATTCCATATTTTTCTGGAATGAATTTTTCAAAATGTTCCATATATGGGCAAGGTGGATAACCAACCAAAAATCCGGTTGCAAAATGAACATGTGTCACACCATTTTTCTTCATCTCTTCAGGGGCATATTCGATGTTTCCTCCCGGGCAACCTCCACAAGTTGTAAATGCAGCTATTTCAATTTCACAATTTTTATAGACAGAAAATGCTCCTTCTCGGTTTTGAAAGGCCCTGAAACATTTTCCACCGGCACAGCTTCGATAACGATCACAAATAATGATTCCAATTTTTATTCTTTCCATTTAATCTTGTTTTTTTACTACAAAACCACCTTTCTTCACATTAAGCGCTTCGGCAATCACATCACACTTAACCATCAACAGAAAATAAACTTCCTTATCAGTTTTTCCAAGTAGCCCTTCAAGGTTGCCCTGCCCTTTTGAGATGATCACATCGGCTTCGTTAAAATGTTTTTGAAATTCATCGGAACACTTATCTACAATGGTTGATGGGGCATCGTAGCCGCTCGAGATCACATCAGCCACAGTATCCATTCCAACATAATGAGCATCGTCCATGGTGGCATCATTAATAACCGGAGCACCGCGAACAACATAAGTCAGGTTAGGATGCATGATCGTTTCGATAAAAAGCTTGTCGAAAACAATTTCTCCAGCGTTGTCTCCAAGATACAACACCGATTTCGCATTCAATAGCGCTGTTCTTAATTCGGATGAATGGTTAATGGCAAACTCCGAATAGAGAACGTTGTGAATGGTTGCTTGCAAATCGTAAGTATCTCCAACGGCAAAGTCGATGATATTTCCAGCTATAGCCAACCGAAGTGCTGTTTCATACGGATTTTCCGACTCCTGCAATAGCTTTTTTAGTGCCGGATACATTCCCAGAACCAAATCGTTGCTTTGTTTCTTTACCACAACAAAAGGATCGGGATTTCTGCTATAAATCTTTAAAACTTGGTGCAGATCCCTAGAGAAGAGTGGTGCAGAGAAATTTTGGTAAGTTGTACTATACTGCAAAGCCATTCCTCGTACAAAACTATTTTTTTCGGACACTGTTAACTTTTCCTCTTCGAGCAATTTTTCAAAAGCGCGGACAAAACAAAAGAAACAACGATAATCTGATAACATGCTCAATCCTGTTAGTGGTTACAATCATGATCGTGATCATGGTTGCAGTAGTTAGCACTCAAATTCAGTTTATTCCCGAGAAAATCGGCTACCAACTCATTTGCGGTTTTGATTGGCGCACCAACAAAGGCATTAATGCTTTGCTGATTAAACAGGTCGATGGCTTTTTGCCCCATTCCACCTCCAATTACATCGGTAACACCAAATTGGGCAACCCATTGAGGGTACAATCCCGGCACATGCTCGGGTGGTACAACTTCTTTTATTTCAGAAATTTCATCGTTTTCTATTTCCACTATGGCGAAATATTCGCAATGCCCAAAATGGGCACACAAAACCCCTCTTTCCATTGGGATAGCAATAATTTGTTTCATATCTTGAATTTATTTAATGAACATAAAAAAAAGGATGTCGGGAAATAAATATGTGAATAACCTAAAAGAACGACTCCCGGCACCCTTAAAACACGATCAGGCTTCGCCCCTGAAACGCATTCCCTTTCCTTTGCCTAATCCCAGACCAAATCCACGTCCTCTACCTAACCCACGTCCCATTCCTCGACCCATTCCTTGACCCATTCCCTGACCTAATGGCTCGGAAGGAGTCCTGTGTTGTAAAATTTCATCGTCGGTTTTACCCTTGTTTTCGGGGTTGCAATGTCCCATTCTGCGGCCCGTCATGGCACCTTCGCCATTCGGACCTTTTCTGTTTAATCCTGGCATAACTTATTCGTTTTTAGATTTACCGATTTGATTTAATCCGGCTTTCAGCCGTTTTCCCATACCTTGTCCGCCACCTGATTGACGGCGCAATCCCATACCTTTTCCCAACTTCGCCAGCGCTTCATCGGGTTGAGTCTGACGGCAATTACCCAATCCCCGTCCGGTTTGATCTCCTTTTTTTTCCGGGCCTGTCCCGTTTAATTGTGGCATAAAAATTTGTTTTTAATTATCGTATCGCCCGGTAGCCAGAAAAACCAATGTGCAGGCAATTTCTGGGTACATATCAGCTACTTTCAATTGCTCGATAAACTCAGGGTTTTCGGTTCAATGATTAAATATCTTTTTCATTTTTATTGTTTTTGCCGTTCTATAAGCCGTATAATGTCTGCAATTGTTGTCTCTTCGTTGGTTACCACAATAAGTTGTATCTGAAGGCTATCAAACAACGATTTTACTTTTGCCCCAAATTCACCCGACACCACTTTTTTAGCATCACGCGAGGCAATCAGATTTACCGATGCAGGACCGGCACCTTCAACATTTTCCTTGTTTGGGTTGGGAATAAACTCGACCGATTTGCTCTCGGTGTCGTAAATCACGAAATAGGAACAGCGTCCAAAGCGACTGTCCAATTTCGATTCAAGGCTATTGCCCATTGATGTAATTGCTACTTTCATTGTATTTAACAGTTTCTATTTCCATTACGATAATGATGAGGGCCGCCTTTTCGGATCATAAAGCTGTTGCAATCAGGGCAAACTTCTTTACGACAAGGAACACCCGGTAAATGCTTCTTTTCCTTTCCACATTTCGGGCATATACACACATCTTCAATTGCATTTTGTTCATTCTCCTCATGATACTGCTCAATTTCAGAAGCCCCACAAAGCGGACAGTCTTTGATTTCCTGATCCTTAGCTGGATGATTGAACCAACAGCCACAACTTGTGCATGAATACCATTCACTGTCGAAATACACTTTCCCGCCTTCGAACACAATGGGGAGGCCTAAAACAAATGCCTGAGCTACTTTACTTCGCGCACCTTCGTAAATGCGTGCATACGTTGGGCGCGAAACCTCCATTATCCGCGAAGCTTCAACTTGCCCATAATGTTCGTAATCGCTAAGCCTTATCGATTCGTACTCTTCGTAGTTAAGTATTACCGGATTATTCTCTTCGGGCAACCCAAGAGGTTTATAACCCTTAAAATGAGGCGGGTTAATTACCTTCCGTATTCGTTTTGGTCGAGCCATAATTATGAGCAAATGATCAAAACAAAAGTAATGATCATTTGGCCAATTAAAAAATTTTTTCTTAACTTTATAGAATCTTTTTATAAAACAGCAAATGAAGAGACACAATTAATTCAATCACAATAATTTATTAAAAGCAAAAAGATATGGAAAATCAGGAAGTAAATCCAATGCCACGTATTGGTGATGCTGCACCAGAATTCAAAGCAGTTACGACCCAGGGGGTCATCAATTTTCCTTCTGATTATAAAGGAAATTGGGTGATCTTGTTCAGCCATCCTGCCGATTTTACACCGGTTTGCACTTCTGAGTTTATGACTTTTGCCAGTATGGAAAACCAGTTTGCCGATTACAACTGTAAATTGGTTGGTTTGTCGGTCGATGGGCTATACAGCCACATAGCCTGGCTGCGAACCATTAAGGAAAAGATCGAATACAAGGGGATGAAAGATGTGGAGGTGAAATTCCCGCTTATCGAAGATATCACCATGGAAGTTGCAAAAAAATATGGGATGTTAATGCCGGGCGAAAGCAACACAAAAGCTGTTCGCGCAGTGTTTGTAATCGATCCAAAGGGAATTATCCGTACTATTATCTATTATCCACTAAGCCTTGGCCGCAACTTCGATGAGCTGTTGCGTGTGGTTATTGCGTTACAAACTGCTGATGCATTCAGCATTGCGACACCCGCCGACTGGCGTCCGGGCGACGATGTAATTATCCCGACAGCAGGCTCGTGCGGAGTGGCCAAAGAGCGCATGGAGTCGAAAGAAGAAGGAAAAAAATGCTACGATTGGTTCTTCTGTACGAAGGAGTTATCCTCGGAAAAGATCATAAAAGAAATCAAAAAGAAATAGATTGATCCCGCTTCAATAAATTGAAAAATCAACTTGTTTTACTTTAGACATCAGAAGTAAACAAGTTGATTTTTCTTTTCATGCAGAAAATTTGTCGATTCCAACCACCATTCTACCCACACTGATGTTCTTCACCGTGCTGTTCGTGCTGATGGCAACCTTCACCCGAATCGAACACATAGCCTTTCAGATAGGTTTCGACCAGTTGCCGCACGTCGCCGTTGCACCCTCTGAAAACCTTGATCCCATTACGCCCCAGTACATTAAGTGCACCATCGCCCATATTCCCGGCAAGCATTACTGTTACGCCCATCTCTTTCAGCACGGAAGCAATATTGCTTTTGCAACCACACCCCTGAGGAGAAGGCACAATTTCCGTGTTCTCAATCTTTTTGTCATCACCAACGGTGAAAACGGTGTACATTTCACAATGGCCAAAATGGCTGTCAACAACATTTCCCCTGGTGGGTACTGCTACTTTCATCATGATTAATCTCTCCTTTCTTTTGGTTGTATAATTGATGGTGGTAACCCCCTTCGCGCATCATCCGTTTGCCACAAACCGGACAATTGGTTTCACGACAAGGTATCCCTCTGGCATGAAGTATCCGCGTATTGCAATGCACGCAGATACAATAACCATTATATTGATTTGTCTCCATTGTTCAATCCATTTTTTTGTTTAATCTTCTCAATGACTTCGATTGACAATAATTACAGGTATCGGTATCACAGGGAACGATATTTAATTTGTGGCAATTTTCACAACGGTACCAGCAATTGTCGGTTTGAAAATCACCGCCTTCAATAAAAATAGCTTTGCCCTCCACAAAGGCTTTTGCTATGGTGCACCGGGCTTTTTCATATATACGGGTGAAAGTTGGGCGCGAAACATCCATCTGCCCCGCTGCCTGTTCCTGTGTCATTCCTTCATAATCGGCCAAACGAATCGCTTCATACTCCTCGTAAAGCAAAATCTCCGGCTCCAGATTGATCATCGGAATACCAAAAGGCTTGAATCCCTCCATCACCGGAGGTTTTTCCATTGTCCGCTTTCGTTTTGGCCGAGGCATCGTTATTTGGTTGCCGTAAGGATAAAAACCGGGAATTCCTTTACGACATTTCCATCTACTGGTTTTTTCACGACAAAGCATGGTTCCTGTTTAGGATTTTTGAACCCCAAATCACGAAGTTGATTACACAACTCTTCGGTATCGAAACCATTGTGACCGGTAAACCCTTCACCATGAAAGGACCCATCTTCGGGATATAAATCGGCAATAACCAAATGCCCACCGGGATTAAGGATCCTGAAAAATTTGGACAAAATCGAAG
>DAOQAB010000142.1:0-1932 GCA_035353695.1 Prolixibacteraceae bacterium
ACAATTGCTCCCAATACCATTAAAACTGTTTTCATATCTTTACTTCATTATTTTAAACACATTACATTATCACAAAATTCAAATTGTCTCTACAGTCAATCTTGCTTCTTTAAGCATTTTTTCAAGATTGCCAGCAACCTGCTCCGTGGTTTGCATCCCCGAAATAAACCGCACCGGACATCCATCTTGGTAATAAATTGTCAGAGGAAGGTTCTGCTTTTCCGGTTCATGAAACAAATCGCACAGGAACTGTGACTGCGGATTATCAAACTCCATATCACAAAACTTCACACCAGGATACGCCGCCATCAACATCTCAGCGACACGATACACCGACACCGAGGCTGCATCCATGCGCCCGCAAACAACGACTACCTGTTCATTCTGTTGGATAATTTGCCGGTGTTCGTCCTCGCTTTCTATATGTTTTAAATTCGTGTACAACATTTCCTTCTGCTCTGTTTTGTAATAAGACAAAGGTATTGTCCGTTGTTCTTCTGATAAAGAAATAAGGAGCCGGTGATCACAAGCTTTCGATTGATTTTCCTCAACTTTTTTATTGAGATAATGATAACTTTACACCTTCATATAATTACAGATACGGAAATGAAGACCATTCTCGATACCGACAGCGATTTTATTTGCGATATACAGGCACCTTGTTTTCAAACACTTTCGCCCGAAGAGGTGCAACTGGTACGGAACAGTAAAACACAAATACTTTTCCGCAAAGGGGACAACCTAACCAAACAGGGAGCATTTACATCGTACACTCTTTTCCTTATTAAGGGTATGGCTATCCAATACATCGAAGGCGAAGGCAACAAAACCTTCAACCTGCGCATTATCAAACCCGGAGAGTTTATCGGATTGTCGGCGGTATTTCAACGAAATGTCTTTAACTATTCTTCGGTTGCACTCACCGAATGTCAGGTTTTCCTAATTGAGAAAGAAGCCATTAACCAGGTTTGTCATCAGAACGGGACATTTGCCACCCATATCGTTCGCCGTTATTTTGAGCAAAATTCAAATCTGTACGAAAAGATGGCAACCATCTTATACAAACAGATGAACGGACGATTGGCTGACGCCTTGCTCTATCTCGATGGACTGAAAAGTGAAAACCATGAACTGTTTCAATTGCTTTCGAGAAAGGATATTGCCGATTTTGCAGGCATTTCGACAGAAAGCACCGTAAAACTGCTAAAGAGTTTTGAAAAGGATGGACTGATCAGGCTGAAAGAAAAAGATATCGAAATTGTTAACCGGGATTCACTGATTGAGATCAGCAAACATGGCTAGATTTATAGAATTAAAATCGCCAGCATTTTTTTTACCTTTGAGGGTACCAACCATTTAATCGAGACACGATGTTTGACGAAGACGACGATGATTACAACGATTTTAAAAGCCAACGCATTAATCCACGCGAGCTTCCCATTTTTAAGAAAGGCCGGGAAATATTTGATGTTGTTGATCGGATTTGCGAACTAATTCCCGATGATAACGAGCAACTTGCTCTGATAAAAGGTGTGATGTATGAAGACGCTATGCTCCTGACGGTCAAAATTGCAGGCGCTGAAGGCGGGCAGCTCTACGATATCAAAATGGAAGCTGCCACCATTATCCGGAAAGCTGCCATGGATTTAAAAATCCAAAATCACTCACTCGAAATGTATGGCTTCGAACATGTTGAATATTTTCAGATTGTCCGTGACCTGATTGAGGAATATCGTTTGCTGTTTATTGACTGGGTGGCTGGTTTCGATCCATGGAACTATGTGATCGACCGCTGGGGGCTTTTCAACCCTCCGGGAGTAGGCCCGTTCGACCACGATCCGGATGACGACATCCCTTTTAACGGATTTGACGAAATGGATGGAGAATAAAGGAATTTTCTTAATGGTATTATGGCATTTGTCCTGAACCAAA
>DAOQAB010000142.1:2032-7924 GCA_035353695.1 Prolixibacteraceae bacterium
GTGTTTACCCCGGAAGATTTTCTCAGAACATTGATCAACAAAGAATAAGTTAGAACATGCTTAGATGTTCCTGCTGATCAAGCGTGATTTCCGGTAAAACCACATTAGGTTTTGAATAAAATCAAGCTTGGTTTTGAGTAAAACCACGTTAGGTTTTGGATGAAATCAAGCTAGGTTTTTGATGAAACCAAGCTAGGTTTTTGGTGAAAGCAAGGCATATTTTGAAAGGATAAAATTTGCACACGAAATTGCACTTTCAATATAAAAGAAGCAAAAATTACATATTTTACCTGGAGAAACAGGAATAAAAAGTTCTGTAAATATGATAATGCTTCTCTGTTTTTGCATGGCAAACAAAATGATCGTGGTGGTGTTCCAGTTTGACAACAGATGGCAATAGTAGTATTACCACCATGAAAATTGCCATGCTATTTCGGAACATCTTCTTCAACTTCCCAACTTTTATACTTTCAGCACCTCCGGTTTTTCGGGCACACCGATAAACTGGTTTTCGTGGCCAAGGTATTTTTTGTCACGGTCGTACGTAATATCCATTTTGTCGAGCAACGATTCGACACTCACCTGATGAAGCTGCATTCCCATCTCCCAGGGATCGAATCCCAACACCAAGCCAGTCATCTCTTCGTAAGTCAGCACCGGGATCCCGCGGCCATTTTCAGCATATGTTTTTCCTTCGGTTTCGGCCAGCACATATTGCCAGCGATCCATAAAAAAGGTACAACCCGGGCAATTGGTCACAATGAAATCGGGTTTAAACGGTTCCATCGAATCAAATTTCTTTTTGGTATTGGAAATGGAATAACCACGGTTCTCCTTAACAATGTAATTCCGGAAACCAAAACCACAACAATGCCTTCGTTCGGGATAATCGCTCACCTCACCGCCCCACGCTTCGACCATGCCGGTAAGTACACTGGGGAACTCGGCGCCGCCAATTCCCTTCTTGGGAAATATTTTGGCATAATGACAGCCAATGTGTTCAACCACACGCAACGGCTTTCCGGTATGCTTGTTTACCAGTCGTACTTTTGCCAAAGCAGCAATTTCATTTCTGAATTTATAAATGATATCGCTGGTATGCACCAGATTCTCAGGCAACACAAAACTCCGCCCCGTAGCCTTGAGCAGGTGTTCTTTCGTTTGTTCCAGTGTTTCTGGAAAATGGAGCCAGGTTTCGATCATTTCGATGTAAATGCCAAACGAGGTAACACACGAAGGGATGAAATGGGTATAACCCGCTTCGTTCATCAGTGAAAACTGACGGGCCACCACGGCCATGGTCGTTTCCATGGGAACAATATCGGAATGATAGGCAATGCCGGTGCAGGTAGTTTGGTGCGGATCATCGTAGATATCCTTACCCAGTACCTTCCCGACAATTTTCAAAAACGTCTCTTCCGAACCCGGAAAGAAATTCTGACGAATGCAACTCCGGGCATAGTAGTAATGATCGGGAGCAATCTCCTTTTGATAATCGAGCCAAACTTTCTCTTTTCCTTCTTTAATCATGAGCTGAAATTTTTTCAATATCATCGAAACGCTTCAATGCGCCAGTCTCATCAAATATTGCACGGAGTTCATCCAGATCGTTGTGACTGATTTGCCGCAAAGTCCCAGCACCAGTGCCGTGATAATTGGCACCAATCCGTTGCATAATGGTACCGGTGTTTTGCCGGAACCAATCCCACACAGGTCCTTGTTCGGGATGATAACCTGTTTCGATTTCGTCGACATACACACAGTAACCATATTTCAGGATGGTGTCCCCAATCCGGCGTTTTATCTCCAGTTGTTGCCGTCCCCGTTCCGAAAGGGCAAAATAGCCATTTTCCTGTGCCAGGTTCCGGAGCGACTGGATCAGATATCCCGGAGTATTGCCTCTGGGACACCGGGTTTTGCACGAAAGGCATTCGCCACAATACCAGATGGTGTCGCTCTTCATCAATTTTTCAATCTCCGCCTCATCACCCCGTTGAAGAGTATCGGCAATTACCCGAGGATCGTAGTCATAAAACTGAGCTGCCGGGCACACGGCCGTGCACATTCCACAGTTAAGACAGGAGTTGAGCCCTTCGATAAAGCGGACATCCTTTTTTAATCGGTCAAGCAGTTCCATTGATCATCCTTTTAATTCGCATAAATTGTTCGCTCACCGAAATAACTATTTATACTTCAAAAATCAAAAAAGTTTCGGCTTTTATGACCGATTTTAAACAAACACCGCAAACAGGTTTTTATACTATTTTTCTCTGGCAAAAGGCCAGGCCATGATACCACCTTCCAGAACTTTAACATTCGTATAACCGTTCGCCTGAAGGATCAGAGCTGCTTCATATCCGCGTAAGGATATTTTACACCATGCAATTATTTCTGTAGCCTTATCTTGTGGCATTTCTTCCATTCGTTTGCGAAGCTGCCCCAGAGGTATAAGTTTCTCTCCAATTCCCAAGCGCATTTGTTCATATTCATCGGGGTTACGGAAATCCAACAAAACAACGGGTTCTTTGTTGTCGAGTTTTTCTTTCAACTGCTCGGCTGAAATCCCGATAAAATACCCAGCCAATTTATCCTGCATAATATGAGCCGTAGCAATAGTGTGATCGATTGCCAGCGAATAGGGAGGTGCATACGGAAGGTCGGCATTTACCATGTCGGTTACCGTAAGGTTCCCTTTTATTGCCATTGCCCATATCGCAACCTGTTTGCTCACGTCACCCGGGCCAACAACTTGTGCTCCTAATATCTTTTCGGTCGATTTATCTACCACAAGCTTCGTTATAAGAAGTTTGCCTTTCATAAAACCCGGTTTATCGAGACTGGCATTAATGACTGTTTCAATATTTTTAACACCATTTTTAATAGCATTCTGTTCCGAAAGCCCGGTAGCGCCTACGCCATAATCGAATACCTTGCAAATACCCGTTTGAATGGTCCCAGGGAAAGAAGCAACATTTCCCGAGATGACATTTTCTCCAGCCACACGCCCCTGAAGGTTCGCCAAATCGCCATAGGGAGCATGAACCTTATTATTCGTTATCAAATTGGTAATTTCGATACAATCACCAACCGCATAAATATCGGGATCGGAAGTCTGCATGTATTCATCGACAACAATACCTCCCGTTTGCCCAATTGTCAAGCCTGCCTCTTTAGCTAATTTGTTGTTTGGTGTAACACCTATTGCGACAACTGCCAGTTCACAGGGTATTTCGGTGCCGTTTTGTAATTTCACGGCTGTCAGTTTTCCGTTTTCACCCAAAAAAGCTGCCACACCGTTTTCAAGGATCACGTTGGCTTTGGTTTGCACATATTTTTCAACCAACTTCGCCATCTGTTTGTCGAGGGAGGTAAGCAACTGCGGGAGCAATTCAATCAGGGTGATCTCTATTCCAGCCAAATGCAAGGCTTCACAGGTTTCAATTCCGATAAGACCTCCTCCAATCACCACGGCTTTTTTGATTTTGCCTTCATCGTGAACTTTCCGGAGGTAATCGGCATCGGGCAACGATTGTAAGGTTGTAACGCCATCCAGGTCGACACCAGGAATGGGCGTTTTTCGAGCCATTGCGCCAGTAGAAATCACCAGTTTATCATATTCTGCAACACCTTTTTCTCCGGTAGCCAAATCCGTGAATTCTATTCGTTTGTTTTGACGATCGATCGCATTCACTTCGGTTTTCACCTTTGTGGTAATTTTCTTAGCATTCCAAAAGAATTTTGAATCGCGCACAACACCAGCTGGCGAACAGAGCAATTGATTACGGTCGTCGAAAAAACCACCAATGTAATAGGGATAACCACACGAAGCCATTGAAAGGTCAGAGGCTTTCTGATAAATGGTAATCTCGGCGTTTTCGTCCATGCGGCGTGCTTTTGACGCTGCTTTCGGGCCGGCTGCCGATCCGCCGATTACGATAATTCTTTTTCCACTCATTTTGAAATGTTTTTACCTGTTATCTCTGCTGCTTTTGCCACACACCGGGCACATGGCCTGGTAGCATAATATTCTTTGGTTCGTTCAGCTGATTCATAATGCTGTGCTTCCCGCTTTAAGTTAAGCAAATCGGCACAAATAATCGACCCCATGTCTGCTTTAAATTCGGCTGCGGTTTCTTGTACTTTCCGGTAATTCTCGTTTTTCAATGTCTTGTTTTTTGTGTCAAGAAAAGGATATTCAAGCCCCATTACCATAAGCATACCGCTTACTGCGCCACACACTTCGCGCAATCGCCCCATGCCCCCACCAAACGATGTGGCCATTTTTGCCGCTATTTCTTTATCGAGTCCATATAAATCGGTATAGGCCAGCAACACCGACTGGGCGCAATTATACCCTTCTTCAAAGTATTTTACTGCCCTTTTGGTGCGTTCTTCAATTTCGCCGTTTGTCAACATGCCCCATCATTACTTTTTCTTTAGAATACCGTCGAGAAGCTGATTGTATGCCTGCTTAACTGCGTTATCAGCTAATAATTCATTCAAGTTACCTTGATCGCAACTATTGCAAAGCCTCTCGGTCAAAGGAATCTGGGTTAACAGGGGAATATCAAATTCATTCGCAAGAAGCTCACCTCCACCTTTTCCAAAAAGGAAATACTTTTCATCGGGATGGATCGACGGGGTAAACCAAGCCATGTTTTCAACAATTCCCATCACAGGAACACCCACATCTTTGTTGTTGAACATGGTAATGACCTTTTGAACATCGACCAAAGCCATTTCTTGTGGAGTTGTAACCACAATTGCTCCATTTATTTCGTATTGCTGCAGAAGTGTGAGATGAATGTCGCCGGTTCCGGGAGGTGTGTCAATTATCAGGTAGTCGAGATTGCCCCAGTTTGTTTCATTCAACAACTGCTTGAGTGCATTCGAGGCCATTGGCCCACGCCAGAGCAAAGCCTGTTTAGGGTCGATAAGAAAACCTATTGACATAACCTTAATCCCAAACTTTTCGAATGGTTCAATAACATTCACGCCATCCTCCATTTTCATTTTCGGATATTCGTTGTCGAGGTTAAAAAAAACCGGGATCGAAGGCCCGTAAATATCGGCATCGAATAGACCGACGGAATAACCTTCGAGTGATAATGACAGAGCAAGCCCCGTGGCAACTGTCGATTTTCCAACGCCCCCTTTGCCCGATGCAACAAGAATTATGTTTTTGATATTTGGGGTTTTTGTCTTTTCAAATTTTTGATTTGGTTTCATTTATCTGATTTTTTAATTTGACTTAATTTTCCGGAAAGTAATTTCCGTTTTAACGGATTGAGCCGATCTATAAATAACACTCCTTCGAGATGGTCATATTCGTGCTGAAAAACCCGCGCAACAATTCCGTCAAGATTTTCTTCAATAAAATTGAAATCACTGTCGAAATAATTAACCGTTATCGACTCAGGTCGAAGAACATCCTCATAAATACCGGGTATGCTCAGGCAACCTTCTTTGTAATAAACTTCTTCATCACTTTTTCTTAGAACAGAAGGATTTATAAATGCTTTTCTGAAATGCTGTACCTCATCTTCTTTCTCTTCATTGAACGAAACATCAATGACAAAAATCTTTTTCAAAACTCCAATTTGAGGTGCCGCAAGTCCAATCCCTTCCTTTGTGTTAAGGGAGTCAAAAAGATTATCGACCAGTTCGCGATACTTCTCTTTGGACGACACCTCAAGTGTTTTTTGCCGTAAAAGTGAAGATCCATATTTGATAATTGGCAGTAGCATGTTAAATGTGAAATTTTCGAATGTAAAACGTTTGCGATTGATATTTAACCCTTTCGATGTGGTTGCCATGAAGCAGTATTTCCAGAATATCGGAACCACCCTTGTATTTGCCAAGTAATTCCTGCATGGAATCTTCCCTTATGGG
>DAOQAB010000143.1:0-1065 GCA_035353695.1 Prolixibacteraceae bacterium
ATGCACAAAGTTGTTCTCACGGCTGATTCAATCAATCGTATGATGCCCCAGTTTTTCACGAACATTTTCCCTTCTCGTTTGTCTTCGTTTTAAAATGTAGCTACTTTAACCCGTTGGGGTTGTAAAATTATTCAAAGATAACATAAATGTCGGTATTCCAGAACACAATTGTTCTCAGTAACTCGTTTTTTGATCAGAATTGATATTTTTTTGATAAATGTTTTTTCAAGAGCGGTATCTGTTTTCATCGTTGTTGCCGATGGGGGAGTATTGTTCTCTTTTACAAGGAAACCCTGCTGTGGTTATCTCTGTTTTTCCTATTTTTGTGCACTCAAATTATTCGAAATGGTACGGATTTTATGTTTGGAAACTTCAACCGAGGTGTGTTCGGTGGCACTGGTTGAGGATGGGAAAGTGGTTGATTACCGCGAAGATGTCTCGGGACAGAACCATTCAAAACTGTTGACCCTGTTCATGAAGGAGTTACTCGCGTCGAATGGCTTGAACGCTTCGGCTTTCGATGCTGTGGCGGTCAGCAGGGGGCCGGGGTCGTACACCGGTTTGCGCATTGGTGTTTCGGCAGCCAAGGGGTTTTGCTATGGCGCCGATATTCCTTTAATGGCGGTTAGCTCCCTTCAGGCGATGGCATCGCATGTGGTTGAAAATTCAGAGAAGTATGGGTTGGCAATCACTCCTTCCGACCGGTTGGTGCCCATGATCGATGCACGGCGGATGGAGGTTTATACGGCCGTTTACGATCCGGCATTGAATCCGCTGGTCGAGGTGAATGCGCTGGTGGTGGATGATGCTTCTTTTTCCGATATGGCCCAACATTCGCGGTTGCTATTGTTCGGAAATGGTTCTGCCAAGTGCAAAACCGTGTTAGCCGGTCAACCATTTTGTTTTGTGGATGGAATTGTCGCTTCGGCTACGCACATGGCAACCCTTGCCAATCGGATGTACCAGGCTCACGACTTCGTCGATGTGGCCTATTTCGAACCTTTTTATCTGAAAGATTTTATTGCAACGGTACCCCAAAACAAAGTGTTAAATCCACCCCCCACC
>DAOQAB010000143.1:1165-7768 GCA_035353695.1 Prolixibacteraceae bacterium
CAAATCTTTCAGATTTGGTATTTTGTTACTCCCCCTTTAGGGGGTGGGGGGTTAGTTCGCATTTCACCGATCCGATGGTGAAATTCAGCTCCATTCGTAGCGGTAACTTTCGTTCGTCATTGCTGACCCAGATATTCATCGGGTTCTTTTTGTTGAAAAAGCGGCCGGAAACCTCCTGTGGTTCTAACCGCAAACAGGCTGTTTCGCCAAATGGGGTTTGAATCGTTTCAATTCCGGTATATTTGATTTTAAGCAGGTACCACTCGGCGGTGTCCCAAAAAGGAATTTCGATTAGCTGATTTTGACTGAGATGATCAAGTTTTCCCGAAAAACGCAGGTGAGCCATCAATGAGGTAACATCACAAATGCCTCTTTTTATGTTTTGCGAACCCGATTGATTGATTAAAGCAACCTCTTTTTCCTGATCAAATTCTACTTCTTCTTCGAAACGGTACTTTTGCTCTTTTAACACTTTCATTGATCGATTCGGTAGTAATTGATCTTTGGTGAAGGTGCTTTCAAAACAATCGTCGACTTTATAAATTTTATTGATTAAGCCGGTGGTATGAACACGCAGCATGGCATGAATCTCATTGCTCTTATTTTCATTGGTTTCGGTTGTTTCATAAACCGCTTCTCCGCCATTGATCAAGCCAAAACGGATCTCAAACTGAAGTTTTTCGGTGTGGACCTGGGCAACAAGGGCATTGCTAAAAAGGATGGATAATATAAGTGCCGTTCTCTTCATCAATTTTCTCATTTTTATTTACCTGCTTACGTATTTTCGTTCGGGAGGGTCGAGCGTTGTCTCACTACAAAAAAAGATATTTTTATGAATGATGTTAAAATGTTTCTTTTTCCATAAAATTAGGGATAATAATCCATTGGCACATTGGCACGATCGCACATTTTCACAATGTTTTAACTTTTTCCAATTGTTTTTTTATTTTTGCATCGTTTTTAAAAAATTAAAAATTTGATTTCTTTATGGCAACTACTGCAGATATAAAAAATGGGATGTGTATCGAGTTGAACGACCAGTTATTCTCTATTGTTTCGTTTCAGCATGTAAAACCCGGAAAAGGACCCGCATTTGTGCGTACCAAACTGAAGAACGTAAAAACCGGCAAGGTGATTGACAATACCTTCTCTTCGGGGGTTCGGATTAATGTGGTTCGGATTGAACGTCGTCAATACCAGTATCTTTACAAAGACGATATGGGCTTCAACTTCATGAATATCGAAACTTTTGAGCAAATATCGGTGCCTGAAGCCATGATCGAGAACCCGGGATTATTGAAAGAGGGCAATGTGGTTGACATCAGCTTCCACGCTGAGACCGAGACCCCGTTAACCCTAGAGATGCCTCCGTTTGTTGAACTGGAAGTAACCTATACCGAACCGGGCGACAAAGGAAACACTGCTACTTCAACCGCTCTTAAACCGGCTACTGTTGAAACAGGGGCTACCGTCATGGTACCCATTTTTATCAATACCGGCGACGTAATTAAAGTGGACACACGCGACAATACTTACTCTGAAAGGGTGAAAAAGTAGTTTTTTTTACAGATAAGTATTTCAAATTGTTTACTTATCAGTTTTTTTTATTATCTTCATTCAACTTTTTAAACCTTACACCAATGGCAGCAATTGATAACGGTGCGAATAGGAAGGACCTTAACAGGGAGCAAATCCTTCAAATTGCCCAGGAAATCTTTAGTAAGTATGGGTATAAGAAAACAACCCTCGATGATATTGCAAACGCGGTACGAAAGGGGAAAAGTTCTCTTTATTATTACTTTAGCAGCAAGGAGGACCTCTTTCAGGCGGTGATCGACAAGGAGGTCGATATCCTGAAGCAGGCTCTCGAAAAGGTGGTTTTCCGGTCGATGGATCCCGAAGAAAAATTGCGGGAGTATATTCTGACCAAACTGGCTACTTTTCGTGAATTGGCGAACCTTTATAATGCGCTGGAAAACGATGTAACGGCCATCGGTTTTGTCGATGAGATCAAAACCCGGAATGAGAAGGATGAGATCCGGATGATCAAGCGAATCCTTATTGAAGGGGTTCGTCGCGAGAAATTCCATATCGACGACCTGAACCTGACCGCCATTGGGATTACTACCGCGATCAAGGGTCTGGAAATGCCTCTTTCGGCCGGAAATTACAGCGCTGCCGACATCGAATTATCGGTCGATAACATTGTTAAGATCATCTGCTACGGCATTATGCGCAGGGATTAGGGAAATGACTGAATGACTGAATGAGGGAATGATAGAGTGATTGAATGATCCACAAAATTTAAAATCACTGGAGGTAGATTATACAGATCGCCACAGATAAAAAAACATTGATCCTCGGAGTTTGAATCAATCCTTAAGAAACCCGGAGGGTTTTATGTCCATCACCCCCAAAGCATTTGGGGGGTAGAATATTCGCTACCGAGAGAACCAACCCTGACGGGGTTGAATAATTACCTCATAGAAAATAGATTCTCTCGTTTGGAGACAAATTCAACTCCTTCAGAGTTGTTGTTTGTTTGTTGTGAGCACCCCCCGGCGTTGCCGGAGGTGATGAAAATCAAACTCTTTCAGAGTAATATAATGGGATGCAAATTGGTGGCAGGCTCCCTTGGGTTTGTCCACGAATTACGAATAACCTCCGGCCCCCTAAAGAGGGGACGTTTTATCTAACATTAAGTGTCTATCATCGAACATTATACACGTTCTATCTAATATCTAGCATCTAATATCTATCTAGCATCCAGCACCCAATATCCAGCACCCCCCCCTGCGTTAAAGCTATGAAGGGTAATCTAATATCTAAAATCTAGTATCCCCGCCTACGGTGGGCAGGCAGTATCCGAGTTCCTGCGTTCCTGTGATTAAATGTTGTCCATGAAACTATATTTGCCTTTTTATTTTTGAACTTCTACCTTTGCGATATGAGGTTAAACGAATTTGAAATAGCAGCAATACGGACACTGGCAAAGCAACATTTTGGCAATGAAGTCCATGTTTTCCTTTTCGGATCTCGTACCGACGACCGGAAGCGGGGAGGGGATATCGATTTGTATATTAGTCACCCCGATACCCGACAGCTTAATGTGGTACATAAAATTAATTTTCTGACCGATCTGGTTTTGAAAATTGGGGATCAGAAAATTGACGTGGTGCTGGAACACCCAGTTTCTGAGAATTCGGTCTTTGTGCATACAATCCATGAAACATCGGTACAGTTATGTTGAAAGAAAATTTGAATGATACGCTTGAAGAGAGTTTGAAAATCTGCGAGCAGTTTCACCACCAATTAACACAGATGGTCGCAGGCACCCAACTAACATCTAGTATCTTACATCGAGCATCCAGGATCCATCTCCAGCATTCTTAAGGGAGCCTTTCAAGTGGCGTCGCTTTGTTAATTGGAGCTCTTTCTGCGCCCAATGAATTGCCTTTACCAAGCAGAAAGTCATCAGCAATTTGGTTTATGGTATTTTTGTAGAATTGTATTTCAACCGGAGATAAAATCCAGTGAATATTTTCGAACCACTCGACAGGAAAAGAATAGAGACGCTCTTCTACATCAATTTCATTTATGACTGTTTTCTCTTTCGAATGAAAGAAAATCTCTTGCCAGTTAAAAGAGTAATTCAAACTCAGGTGTATGATGTCAAAAACGTCTTTGGGTTCATCGCGCCCAACAACGGCGGTAAGTTTATTTGCTAAAATATTTTCGGGGGTATCTATTTTGCCATAGTTGTATTCCATGGGTTGACCAGCCCTATAGGCGACATCATTGACAAATTCTATTTTCAGAATTGATCCTTTTTCTTCAATAAAAATACGGCAAAAGTCATCGGTAAAAAGTGATTGCTGAATATCCGCGTCAAAATGATTGGTTATTTCTTTCTTTATTTTATCAATGTACACGCCAAAATCAGGGTCGGCATTTACAAAAAAATCAAGGTCTTCGCTGAAACGGTGGTTCAAATAAAAGCGGCCAAGAGCTGTTCCTCCTGTAAGGTAAAAGGGAAATTGAAATAAGCGGAACCAGCAGAGGAACTTATCTTGCAGCAGGTATAATTTGTTGTAATCTTTTTTGTATGAACCCATATTGCTTCCGTAATGATGAAGATCTGAATTGCTGTATTAACTCATCGGTCAGTAAAGTTTGTATGTCGGTAAGCGAAAAAAGCTGGAGTACTGTAAACCATGAGTATGATTCAATGATTTTTTTAAATAGCATCTTGCGGGTATAATGTCCAGCAAGGCTGCTTTCTCCTTTTAGTACCAATTCAATGTCTTCGGGAGGAATATGATAATCCCACGCCAGTTGTTGCAATACTTTTTCTGTTGATGCTTCTAACATACATTCCGTGCATTTTTGACAAAGATAAGTAAAAATGAGATAGATTTTCCAGCATCCAGCATCCAGCAGGGCGACTTGGCGACCGTTAACCATGACAACCGTTTAAAAAAAAGACAATAGAGAAAAAAAACGGTCAACGTCACTTAAGCATTTACATCCAGCATCCAGTATCCCCGCCTACGGTGGGTCGGCAGCTTCCATTTCAGATGCCAGTACCTCTCCTCCGGCATATTTTTTATTCATCGTATGCCTTCATTCAAAAATTCTTTCTATTTTTGAAGGGATTAAGCAACAACTTATTTCGGAAAGGAATTGACAATGGAAACTTCCGGTAATCGACAGGTAAAGAAAAGAGGCAAAACAGGCGGCACCAGGGTGTTGGCTTGCTTGCTGGTGGGTTTTTGTTTAGTTATTTCCAATAATGCTTTTTGTCAGGTTAGTTTGAATGATTTGACTGCAGATCAAAATCCTCTTAATTGTAATGGAGGAACGACAACTATTACCGCAACAGTAGTTTCAGGAACTGGTCCATATGAATTTTTTCTTGATGGTGCTTCTCAGGGAACAAATACAACATATACTAATGTTGGAGCTGGGAATCATTCAGTAAGGGTTGTTGATGCTTCCGATGGCACTACTGATACAAAGTCAATAACAATTACTCAACCATCAGCTATTTCCTTTTCGGTAACGGGTAGTTATGCCTGTACAGAGGGATCGGGTACTTTTGATGTTGCTGTTTCTGGAGGCACTCCCAATTATACCGTTTCTGTAAGTGGTGGACCAACAACTCCGCCAAATCAAAGCGGAGCAGGTCCAAATTTTACTTTTTCAAATTTGAATGGAGGCACTTATACTATCACAGTTACCGATGCGAATAACTGTCCTGTCCCGACCAAACAGCATACCATTTCTGTTGACGCATCAGCACCTACTAGTCCTTTACCCGATGATGTTGAAACTGACTATCTTACATTTACTACTGGTAATCAAACTAATGTGACGGTATCTACTCCTGGTCCTTTTAACTATTCTATTCCTGGGGGGAATAACAATACCGGGATTTTGGATTTTTATAATTATACCAATGCGAACTATAGTTTTGATATTGTTTGCACGGGAACACCTTCTGCAACAGATATTATCCGTATTTTAGAAAGCCAGGATGGTATTTCGTTTCCAACGACACTTGCAACATTGACAGGTGCTGTATCCGGTACGGTTGCTCCAGATCTGATTGATTTGAATGTCAACCCAATGTCAAACCGACTTGTGGTTATACGAATTGAAGTTGAAATAACGACTCCCGGGCTTGTTTATGATATTTCAAACTTTCTGATCCGCGCAGATCAGCGGGTTAATACAGGTTCTTATACTACAAGTGCTCCTTTATTCTCGGATGATGTGAGTGGTTTGGTAGCTCCTCCTACTTCTACTGACGATGAAGTTCATTGGATATGCAGTGCGGCTGGAAGTGAGGAATTGACTTTTACCCGAAATTGGAGTGCAACCGATCGATGTGGAAGAAAATCAGCTTCTATACCACAGAATATACGAGTGGGAACTCCTCCAACGTTCGGACCACTCCCGGCTTCTGTTACCTATGATTTTTGCCATAATTCAGGTGTGCCAATTGTCCCGCCAACGGTGAGTGACAATTGTACAGTTCCTGCAAATTTGGTGTTGGAATGGAGGGTATTTGATAGTGACGAAAACCCTGTTTCAGAATGGATTTCCTATTCCACTGTTACAACCTATGATTTTTCTCCCGCTCCTGAAGGGCAGGAGTTTCTGATAGGCTGGAGGGTTACCGATGAAGCGGGTTTTACTACGGAAATTGGTGCCGGTGTCACGACTCAACGTATTATATTTAAACCTGTAATTACACTGAGTCTGATTGTACCTCCTTTGTATCAAAATGTTTGTGAAGGTAATTCTGCAACCTTTAATATTCATGCAGTAGGAGGCACCGGTAGCTATGAGATTATCTCCATCACTCCAAACCCGTTGGAAAATCCTTCTGAAGCATCGCCTTTGAATTTTACAACTACTGACGCTACAATTAATTATAATACAACCGATCATCAGATAGCAGCCAATTCATCCATCACCATTGAATACCGGGATGTAAATTATGGTACACCAACCGTTGTTGGGGGGTGTCCTTCGCCAACCGGTACGGTTACCTTTCCAAGTGGAGGTGATTTTACCATTCACCAAAAGATTACTACC
>DAOQAB010000144.1:0-7645 GCA_035353695.1 Prolixibacteraceae bacterium
TCCCCGTCTGGATCACGCCAAACAAAAGGGTATGTGGAAGATTTCCCGCGGGGAAACAACCATGTACCCTTTCTTCTTTTTTAACTTCTTCTCCTGAAAAGAGTGGTTGAAGCGATCAGTATAAACGCCAGGATAGTCAACCTGAAATTGAAGGGTACTGGTGGAATATATTCTCCAATGCTTTGATATGCATTTATTTCTCCGGGGGTTTCAGGTTGGTGGCTCCAGGTGAAGTGTGAATAGATGTTTCCTGATCCATATAGTTGGAGCGAAAGACCAACCGGTGTTGTGGTGCCTTCGCTGGCAAGGATATTATCCGAAGTCAGGGCATTTGCCGGGCCATCGGTTGCTGTAATTTTTCCTTCATAACTGATAAATTGAAGTACTGAATCGAGGAAGCTCAACGAAAAACCATCGGGCCCATTTTGAATGGATGAAGGGAACCAAGTAAAATAGGTAAATCCATTCTCGGTTCGTCCTGTGGTAAAGTTGTTGATTGTTTGGCTGTTGTAAGTAGTTCCGTCGCCACCATCGTAGAGCGATAATGAAAAGTCGGAGAGATTGAACGTGCCCGCATTCTGAATAACAATCTCCACAAATTCATTTTCATCGCTTCCTGCATTATCGTAATGGAATTCATTGATCCATGCGTTGGGGACAGCACTTACATAACCCATACATAAAACATCTTTGTCGCTTACTCCGGTTGAGGAGAGGGTTACATTTTCAGAATAACTGGCAGCAGGTAATCCTCGTTTTAAACGAACAAAAATGGTGGTAGCAGGTACATCTCCTCCCGATTGGGCAAGATTGATCGGAATGGCTTGAAAATGAATGTTGTCGGTTGATATTTCGTAACTTGCAGAAGGTGCGATCGTGATATCATTCGAAAGGAGTTCCCCGCTGACGGTAAAAGATTGGCTCGCAGATGGCCCTTTGCCGGTCAGATATTTGAAATCGGAGAGGGTTCCTGGAGAAACGATTATCGCAGGGGTGGGAAGGAGTGGCGCGATCCCAAAGCCAGTCATGGAATTATCGGTTGAGATCGTTTCAAACCGGGCAGAAGGATTGCTCCATCCATCGGTATCTCCGGTGTAGATTCCTGTTCTCAGTGCGATATTTTGGTTCGCTGTCGAAACCCCATTCCCAGTCCATGCTGTTCCCGGGTCCGATCCGGGGATACCAAGTACGTCGGTTATTGTTCCCCCGTATTTTACAACCAGCGCATCATCGCCATTGAAAGAAAAGGCTTTAAGATAAAAGGTCGAACCATTGGCTTCGGTTATTGTTTGCATGTCGGAGCTGCCAATGACGATAACTTTTCCGGAAGCAAGGGTTCCTGAGCTTAACGTAAAATCCAGCGAAGGTATTGCACCGTTGGTTCCTTTCTCAATCACCAGTGGGTTTGTTGAAAAATTCAATTCCGATAAGGTATTATTCCAAATTTCAACTCCTTTCGGTGTTGTTCCCGACGAAGTTTCGATATACTGGCTGATGATTTGCCCGGAAATCGGGGCCAGATTGCAAAGCAGAGGGATCAATGTTAGCAGGAGATTTTTCATAAATCAGGTTTTAATTTGACCAATCAAAATATTGTGTTATGTTATTAATAAACACACAGATACTTATAAAGTTAAATTCTTTTTTTCAAAAATGAAAGATTCTTTCTGAAAAATAGAATGCTACATTATTCTCACGTTGAACCTAATTTTAAGATGCCTCTTTTTAGAAGAAAAGTAGAGATTGAAATTTATTTTTGAAAAGTTATTTCCTGAGGTTTTGCAATCCTTTATCTTTGTAGTAAAATTGATCGATATGTTTTTCAATAAATCAGTTAATCCATTGAGTAACCTTCTCCGGGGTATTTTAGCGATCATCGTGGGAATTGCCATTGTGGTTGTTCCGGATCTTTCTATTACACTTGTAATTCAGATAATTGGAGGGATGCTTCTTCTTGATGGGGTGATCAGCTTTTTGGTGTCGCTGTTCAATCGATCCAAGCAACAGAATGTATTAATGGTGCTGCCCCGCGGGACTGCCAGCTTGGTTTCGGGGACTATTTTCATCGTATTCCCTTCATTTATTGTAGGATTTTTCGTTTTTCTGGTTGGTCTTGTTCTTATTTTGCTTGGAGGTGCTCAGCTTATTGGAATGGGAGGACGTAATGGCGATGGCTTTTCGGTTCTTACGACCATTATTTCCATATTAGCATTGGTTGGAGGGTTCTTTATGCTTTCGAACCCCTTTAAAAGTGCGGTTTCTTTATTGATCTTTTTTGGGGTTGTGGTTGCTATTTATGGAATCGGAGAAATATTTATGTCATTTAAAATCCGGAAATACCAAAAGCAAAATCCGCCCGATCAACTTCTCACCATTGATGCGGATTACGAGGAGCTGAAATAATCTTTCTTTTATTGCAGAATTTTAAGGATATACGCGAGAAAGATTCCTCCAAAGCTGCTAATTAGAAATCCAAGTGAACCAATCGTATTGGCTATTGGAATAATTTCGTTTTTCTTCAGGACATTGGCAAGGTTTGTGACCATGTGTGATGGCATGATTAAAGAAACGAGCGAAATCAGCGTGGTTTGTTTGTGAATGCCGAATGGTTTTGATAATAAAATGGTGAGAGATATCGCTGCTCCAACCGAGAAGATAATGAGCAATAACAGGCTGATCATTCCCGGCTGAACGAATGTCCGAAAATCGAACATCGATGAAATGATCAGGCAGAATAAAAGCAGAAAATAGCTTCCGGCATCGGCGGTTCGCTCAATTTTCTTCAGCGGTTCGATAAAACGGATGAGCATTCCCAAAATTAAAACGAGTAGGATGGTCGTTGGTTTTTGATATTCGAAAGGCACCAATTTACTTGCAAAATAGCTGATTGCAAAAATGAAAATAGAAATTCCCAATAATCCCGCTAGAGCCAGAGCGGATTTCCACTGTTTTTTTGATGTGGGATTGCTGATTGTTTCTTCTTGAACCAAAAGGGGTGTTTCGATTTCTGATTCATTAGCCAGAAGAGGGGCGTCAAAAGCATGTTTTCCTTTGGTGATGAAAAAAATGAATAGGCCAATCGAAATAATCAGGCCAAATAATTGAATAATAACAAATACCGCTGGAGTCGTTCCAAGAGCCGTCGAAATGGTTGCAAGTCCGGCCGTTCCTCCAGAAAATAGACCGACAATTGTTCCCGATACATTCCACACATCGGCAACGAAATTTTTGAACAGAAAAAAGCAGCCAGATAAGCATATAAACAGTAGAGAAATAGTCAGAATGATTGAACTCATCCCTTTCCCCAAAAGCTTTGAGCGATCCTTTATGTTGAATGAAAGGAGTAAGAACGGAATGGCGATCGGGATAATATACGACAGAATGCTGTTTTGGAAAGAGGCAATCTGATTCATTACCATATCGTTGTGCTTGATAACTCCCTGGTCAAGTAATTCAAGTGCATCGGCTTTTGGAACAAAAGCCCTCCCCGCTAAAAGATTCCTGAATGCGTCGCTTTCCATGGGAAACAGGAAAAGGTTTGCCACTAAAATCCCGATGAGATAGATGATAACGACCGCGCCTAATTTATGGAAAAACTTACTGTTTTCGCATAGATACCAAATCAATAATGGGGTGAGGGAATAGAACAGGAAAAGGGCTATTGTGATCATAATTGCAAATTATCAGCCACAAAAATAGTAATTAATGATTTTTTAGACGATTTAAAAGCGTTGATAATCCGTTGCCCGAGGCACTTTTTTCGATCTTCTTCTTTTGGCTGAACAAAATAACCAGCCCTACGCCCAAGATAATTAGCCCGATACTAAGCAGAATAGATCCCGTGGGAGAAATTGTCGGGAAGAAATTGAATGGAAAATCTTTTTTTGTGGTGACCGATAGCAGTACGATGATGTTATTGATGGAATGGGCGATGATGCAAAGGGGCAGTGAACGGCTCCGTACCATCAGCCAACCCAGAAGCAGTCCCAGGAAGAAGGTATACGACATTTGCCACGGATTCAGATGATAAACCGAAAAGAGAATTCCTGAAATCAAAATGGCATACCAACTTTTGTAGTTCCTCATCAGCCCGTGCATGATAATGCCCCGGAAAAATGTCTCTTCAATAATTGGGGCCAGCACTGCCACTTTCATAAATGCACCCCAAAAGCCAAAATGGTTGTTTAATACCCTGTCAAACAGTTCCCAAAACCACTGGGGCGATGGTATTGCTTTTTCGATACCGATATTGATGAATCCGACCAGATATTGCAATCCTGGGAAGAGGATAATAATAGGTATAATCAGTAGCGGGTTAAACATTTTTAGCGCAAAGACTTCGGTGAATTTATTATTGGCTTTTCTGAAACCATAAATAAAAATGAAGGAAACCACGCACACGTTGGAGAAAAAACTGATCCAAGGATTTGATAGCCAGTTAGTATCTTTCTGATAATCGATCAAAGCCAAAGGAAAATCAATACACGACTGGATAAAAATATACAGTACAAGCAGATGGATTGCTTCCGCAGTTGTAGGGTAATATGTCCGTTCGGAATTTTGCATAAAGCTAAATTAACTCAATTATTAGAAAATTGGGTGTTCAGATCGCAGAAAGCAGAAGAATTTAATCTCAAAACTTACTGTTCGGGCGAAATACTTTTGGGTTGTTCGTCCGGTATCGAGAGTTTGTGAAACCGGTTTCCGGATAATATGGTAAACACTATCAGTAGGATGACAACCACATAGAGCCATGCAGGAATGGTTGCATCACCTTCGCCAGCATACGAATGCATTCCTGTAAGGAAATAGTTTACGCCAAAAAACGTCATCAGAATTGAAGAAAAGGCCCAGAAAGCAGCCATGTTCTTCCAGAATTCATTTTGAAGAGAAGGAATTAACCGAATATGAGCGACAAACGCATAAACCAATATGCTGATCAGTGCCCACGATTCTTTGGAATCCCAGCTCCAGTAATGGCCCCACGATTCGTTTGCCCAAACGGCTCCAAGGATTGTCCCCGTGGTCATCAGGTAAAGCCCAATGATCAGAAATACCTGGATCATGGCTCCCAGTTGTTTCGTCTTCTCGACAATCTGGCTGTAATTTGCCGGTGGTGCGACAAGGTAGAGCGTCATATTAACCAGGGCCATCATCATTACCATGGCAAACAGCGCATATGAAGAGGTGATTACAGCTACGTGGATGCTTAACCAGTAGGATTTCAGAACCGGTACAAGATTTCCGATTTCGGGGTTCGCATTATTCATGCCGGCAACCAAGAGGAAGGTGAATGCCAAAATTAACGATAACGCCAGCACAACAGGTTGTTTTCGGCTGACCAGCAGCCCTGCAAACAGAACAACAGCAGAAAGAAAAATCATAACTCCATACGAATTGTTAATCGGGATGTAACCGCCAATGTACCATCGTAATCCAATACCAGTCAGGATACCTGCAAGCAGTATTAAGGCAACAGTCTGAAAAGCAACAAATTGTTTCTTGTTGAGATTTTTGTTTTTGAGAATAGAAAGGAAAAAGAAAACCAGCAGGGTGAATCCGCTGATTATGGCAATGATTTCGGCCCATTTGAAAATATCAAATTGGTTGTAAATGATTTCAGCCTTAATCTTTTGCGGAGGGAGAATCACCTCAGCCCCAATGTTCTTTTGGTAGTTTTTTATCGCGTTACAATACTTATATACCTGAAATTGTTCTCCACTTACTTCTGTTCGTGCCAGTTCCGAAAGGTATAATGTGAAGATGTTTTTCAGGAAGACCGAATCTTCCTGCGATGTTGCATACTTGTAGGCTTCATTTGGTGAGAACCACTTATGGTTTTCGGCTCCTTTTACAGGAAAGATATTCAATTCGTCGTTTTCCAGGACCGAATGAAAAATATTGGTTTTTTCGTCGAGCTGGATCAACGCTTTATCTGTTTTATTCCTTGAATTCATCGGCTTTTTGAAGATGCTGTTTATTGCATCACCTAAAAGGTATTCACCATGAATGGAAAAAAGTTCATTGTACGATATGTATTTTCTGTTGATTTTTAGTAGGTTGTTGATCTCTTTGTTGCTTATTTTAATCATTTGAACGTTTTGCCAGTATTCGGGGAAAACGGCCATTGAAAGCACAACCTGGTCGGCAGTATATCCTTGCAACGATTCCTTTCCATATATCTTCCGCATGAATTCGTTGTCGTAAGTGTTCATTGTTTTCATCCGGCCCCGGGGATCCTGAATAACCAGCTTTCCAAATTCTGCCGAGAGTTTTTTGTCGACAACAGCCTTTTGGTCAATTGAAAAACCAAAACTGATGGACGGAATTACCATTAAAAGGGTGATTACGGCAACCGTTTTTAATTTTGAAAGCTGTTTTCTGAAATAGGTTCCCGGCATGAAAAGAGAAACCAGCAGGAGCAACACCGTGAGAGCATATCCCGAGTAGGTAAGCGTTGTGCCAATCGTGTCGTGAGTGGCAGATAGTATAGTGCCTTTTTCGTCGGTATCGTAAGAAGTTTGAAAGAACCGCCAGCCACGGTATTTTAAAATGTGGTTCATGTAAATGTGAAAACTGAAGTTTTTCCCTTTCTGGGGATCTTCCACCTTTACAAAGCTCGAATAGCCCGAAGGCGATTGGGATCCGGGATAACGTTGCAATTCAAATTTTTCAAGATAAATATTGAAAGGCAATACAATCGGACGGTTATCGTTGGTGACAACGGTATTGGTTTTTTCCCCTTCCCGTATGTATACGATTCCTTCTTTCCCGGTATATCGAGTAAAAAATGCCCCGATTAGGATCAGGATAAACGCAAGATGAAACAGGGGTACCGAAATTTTTTCCAATGAGAAGCTTTTGTACAGGAATATACTGCCTGCAATATTGATTGTTAGCAAAAACAGGAGGAATTCGAACCATTTGGCTCCATACACAATTTCCCAAGCATTATCTGTCCCGGCAGATGATTCTATGAAAGTAGCTGAGATGATTGCAACTGCGATAATAATCAGTAATATAATTGTTGTCCGGAATCCGAAGAGCCAATTTTTCATGGTTTTGATTTTAGAAAAATGAATTGTAAAAATTTTCATTCATCAACAAATATACGTGAATCTTGTTTGTTCTGAGCCTGCTATTAAGGTGATTTATTCAGGTCGGATTGAACGCTCAGTCTATTTCATCAATTACAATTTAAAACAAAAAGGCTGTATAAAAAGTGCTTTCAATATTATTTGTGGTTTTAAAATTCTAATGTGTTAATTTTTGTGTGAATTTTATTTGAATTTAGATAATGCATTTTGTATTTTCGTCGTTCTTTTAAAACCACAACTAACATAATTATGTCTTTAATACTAACCTTACTGCCCATTATTGTGATTCTGCTCATGCTCATCGTCTTTAAAAAGCCGGCAGATATTAGCGGAATTGTTGGGTGGGTGGCCATATCGCTGGTTGCCTTTTTCTTTTTTGGGACTTCGTTGGAAGTGATACTCCGTTCAACAGGAGCCGGGTTAATTCGTTCGATGTCTGTTTCGATGATTGTTGCCACTTCGCTGTTGCAAATGGCATTTATGGAAAAAACAGGCGCGTTGAAACGAATTATCATTTTTGTAAAAACCATTGCCAGTGATAACCGGGC
>DAOQAB010000145.1:0-7636 GCA_035353695.1 Prolixibacteraceae bacterium
GTTGTCAAAGACCCTGATAAAGATACAATTTGAAAGCCATTCACAACACTAAATTAAAAATCAATCACTTACAAAGAGTTGTCAAAGACCCTGATAAAGATACAATTTCTGGCACCCTTCGTTTGTAATTGCCTGCCCCGTTTTATTGGGGAGAGGTTGATTATTCTTGTTTTTAACGGGAAGAAAGCCACAAGAACCTATAAACACGATGATTGTTCTCCAATTTGAAGTTTCATGCCGTTCATTTTAACAGATCCAGTTATTGATTGGTCGTTGCAAACGACTTTGTAAAACCCGCTCCCCGATTACGGGGCAGGCAGTTGCAAACAAGTGGGAGAGGGGATTGAAAGCATGGGGTAGGAGTAAAAAGCCCTCAAATGCTCTTCAATCCGATCAGGAAAAGGATAGCGGTATTCGAAGTCTATCGTTGTCGGCGGACATGTCGAACAATCGCTTAGCACAATTGATTCCGGCAACTAAGTAGTACGCAAATAATAATGTCATATTTTCAGCTCTGCGTCCTTGGCGGCTTTGCGTGAAATTTTAATGCAAGGTCGTGCAAAGTCGCAAAGTACCCCAAACAAAAAAACAGAATGAAATAGGAAGAATATAATATCAAATGGTGTTGATATTTAAAACAACTTACTGAAAATTTTGTAATTGAATGAAATAGTACCAACTTTGAGCTAACGATGGATAAAATGCTAAAACGTCTTACGATTAAATGCAAGGGAGAATGAAAAATTATGGAATTTTAAAAGGAATCGTTTTTTTAATCGTAGTATCAGGCACATTCTTTTCTTGTGACTTATTTAGTACGAATTCCGGAAACAACTATTCAATTGGGCATTTCCCAACTACACCTACAAACCTGACAGATTTTAACACAGAATTTGACGACTACAATTCAGACATCCCGATTTTTGGAGAGACATTCCCTTTTTGCTTTTCATCAAACAGAAATAGTCAGGGAAAGGATTTTGACATTGTTTACAAATTAATGTCGGTTGAGTTTTCCAAAAAAAGCGGCAAACTCGACATGTATGATAATACGCACACGAACCTTGATGTTTATATTGAAAATGGAAATATCAGAAGTGCATTAAATAAAATTAATTCCCCTTTCGATGAATTTGGTCCCTGCTTTATTCCAATGGGCGTTAAATCCAATGGAACGAATGGTAACGGAAGATTTGAGTCGTACATTTTTCTCTATTCAAGCAATTTAAACGGAAATCAGGACATTTTCTTTACACAGAATCTTGAAAATGAAAATTATGAAAATCCCCGTTTGGTTCAATCTGTAAACTCCAATGCGGATGATGCCTATCCAACATTCAACAATAATCACTCCGAACTTTATTTTACCTCAAGCCGAAAGGGCAATTTCGACATTTATAAAGTTAAAACGGATAGCAGCAAAGAGATTCTCCAGATTTTATCTGAAAATGAACCTGCTTCGGTTGAGATGGATACAATTCTTTCTTCCGCATCGGATGACAAATGTCCTTCCATTACCAATAATCTTTTAGTCTTCACCTCAAACCGCGATGGAGGCTTTGGAGGTTATGACTTATATTATTCCTGTTTTGAAAACGGGAAGTGGAGTAAACCGATAAATTTCGGAAGTGGTATCAATACGGAATATGACGAATACCGGCCAATTGTACGGTCAAATAAATGGGAATTTGACAATGATCTGATGATATTTTCGTCCAACCGACCAGGTGGAAAAGGGGGATTCGATTTGTATTATGTAGGTATTCCCAGAAAAGAGGCGGTGAATTAAAATGATTTGCAACGAAAACTGAATGATCGTTAACGGCCCGCGTCTCAAATTACACCACCCGGATACGATAAATATAAGATGGAACCAAGAATCGAAAAATTGAACGAAAAGAAACTGGTAGGTAAACGGTTAATCATGAGTTTATCTGACAACAGGACGGGAGAGCTATGGAGAAGCTTTATGCCCGGACGTAAAGAAATCTCCTACAAACTGACCAATGATTTCATTTCTATGGCCATTTATAGTCCGACCTATTTTGAGGACTTTAAACCTGCTAATCTCTTTGAAAAATGGGCGGCAGTTGAAGTGTCGGACTTTGAGCACGTGCCCGGCGATATGGAAACGTTCACACTGACAGCCGGACTTTACGCTGTTTTCGACTATAAAGGTTCAAGTAGCGATAATCGGATCTTTCAATATATTTTTGGCGTCTGGCTTCCTAATTCTGTTTACTCGTTAGACGACAGACCCCATTTTGAAGTATTGGGCGATCAATACAAAAATGCAGACCCCGATTCGGAAGAAGAAATATGGATACCCATACGGACAAAATAAAAAATGAAATAAACGGCACTGAGCGGTCGGCACTTCCGATAGCCATCGGAACCAGCATGAGCTCCAAAGAAACCTTCTCTTCAAGAAAATGGGGCAAACAAGGAGGCGTGAAGTGGAGAATGTGATAGATTTGTTCCTGAAAACACCGTACCGACCGTTGCAATCGGGTGGGAGGGTGTGACACAAACAGGTAACGTGGAGAAATTCATTCACTTAAAATAGTAAAACTAAAAACCGATTTATGCCATTCGTAAATGTAAAATATGTGAAGCAACAGGTGAGCCAGGAGCAAAAAGAGTCATTGGTTAACGGATTAATGGACCTGATCGTAAACCGGATGGGGCGTGATCCTGAATTGACTGTACTAACGATTGACGAAATTGATCAATCGAACTGGATCATTGGATCAAAGCCAATCGATATCCATCAACGCGAAAAGGTTTGTGCCATTGAAATCAAGATTTCGAAAGGAACCAGTTCGGCCGAACAGATGGCGGAAGTAATCAAGGCCGGAAAAGAGATGGTAAAACGCACGCTGGGTTCGAACGATCTGACAAACTATTTTGTGATCAATGAACTGAATCCCGATAGCTGGGGTTTTGATGGTATTTCAATGACCCTGCGTAATCAAATGGAAAAAGAGAGAAACGCTTGAAAACCCTGATTTCAATTCTGATATACGCCGGTATTGTTCAGGGATTCTACATGGCTTTTTTGCTTAACCACAACAAAAGGCAGAATGTGGCGAATAAATACCTGGCTATTTTGCTTTCGGTAATGAGTATAAGCATCGTTCATTCTGTTTTTATCATTCCGGAGATACATCAAACGCTTAACGACCCGTATCGTATCAAAGAGCCCTTTCTGATGCTTGTGATTCCTTTGATTTGGCTATATGTCAAGAAATTGGAACAGTATGATTTTCGTTTTTCGTTAAGCACTCTGTTGCATTTTATCCCTTTTGTCTTCTTTATGTCGGTTCATATTCCGGCCTTTATCCATGGCGACGATTCGGCTTGGGCTCAATCCTTAACTTCGCATTCCACCTTATTGAATGGCATCATCTGGTCGGTTTTGCTGGTTCAATATTCTGTATATCTGTTTCAGATTGTCAAAATTACGCGAAAAGTAAACCTGTCGGCCCAACAGGAATTCTCCAATATCGAACAAGTTGATATTTCATGGTTAAACACTTTTTTAGTTGCTTTCGTACTGGTGTTTATTGTTTTGGCCATTATGTTTGCCGGGGCCATCCATCATTTTGGAACCGAATGGATGAACCCGCTGGTATCGGTTGTTTTTGCCATATCCATATTTGTGCTGGGTTACAAAGGTTTGTTTCAGAAATCCATCTTTTCGAACGCGGATGTTTCGGAAGTTGCCGTGCAAAATTCCACCCAACCAGCCAAACCCAAAACCATCGATGCCTCCCTTTCTTCCGGTTTGCAGCAATACATGGATACGCACAAACCTTATTGCGATCCGGAGTTAACCCTCACTTCGCTGGCAAAGATGGTAAACATGGGCAGGAACCAGCTTTCGGAGGTGATCAATAGCGGACTCGAAAGTAATTTCTACGATTTTGTCAATAAGTACCGTGTTGAAGAGGTAAAGCAATTGTTGAGTCATCCGAAGTTTAAAAATTATACCCTACTGGCCATTGCCCTTGAGGCGGGCTTCCCTTCCAAATCGACTTTTAATACGGTTTTTAAGAAATTTACCGGTCTTACTCCGTCGGAATACCGGAACGGGCTTTTGTAACAATCATCGATTCAGGCTAAAAAAAAGAGAGATGTCCGGCTGGGTCCATCCGGGCGACTGGTTGTGCCGTCCTCAATAGTTTTGCTCATCAATTTTTAAAAAGAAAATTATGAGTGCATTTATTGAGGTGAAAAATCTTACCAAAGTATTTAACGGAAGCGATAAACGCTTCACCGCCTTAGACGGAGTCTCTTTTTCGATCGGGAAGGGCGAATTTGTGGTGATTACCGGAAAATCGGGTTGTGGAAAATCGACCCTGCTAAACATGCTTTCCGGCATCGACCAGCCTACGAAAGGAGAAGTGTTCATTGAACAAATCCCCCTTCATCAATTCAGGGGTAATCAACTGGCCGAATGGCGTGGCAGAAATTTGGGTATTGTATTCCAGTTTTTTCAGCTGATGCCTACGCTTACTGTACTCGAGAACGTCATGCTCCCCATGGAATTTACCAGCCGAATAGCCCGAAGCCAGCAGAAAGGCCGGGCCATGGAGCTGCTCGAACGCATGGATCTTGGGGCGTTGGCCCATAAATTCCCTGCATCGGTTTCCGGTGGCGAAAAACAACGGGTTGCCATTGCAAGGGCGTTGGCCAATAATCCCGGTTTTATTATTGCCGACGAACCAACCGGGAATTTAGACAGTGCCAATTCTGCCCGTATTCATCAATTGTTTAACTCCTTGTCGGATGAGGGCAAAACCATTGTGTACGTAACCCACGAAAAAGATACTGCACTACGGTATTCGCGTAAAATTGAAATGTTGGATGGTCAAATTTTAAACAGCTAATCCATGTACCCAAGTTCGAAGAAAATAATACGCGACCTGTTAAGCGACAAGGGACGTTCGTTCATCGTACTGCTGGCCATTGTACTGGGTGCTTTTGGCGTTTCGATGATGACAACAGCCTACCAGATACTGGGGCGAAACCTGAACGATAATTACCGGAAGACCAATCCGGCTGCCTTTACGCTGGTTGTCGACACCATTTCAGACGACTTGTTGCAACAAGCTCGTTTATTGCCGGGGAATGAATACGTTGAGACCCGTAACAAGATCATGGGACGGGTCGAAACCGGCAACAACGAATTGGTTCCTATCTGGCTTTTTGTTGTTGACGATTTATCGAATGTGCAAATCAACACCTACCGGTTACTCTCCGGAAAAATTCCGGCAACTGGCAACGAAATGCTGATAGAACGCACCGGAAACAGACTTACCGATATTGCCGAAGGGAAACATTACCGGGTTACCATTCCGGGCTTTGGAACCACCGAAATGAAAATATCGGGCATTGTTCACGACCCCGGACAAGCACCTTCGTGGATGGAAGGGTTGTTATATGGCTATGTGAGCAAAAGCTTTGTAAAATCGATGCATCTTACCGGTATCAGTCCCGAATTGAAATTTACCATCCGTACCAATTCCTGCGACAGACCCACCATTGAAAGGCAGATGGCAAAAACGGTCTCTTTTCTCGAAAGTAACCGTATCAAAATAATCCGTACCGAAATATTGACACCCGGCCGGCATATCCATCAGTCGCAAATGGATTCGCTGATGTTCCTGCTGCAAATGTTTGGTGTGCTGGCATTGCTTCTCAGCTGTTTTTTAATCATCAACATGATTATGGCCATCATGGCAAAGGAAACCCGCCAAATTGGGGTTATGAAAGCCATAGGGGCAACTACTCGGAAAATCACCTCCATCTACATCCGCATTGTTTTTATCTTCGGGATTGTTGCCACCCTCATTGCATTGCCGCTGGGTTACCTGGCTGGCAGAGGGTTTGCCCAATTTGTTGCTTCGATGCTTAATTTTGAATTGTTTAATCAGCAGGTTTCGCATGGGGTATGGGCAATTCAACTGGCAATTGGTACGGTGCTCCCTGTTCTGGTTGCCTTTGCACCCATTTACCGGGCCAGCCGCATCACGGTTCGCGAAGCGCTGAACGATTATGGCGTTTCCGATACCTTGTCGATAAAATCGGAACACAGCCAGCAATTCATTCGTAAAATGGGACTATCAAACATAACGCTACTGGCAATCAGGAACACTTTTCGCCGCAAAGGACGTTTGGTTCTTACTTTAATCACCCTGGTACTGGGGGGCGCTGTTTTTATTTCGGCATTTAATATCCGTACTTCGCTGAAGGATACTGTAAACAGTCGTTTTACCAACCAGCATTACGACATTTCCATGTTCCTGTCGGAAGGGGTTAACGAAGCTGTTTTTTGTGCTTCACTCGATTGTTTACCTATCGTGGCCGATTACGAAACCTGGGGATACGCCAGGGCCACCCGGATCGTTCCGGGCAAACCCGAAAGTGAATTGATGGACGTAAAAGTAGTGCCGCTTCAAACCCACTTATTTGTACCCGAAATCATTGATGGAAAATGGCTTTCGGGCAATGCTGGTGAGGTGGTGGTAAACCATGTTTTTCTGGCAAAATATCCCGACGTGAGGTTGGGTAATACCATCACCCTGAAGGTAAACGGACAAACTCAAACGTTGAAAGTGGTTGGATCGATCCGTGAATTATTCTCCGGTCCCACGGTTTATGTAAGTAAAACGATTCTTGCCCAATGGCCTGCAATGGTTGGAAAGACCAACAGTGCCTTAATTTCGTTCAAAGGAGATCAAACCGATCTTTCGGCCAATTCCGCCAAATTGGAACAATGGTTTAAAGCAAATCAATACCCCGTAAGCCTTGTATTCCGGAAAGACCAGTACAAGGAGCGAGTGATTGACCATTTGGTGGTAATTACCTCCATGCTCATCATGGTTACCCTGTTGCTCATTCTGGTTGGTGGGTTGGGGTTAATAACCACCATGGGAATAAATATGGTGGAGCGGTTGCGCGAATTGTCGATTTTGCGTGCCATTGGTGTAGATACCCCGAAACTTTATCAGCTCATACTTACCGAAGGTTTTCTAACGGGATGGATGAGCTGGGTTATTGCGGTTGTTGCATCGGTTCCGGTGAGCTATTATTTGGGCAATAAGTTTTTTGAGATTTTCTTCGAGACCACCCTCAATTTTGATGTTTCATTGACCGGAATTTTGGTGTGGTTAGCTATTATTATCGTTTTTAGTACGATAGCTGTTGTTGTGCCGGCCCGTAGTGCCAATAAGCGAAGCATCAGGGAAGGATTGAGCTATGAGTGACAGCGTGAAGCGCGACGGGGCGACGGGGCGACTGGGCGACAGGGCGAAGGTGCGACTGGGCGAAGGGCGAAGGGGAGATGGGGCGAAGGCTTTAACTGTCCTTCATACGAGGGCAACATTACAGAAGAATATAAAACTCGAGTTTCTGAATTTTTGAAAATTTCAAGGGATGAAACTCCATGTAAAGGCTGTAGAGACGAGAAAGGTCATTGCAAATTTGTAATAAGTAAGAATTGTGCTACATGGGAGTGTGTACAGAAAAAAGGAGCAACTTATTGCTATGAATGTGATGATTTCCCCTGTAAATTGCTAATGCCTACTCAACAAGGCGCGGCATTTCCTCACAATATGAAAGTGTATAATCT
>DAOQAB010000146.1:0-4187 GCA_035353695.1 Prolixibacteraceae bacterium
ATCCAACACCGCACATTGTCGCGCGAGGATGCCCGCGATATATTGAAAAACATTGCAGCCGAAAAGTACAACCACTCGCAGGTGACTGCGTTCATGGCGGTATTCATGATGCGCAGTATCACACCCGAAGAGTTGGCCGGTTTTCGCGATGCACTGATCGAACTCTGTGTCGCTATCGATCTTTCTGACTTCAACACTATTGACCTTTGTGGAACGGGTGGCGACGGCAAGGATACGTTCAACATTTCGACATTATCGTCGTTGGTGGTGGCCGGAGCCGGATACCACGTGGCCAAACACGGTAACTACGGCGTTTCGTCGGCATGCGGATCAAGCAACGTGATGGAATACTTCGGTATAAAATTCACCAACGATCAGGACACGCTTAAACGACAAATGGAAAAATCGGGCATGGTGTATATGCACGCACCACTCTTCCACCCTGCCATGAAAGCCGTTGGGCCTATTCGCAGAGAGCTGGGAATGAAAACTTTCTTCAACCTGATTGGACCTATTGTAAATCCGGCCAATCCGCAAAATCAGATTACCGGCGTGTTCGATTTGGAAACGGTTCGCCTATACAACTACCTGTTCCAGCAAACAGGAAAAAACTTTTCAATCATCTATTCGATGGACGGCTACGATGAAATTTCGCTCACAGGCGATTTCAAAATGGTAACCAACACCGACGATGTGATGCTTTCGCCCGAAAAGATTGGGTTGCCACACCTAACACAAGAGCAACTTTTTGGTGGCCACACCGTAGAGGAAGCTGCCGTGATTTTCAAATCGGTACTGGAAGGGACGGGAACTGTAGCCCAAAACAGCGCCGTATTTGCCAATGCAGGCATGGCCATCAAAACATTATGTCCGGGAAAAAGTGTTGAACAGTGTATTGAGGAAGCTAAAAGCTCGCTGCTGGGTGGTAAAGCGAAGAAAGTGCTTGAAAAACTGGTAACCCCCTAAATCCCCTAAAGGTGACTTGAGTATCTACCAGATTTATAGATTTGCAGCTTTATTTAAACGGAAATAAATGGACGATAAAAACAACAATATTGATGCCCAAAATCCCCCCTTTAGGGGGTTAGGGGGTAGTCAAGCCCCACCTTTAGGTGGTTGGGGGATTTTTATTGCTTCAAGTTCTGATTTCGCTGAGATTCTGGAAATTCAAAAGAAAGCATTTTATTCTGAAGCGGTATTATACCAGAATTTCAACATTCAACCACTCAGCCAAACACTTGAAGAGATGCAGGAAGAGTGTAAAGAAAAAGTGGTATTGAAAGCAGTAGTCGATGGCAAAATTGTAGGTTCGATAAGGGCCAACGCACACGAAGATGGTTGCTGGTTGAACAAATTAATCGTTCTTCCCGACTATCAAAAAAGAGGCATCGGAGAAAAGCTGCTTCGCGAAGTTGAGAAATATTTTCCCGAGGCAAAGAAATCTACCTTAGGAACCGGAGCCAACAGTGAATCAAACATCAGGCTCTATCAGAAAGTAGGTTATCAAATCGTAAGCACAACTACATTTGAAGGTGGAATTGAAGCGGTGATGATGGAAAAAACAAATGACATTAGAAAACCATAAGGATATGAATTCTTCTTTAGAAATATTCCGTTTACCAAATGGCAAAACAGAAATTGCTGTACGGCTTGAAAATGAAACCGTTTGGTTATCACAAAAGCAAATGTCGGAGTTGTTTGACAAAGACGCTGATACCATTGGTCTTCATCTGAAAAATATTTTCTCTTCCAACGAATTAGATGAGGAATCAACTACCGAGGATTTCTCGGTAGTTCAAATTGAAGGACAACGAAAGGTTACAAGAAAAATCAAACACTACAATCTTGATGCAATAATTTCTGTCGGATACCGTGTAAATTCAAGCAGGGGTATTCAATTTAGAAAATGGGCAAGCAACATTTTAAAGGAATATCTAATTCAAGGTTATTCTATTAACGAAAGACTGCTAAAGCAAAAAGTTGAACAATTGCAAGAACTTCAAAAATCGGTCAAAATATTGGGGAATATAATTCAGCAAAAAGCACTTACCGATGAAGAAAGCTCCGGACTTTTACAAATCATTTCCAATTATGCTTATGCGTTAGATATACTTGATCAGTACGATTATCAAACACTGGCTATCGAATCTACTTCGGGAAGAGAAATTTACCAAGTCAGCTACAGTGAGGCTATTGCTCAAATTCAACTTGTAAAAGAGAAATACGGAAACAGCGATTTGTTTGGGAAAGAAAAAGATGAGTCGTTTATGAGTTCTATTTCAACCATTTATCAAACTTTTGAAGGAGGTGATCTGTACCCTAGCATTGAAGAAAAAGCTGCCAACCTTTTATACCTGGTCACTAAAAACCACTCGTTTATCGATGGTAATAAACGCATAGCAGCATTTCTATTTCTTTATTTCATGGAAAAGAACCATATCCTTTACGATGAAAATGGCAGAAAAAGAATAGCAGATAACGCCTTGGTTGCGTTAACCCTTATGATTGCAGTGAGTAACACCGAAGAAAAAGATACGATTACGAAGGTAATCGTCAGTCTTATTAATAAAAACAACTAAATATGACCATATTAGACCAAATAAACGCAGATAAAAGAATCGAAGTTGCACAAGCAAAAGCCTTGGTTTCAATTGCTGAGTTGATGAAATACTCTTCTTACAATAAGCCGGTTCCATCATTGACAGAGTTTTTGCTTAACCCCGAAAAGAGCGGTATCATTGCCGAACACAAGCGGCAATCACCATCGAAGGGCATTATTAACGGGAACGTGAATTTGGCCGAAGTAGTGAAAGGCTACGAAGAGGGTGGTGCTTCAGCGGTATCGGTCTTAACCGACCAAAAATACTTTGGTGGAAACCTGGCAGATTTGAAGGAAGCCACCAGTCTGCTCTCGATCCCCGTTTTGCGCAAGGAATTCATTGTGGATGAATACCAGATTCACGAAGCGAAAGCCTACGGAGCATCCATTATCCTGCTGATTGCAGCATCGTTAACGTCTGAAGAAGTTGATCGCTTTGCAAAGCTTGCTCGCGAGTTGGGCATGGAAGTACTTTTCGAAGTGCACAACGAAGATGAGTTGCTGAAAGTCTCTGACTATGTGAACGTGGTGGGAGTAAACAACCGCGATTTGAAAACCTTCAAGGTCGACATTCAGCAGTCGGTAAAGCTTTCAACCTTGATTCCCGAAAAATTCATTAAGATTTCGGAAAGTGGCATTAGCGATCCTGAAACAGTGAAAATGCTAAAAACCTATGGTTACCAAGGCTTCCTCATGGGCGAAAACTTCATGAAAGAAGCCAATCCCGGCGAGGCATTCTGTAATTTCGTGAAAAAAATAAAATAAAGGAACTGCAATGAACGTCGCCAACATACGCAAATTATTAACCGACAACGGAATCGATGCTGAAATTATTGAGCATGACCGGCCAATCCATTCAAAAAACGATGCCGCTGGTATCTTTAAAATTGAAGAGACAGCCCCAACGTTAATCCTCGATACCGACAAAGGTTTTCTTGCGCTAATCATTTCAGGAGCAAGAGAAAGAGTTGATTTCAAACAATTGAAAAAATCAATGAATTGCAAAAAATTGCAACTGGCAAATCAAGCGGAAATAGCAGAAAAATTCAATATAACAGCAGGACAAGTTCCTCTGATTGGGCACAACTTCCCCTGCATTTTGGATGAAAAGTTGTTCCAGTTTCCATTCGTTTACGGAGGAACTGGAGATTTGTATCACACGTTGAAAATAAGTCCTCAGCAGTTAGAACGCGCAAACGACGTAATTTTAAAAATTGAATGATCATGATTCACTACGATAACATAGTCCCATGGGGCCGTTCCTACACCGAATATGTGTCCATGTTCGGTCTTACACCTTACTTCCTTTCGAAGAAAGTGTTGGGTTGTGGCGATGGCCCTGCAGCATTTAACTCGGTTGGAAATGCGTTTGGTGGGAACATTACTTCAATCGATCCCATTTTCAGCTTTCCGAAGAAGGAAATAGAAAAGCGGATCAACGAAACTTTTGGCGAAGTGATTAACCAAACCCGCCTCAATGCCGATAAATTTAATTGGGACATGTTCGGTTCGGTTGAAGGATTGGGCAAAATCCGGATGAAATCGATGCTGCAATTCCTTGACGACTTTGAACAGGGCCTGGACGAAG
>DAOQAB010000146.1:4287-7635 GCA_035353695.1 Prolixibacteraceae bacterium
CGGATGAAATCGATGCTGCAATTCCTTGACGACTTTGAACAGGGCCTGGACGAAGGCCGTTACATAGCTGCTGAGTTGCCAAACCTACCGTTTGAAGACTGTACTTTTGATCTTGCACTTTGCTCGCACTTTTTGTTCTTGTACTCTGAACATCTCGATTTGGACTTTCATATAAAAGCCATCACCGAAATGCTCAGGGTAGCTTCAGAGGTGCGCATTTTTCCGGTGGTTGACTTAAATGCCAACCGTTCAATACACCTCGATGCGGTTATGAAAATGTTCCCCAACAGCGAATTGGTGAAGGTAAACTACGAGTTTCAGAAAGGCGGCAACCAAATGTTGAGAATCAAACACGAAGACTCAAAGACACAAATAGAAATAAGAAAAGAATAACACTTTGTGCCTTCGTGCCTTTGTGTTTTAATTAAGAAAAATGATCGTAAAAATTTGCGGAATGGGCGATACAGTGCGGATGCACCAACTGGCAACACTGCCGGTGGATATGCTGGGGTTTATTTTCTATCCCAAGTCGCCACGCTATGTGGTGGGCAAAATCAATCCTGTTGAAATTGCGAAACTGCCAAAGCACATCGAACGCGTAGGAGTTTTTGTGAATGCTGAAATTGATGAAATTCACGAAAAGGCCGAAAGCTATTTTCTCACCGCGATTCAATTGCATGGAAACGAATCGCCCGAACTTTGCCACGAATTGAAAGCCGAAGGATACACCATTCTGAAAGCTTTCAATATTACGAAAGAGAACAATTACGAATCCTACGCCCCGCATTGCGACTACTTTCTGTTCGATACACCATCGACACAACATGGTGGCACCGGACAAAAATTCGATTGGGCAATGCTCGAAAACTATAAAGGCAATACCCCTTTCTTGCTTAGCGGCGGCATTGGCCCCGATGATGCAGAAGCGCTGAAACAAATCGTTCATCCAAAGTTTGCAGGTATTGACATCAACAGCAAATTTGAGGTAGAGCCAGGTATCAAGGACATGAGTTTAATTGGAAAGTTTATGGATGAGATTAAACACAAAGAACACTAAGGATTATCACAAAGGGCACAAAATTCTTGGTGTTCCTTCGTGAAAAACTTCGTTCCCTTTGTGTTTCAAAACAAAGAATAATAAATCAGAAATAATAAATAACGAATGAGTTACTTAGCAAACGAAAACGGTTACTACGGCGAATTTGGGGGTGCGTTTATCCCCGAGATGTTGCAGCCCAATGTGGATGCACTGAAAGCCTGTTACCGCGAAATCATCGACTCGTACGAGTTCAAAAAGGAGTTTATCGACCTATTGAAAAATTACGTAGGCCGCCCGTCGCCATTGTACTTTGCCAAGCGTCTGAGCGAAAAATATGGTGCACAAATTTTCCTGAAACGTGAAGATTTGAACCACACCGGTTCTCACAAAATCAACAACACCATTGGGCAGATTCTTCTGGCCAAGAAAATGGGCAAAACCCGCATCATTGCCGAGACAGGCGCTGGTCAGCATGGCGTAGCTACAGCTACGGTTTGTGCGCTGATGGACCTCGAATGCGTGGTGTATATGGGCGAGCTTGACATTGAGCGTCAAATGCCCAACGTGAAACGAATGGAGATGCTGGGCGCCAAAGTTGTTCCGGCACTGAGCGGCAACAAAACACTGAAAGATGCTACCAACGAGGCACTTCGCGACTGGATTAACAACCCCGAAGACACCTATTACCTGATTGGCTCTGTGGTTGGGCCACATCCCTACCCAGAGATTGTTGCCAAGTTTCAATCGGTTGTAAGCGAAGAAATTGGCTGGCAGCTCGACGAGCAGATTGGTCGTACAGCACCCGATTATATCTTGGCTTGCGTAGGCGGCGGAAGTAACGCTGCCGGTGTATTCTACCATTATCTCGACGATGAAAACGTAAACCTTGTTGCTGTTGAAGCATCGGGAATGGGCGTTCACTCGGGCGAAACGGCTGCGGCTATTGCGCTTGGTCAAGTAGGATTCATCCACGGGTCGAAAACCATGCTGATGCAGGACGACGATGGTCAAATTGTTGAACCGTACTCAATATCGGCTGGATTAGATTACCCGGGAATTGGCCCACTTCATGCACATTTGGCAAAGACTGGTCGCGCTCGCTTTATCGATGCAACCGACCAAGAAGCACTCGATGCAGCTTTCTTGCTAACAAAAATTGAAGGGATTATTCCTGCACTCGAATCAGCACACGCACTGGCCGGACTGAACAAACTCGACCTGAAACCTAACGATGTGGTAGTTGTAAACATCTCGGGACGAGGCGATAAAGATATGGATACGTATATAAAATCAATGGAGAATGGAAAATGAAGAATTGACAATTCAATTTTTCACAGCAATTTCAATTTTCAAGTCTCAATTGTCAATTAACTAAAATGAACAGATTACAACAAAAATTTCAAGATAAAAAGGAGAACCTGCTGACAGTGTATTTCACCGCAGGTTATCCTGAATTGAACGACACAGCCACCATCATCAAAGAGCTGGAGGCTTCGGGTGTCGATATTATTGAAGTGGGAATGCCGTTTAGCGATCCGGTTGCCGATGGGCCAACAATTCAGGCAAGCAGCTTGAAGGCACTGAGCAATGGCATGTGCATCAAAAAATTGCTCGAACAGTTGAAAGCCATTAAAGATGAAGTGAACGTTCCTATTTTACTGATGGGCTACATCAATCCGATATGGAAATTCGGTGTCGAAAACTTTATGGCAGCCTGTGAAGAGAGCGGCGTTTCGGGGTTAATCCTTCCCGATATACCATTGAATGAATACCTAAGCGACTACAAACCGTTGTACGAAAAGCATAACCTGAGCAACGTGTTCCTGATTACACCGCAAACCAGCGACGAGCGCATCCGAGCTTACGACGAAGCTTGCAACGGTTTTATCTACATGGTCTCATCGGCCTCAACTACCGGAGCCAACAAAACTGTTGACGGAGAAAAGCAAGTAGCTTACTTCAACCGGGTGAAAAGTCTAAACTTGAAGAACCCCACGCAAATTGGCTTCAACATCAAAGACAAAGCCTCGTTCGATCGTGCCTGCACGTTTGCCAACGGTGGCATCATCGGTTCTGCCTTCATCAATAAACTTTCGGAAGAAGGCGATTTGAAAACGAAGGTTCGGGAGTTTGTAAAGAGTATCCGGTAAGTCCAAACGTGTCATCCTGAGCGGAGCGAAGGATCTCTTTGTTTTCAGGCAGATCCTTCCCAGCAGTCAGGATGACACCTTTGAACCTATTGTGGTAAAAAGAAAACCACAGTAGGCACAATAGGCCACAATGGTTATTTACATTTTTGAAATAAAGCT
>DAOQAB010000147.1:0-7530 GCA_035353695.1 Prolixibacteraceae bacterium
AGCGTAGCCGCAATCTCTTTGTTGAAGATGTCGCCCGATTCGACAAATGCCTGAAACGCATCGGCATCGAGGACTTCGGCCCAGATGTAGCTGTAATACCCGGCACAATATTCGCCACCCCAGATATGGCTAAAATAGGTCGATTTATAGCGGGGAATGATTTCATTGATCAATCCGATTTTGTTCATGCTTTCGGTTTCAAATTTTTCCACATCCAATCCATCGGTGTTTTTCAACGTATGGTAATCCATGTCGAGAATGGATGCAGCAAGGTATTCAACGGTTTCAAATCCCTGGTTGAATTTGCTGGAGGCCACAATTTTGTTGATCAATTCCTGAGGTATTACTTCTCCGGTTTTATAATTTTTGGCAAATAATTTTAGCATTTCGGGTTGATAGCACCAGTTTTCCATTACCTGGGAAGGCATTTCAACAAAATCGCTGGGAACGGAAGTACCTGCCAGGCTTTCATAGGTGCAGTCGGATAACAATCCATGAAGAGCGTGGCCAAATTCATGGAAGAGCGTGGTGACTTCATCGAAGTTGAGCTGGGAAGGAATATCTCCGGTGGGTTTTGGAAAATTGCACACGTTGGTAATGATCGGGGTGATATTTTTCCCATCGAGTGTGCGGTATTGGTTGCGGTAACTATCCATCCATGCTCCGCTCTGTTTGTTGTTCCTTGTGTAGTAGTCAACAAGATAAATGCCCACCAGCTTGCCGTCTGATTCGGTTACTTTGTAAGCTTTGGCATCGGGATGAGGAACGGGCACCTCTTTTAACGCTTCAAATTTGAGGCCATAGAGTTTGTTGGCCAGTGTAAAAGCGCCTTCTCTGACATGGTTGAGCTCGAAATAGGGGCGGAGTTGTGAATCGTCGAGATCGTATTTTTCTTTTCTGATTTTTTCGGAATAATACCACCAGTCCCAGCTCTCGAGTTTGAATTTGTCCCTTTCTTTATCGATCATGGCCTGCATTTCGGCGGCTTCGGCTTTTGCATTGCTGATTGCTGGTTTCCAGAGTTTATAGAGCAGATCGTACACATTCTGAGGTGTTTTGGCCATTTTGTTGTCGAGAGCATAAGCGGCATAGGTGTCGTAACCTAGTAAAAGGGCTTTCTGAGTACGAAGCTTGATGGTTTTTTTGATGATTTCTTTGTTATCGAATTCATTGTTGTTGTTTCCGCAATTGTACATTGCTTTATACAGCTTTTCGCGGAGTTCACGTTTTTGGGAATATTGAAGGAATGGAATCCAGCTTGGCTTGTGGAGGGTAAAAACCCATTTCCCATTTTCGCCCGATTCCTCGGCTGCAGCTGCAATAACCGATTCGGGTAACCCGGCTAAATCGTCTTTGTTGTCGATAATCAGTTTGTATTGGCTAACCTCTTTCATCCGGTTTTCTTCAAACTGAAGGGAAAGAACCGATAGCTCTTCGTTGATTTTCTTAATCTGATTTTTCTGTTCAGCCGATAAATTGGCGCCGCTGCGGATGAATTTTTTGTAGGTTTCTTCCAGTAGCCTTGATTGTTCCTGATTTAATGAAAGTTGATCCTTTTGATCGTACACTGTTTTTACTCGGGCAAAAAGCTTGTCGTTTAACAAGATTTCGTCTCGGTGTACCGATATCTTGGGTGAAATTTCTTTGGCAATTTTTTGCAACTCATCGTTGGTATTTGCCGACATCAGGTTGAAGAATACGGAACTTACTTTTTGAAGCAACTTTCCGGAATATTCGAGTGTTACGATTGTGTTTTCAAAGGTTGGTGCCTCTGGGTTCGAAACGATTGCATCAACTTCCTTTTTTTGATCGGCAATCCCTTTTTCGAAAGCTGGGATATAAAATACAGGTTTGATTTGTTCAAACGGAGGGATTCCATACGGGGTGTTAAACTCTGAAAAGAAGGGATTTTCATCCGCTTTTTTCTGATTGTTACAGGATAGTAGTGTAATCATACAGATTGTAATAAACAGAAGATTAGATTTCATATGCTCGTTCTTTAATTTTTCTCGACCCTAAGATAACGAACATTTTACATGTTTTTTTTGAGATTCGTCATGAATGTTTCCTTTGTGGAAAGAAAAAAAGGCTGTCCAAAAAAGGACAGCCTTTAATATAATCATCTTCTGATTTCAAATATTACCACCCAGGATATTGAACAAGGCTGTAATTGGTATTTACAACTTCAACCTGAGGAATCGGTAAGAATTCATTCTTGCCAACGGTGAACTGACAATAAATAGGAGTTGTTGGTTCGCCGTTAAAATATCTCATTAATGGTTGATCAATTAAGATATCCTGTTGTTTCCAGCGAACTAAATCGAAGAAGCGATGTCCTTCCATTCCAAGTTCTAACCGGCGTTCATTTTGTACATCGGCCAATGCGCAGCTGGTCAAATCAGCAGGAACACCTGTTGCAGCACCATTTCTTGCACGTTTACGAACCATGTTCACGTAAGAGAGTGCTTTTGAGCTGTTACCTGTTTCAATTGAGGCTTCGGCACCCATAAGGAGCACGTCGGCATAACGAATGTATGGTAAGTTGTTGGGGCCACAACCGTCGGATGATCCTCTGGTTGACCAGTATTGGGCTGGTGAAGCTTCAAATTTGCGGCACATCATCATGGTTGGAGTGGCTATATTATTCATAAATCCCCATCCGGCAGTGGTATAAATAGGGGCTTTATGTACGCCACAAGTTACATCGCGGCGCAAATCACCTTCTTGATATGCCTTGTATAATTCTTCGGTAGGACAGTTAAAACCCCATCCCAAAGAGGAACTCGTTGTGCCATCTGCTGCAAATACGTTACGTGTAGCAGAGTAAATGGTAAGATAAGTACCACGGGAAATCATATAGGCCTGTTGGTCGTTTTCGGCTTCAACTTCAAATACCGATTCCTGACTGTTTTCGCCGTCTACTGTAAAAATGTAACGGTAGCCCGGGGTTCCGTTCGGATAGATAGGAGAATTGTTCTGGCTCCAATAGGTGTCAAAAGTTTCGCCATCGATACCTACTAATTTGTATTCGTTTGAATTAATTACACTATCAGCATAAATCAAAGCCTTGTCAAAGGTATTGGTACAACCGGTAAAGCGATCGTCTCCCGCATAGTTTTTCGCATACGATGCTTCATAGAGATACGCTTTAGCAAGCAATGCCTGAGCGGCACCTTTGGATGCTCTTCCTACATTTTCTGCACCAAATTGACTCTTGGTAGGTAACAGAGCGCTTGCAATCTGAAGCTGATCCTGAATGAAATGAAGACATTCGGCAATCGTATTCCGTTTTACATTGTATTCACTTGAAGCTAATACATGATCAACAATAGGTACGCCACCATAGGTTTGAACCATTCTAAAATGGATAAATGCCAGGATAAAATGCATTTCACCTTCGAAATGATTTAATTTGGCAACAGAAGCTGCATCAAGGTTTGAATTGTTCTCCCGGAATGATTTAATTCCATTGAGGGCAGAATTGGCACGTAAGATACTTTTGTAGTTGTATCCCCAGAAATTCTGAGATACTGATTTATTGCCTCCGCCAGGCACCGTGGTACCACGGTCCAGCATTTGAAAATCGGTAATGTCACCACCACCGGCTTCACCACCGGCTTCAGCATCATCGGAAGGGAAGTTTCCCCATGCCAGGTACATCATATCCAGGTTGTGTAGGCCAGCAGGACAGGCATTGAGAGAAGCGTAGGTTCCTGTTACGCCTTGCTCTATTCCATCAAGGGTGGAATAGAATACGATATCTGTTGAAACTCCTTTGGGTTCTACATCCAAAAAGTCTTTGCTGCATGATGCGAACAGGATGCAAAGGACAGATAGAAATAAATATGATTTGTTAAATTTCATTTTCATAATTTTTAATGATTGAACAAGTATTTCTATACAATTAGAATGAGGCATTGATACCAAATATGAACATCTTCGACTGCGGATAAGTACCACGGTCAAAACCTCTTTCAAGAAGAGTTGTTTCTCCAACTTCCGGATCGAAACCGGTATATTTGGTGAATGTCAACAAGTTTTTAGCTCCAAGGTAAACCCTGAGCCGTTCTATCTTAAGTTTAGAAATAACTGATTTGGGGAGGGTATACCCAATCTGGATGTTTTTTAACCTTAAATAAGAGCCATCTTCAACATAGAACTCAGACGAACTTAAATCAGCATCCATACGGGCAATGCCGGTATTCGTGTTTTTGGCTTCTACTACCGGGGTTGGATATGCCGTGTAATCTGTTAAATTGTATGAGGCCGGAATGTAGGATTGGAGAAGGTCTGGTGACCAGTTTAATCCACCATTGGTTGCGGAGAAGGAATTAACTTTTAATAAGTTGAAAATATCGTTTCCATAACTACCCTGGAAGAAGAAGTTCATATCGAACCCTTTGTATTCGAGATTTCCGCCAAATCCATAGGTGAATTTTGGGTTTGGATCACCAATATTGGTCATATCGGAAGCATCGATAGTTCCATCGTTGTTGGTGTCGGCATATTTATAATAACCAGCTTTTGCGGAGTTGTTTTTCGCTTTAATAACAATCGGGTTCAAATTGATATCGCTTGTATTTGAGATGGTTGTTGTACCGTTCGGATCGGCCATGACCGAGAACCATTTTTTGTTTTTAATATTCCGGTACCATGTTAAATCCGATTCCTGGTAGATTCCTTCAATTTTGTAACCGTAGAACGAAGAAACACTTTCGCCGTTAGAAGTTCTACAAACGTTGGAAACGCCACGGCCATTACCGTAATCAACCAGAGGGTCGCCAATGTCATCAATGATGGTGATGGCATGAGTCAGGTTGGCATTTACTTCGAATTTGAAGTCGCCGACTTTATCTTTATAGCTGGCACTAATTTCAAAACCTTTGTTGTTTAAGGTACCATAGTTTTGTAACGGACGGGTATCGAGGTTGGCATCTCCCAATTCAACGCCTGGATTGGTAACCATGTAGCCTACCGTGAGAGGTACAGATTTGCGAAGGAGCATGTCTTGATTGGATCTCTTAAAGAGGTCGACTGTAAGATTCAGTTTGTTTTTCATGAAACCGAGGTCGATACCGATGTTTTGGGTAACCACCGTTTCCCATTTCAGGTCTGCATTTTCTGCGGTTAACAAGGCTGCACCCTGTTTGATAGATGTTCCGTCGAAAGAGTATCCCAACACATTTAATGCACCAAATGAGTTCAAGTACAAGAACGGTTGAATATCGCTGTTACCGGTCGAACCGTAACCAACCCTGATTTTACCAAAGTCAATGATGTCGAGGTTTTTGATGAAGTTGAATTCACTGAATTTCAAACCGGCAGAAACCGAAGGAAAATTACCGGCTCGGTTGTTGGGTCCAAATTTGGATGAATAGTCGCGACGGAAGTTTGCCTGTAACAACAGGATTCCGGCGTAGTCGTAATTGATACGGCCAAAGTAGGCATATCCTCTCGATTCAATATCTCTTTCCTGATCGGTTGTAAATCCGGTGGTATCGGAATAATCTTTCCATTTGGATGTTTCGATGTCGATACCATATTTGGATGTGTTTTCAAATGAGGATTTTGATATTCCTGATTCGGTACCTGCAACAATCGAAAAGTTGTTTTTGTCAATTTCAAAGTTGTAGGTAATGAAATTTTGCCATTGCCAGCCAGAATAATTACTGGTGTTTTTGTTGTATTGATTTACTGCAACACTTTGAGAAGCATTTGCCGCATTGGTATCCCCAATTACATGCACTGGCGTAAAAGCGTTGTAATCGGTTTCGCTATAGTTCATCCCAAAACGCGATTCAAAAGAAAGCCCTTTGATAATGTCTGCCCTTAAATAAGCATTTCCAAATACCGAATTGGTTTTTGAAATATTGTTATTGAATTCAATCTGAGCCAGAGGGTTCTTAATGTTTGAAGCTAAGCCGGCTTCTTTGTAAGCATAATTACCGGAACCATCGGTGGCATAAATTGGAACAAATGGAAGCATCTGAATGGCTGTTGCCAGAGGAGATGAGTATTCATTTCTTTCGCCCTGACTGGCTACCTGATTATTGGTGAAACTTAAATTTTCCCCAATTTTTAACCATTTGGTGATTTTATGATCTGAGTTCAACCGGATGTTTACCTTGTTGTTATAGGTTTTTTTCACGGTACCCTGATCTCCGCTGAAGCCAACGCTGAAAAAGTAGTTTGAAACTTTTCCTCCGCCGTTCAATGAGAGGTTGTAATTTTGAGTCGATCCGGTCCTAAATATCTCTTTGGTCCATTCCGTAGTTTTTAAAACACTGTTGTCGATTGGATTCAGATAATTGGTTCCATCGGAAGTGAAATAATCCTTTTTCCCTAATATCTGCTGATATTGATTGTAGAGTAACGCATATTGCTGGGCATCGCAAACTTTTACATTGATAGCCCAGGGCTGTTGTATACCAGCATAGGCGTTGAAATTTACTTTTATTTTACCTTGAGATCCGTGTTTGGTTGTAACCAGAATTACACCGTTACCACCGGCAGAACCATAAATACCCTGCGAAGCAGCATCTTTTAAAACCTCAATAGATTCAATGTCGGCAGGATTGATGTCTGACAGTGAACCACCGCTAACACCATCCACTACGATCAGTGGTGATCCACCATTTACGGTGGCAAGACCCCTTACGCGGATAACCGGAGAAGAACCCGGTTGCCCCGAATTTTGAAGAACCATTACACCTGCCGCTTTTCCCTGAAGAGCTTCATCGGCCCTGCTTGATGGCATATTTTTCAAACTCTCCGATTTTACAGAAGCGACCGAACCGGTAACGTCGCTTTTCTTTTGAATACCGTAACCAATTGTGACGACTTCATTCAACTGTTGGACATCTTCTTTCATCACAACGTTAATGGTCGATTTATTGGCAACAGGGACACTTTGCTCGATGTAACCGACAAATGAAAATACCAATACATCGTTCTCTTTTTTTGCGGTGATTGAGTATTTACCATCGAAATCGGTTATGGTACCAATCGTAGTCCCCTTTATTACTACGTTAACACCAGGCAATGAGGCTCCGGTATTATCGGTAACAGTTCCTGTTATTTGTTTTCCCTGCGCAAATACTGCAAACTGAAATGCTAACAGAAAAATCAACAATAATCCCGAACGTATAAAACTACGTCGATTTGATTGATAAGTTAGTTTTGAAATCATAGATTAAAAGTTAAAGATTAGATATTTAAATTGGGTTTGTAAAATTAGCGATTTAATTCTGTAGGAGGGGGGCAATTGTATTTATTTTTGTGGGGTGAATGCAACAACTTTTAAAAAAAGATTGTAATAGATGTGCTTGCTTTTTTCCGCATTTGTTTCTTTATCGCGTTCATAGGTGGAAAAATTGGTTGAGGAACTTCTCTGACTTTTTTCCTGTCAATTTATTTCTTTATGTTTCGGCTTTATCCTGGCGTTTTTCATGTGATTTTTGTGTGAGATTAAAAAAAAAATAGCGCCCTTTGCACAAAGAATCTTACTTACTAATTGAATATTTGTAGTTT
>DAOQAB010000148.1:0-7526 GCA_035353695.1 Prolixibacteraceae bacterium
CCATCTTTCATTTCAAAGGGGGAAGAAGCGATATCAACAAGGTCTATTCGTTTATTTATGGCGAATGGTTAATTCAAAGCGGGTATATACCCGATGATAAACCAACCATCGAATTCTACCCGCCTGAAATGTATTTGACCTGTTCCAACGATGTCCCGGAATACACCATTGCTCTTCCGGTGACAATACTCTAATTTCTGATCCCGGTCTGGTGGGCAAACCCTTCGCGGATCACCCGATCGTTAATCAGAACCATGGTAATCAACCCCAGTACCAGTGCAGCCATTCCAACCGACAGAACGGCCGGGAGCGAGGTGTGGATCAGGTTTCCCGAAACAGAGGTAGAAATCACACCTCCCATTACCTGAAAGAATTCAATGGTCGACACCACAATCCCCAGCTGCGATTGGGGGAATACCGCCTGCGGAGCAATGTTGATCACCGGGAAGTTCATCCCGATTCCCAGTCCTACGAGCAATACACCGATAATGAGCCATGGCACCGCGATGTGGCTCCCAAAAAGGAAGAGAATAGCCATTCCGCCAATAGCCAGTGCCAAATTGAATGTTCCCTGAAACCGGTAGCGCTGGGTTTTCGAAATCAGTGCACCACCAATCATCCCGCCAGCCACCATGGCCAGCGACATGGGGAGAATCACCATTCCCGTAAAAGCGGCACTCTCGCCCCTGACGATCTGCATCAGGTAAGGCACGTATAAAACCAGGCCAAACATGGCTACATAGGCCATTGCAGCCCCGAATGCCGATTTTTTGAACACGCCGCTTTTGAGCAACCCCACCGGCAACAGGGGGGACTCAGATTTCCGCTCCAACCTCACAAAAAGTAACAACATGGCTATTGAAAAGAGCAACAGGAACCAGGTAACCGGTGAAGACCAGGGCAACATTTTTCCCCCTTCGGCAAAACAGAAGAGGAACGGGAACAGTGCACACAGGAAAACCAGAATCCCCTTTACATCCAACCGCTTCTGGTTCTCGGCATGTACCAGTTGCGGGATGTTACGCTGAAGCAGAAAAATTGCACACAGCCCAATGGGGATGTTGATGTAAAAAATCCAGTGCCACGAGAGGTAATCGGTAATCAGCCCGCCGGCCACAGGTCCCAGCAGACTGGCCAGCCCATACATCGATGCAAGCACCCCGATGTGTTTTCCCCGTTCTTTAGGAGAGAAAATCTCGGAAACGATAATAAATGCACTTGAGGCCAGTATGCCCCCGCAGGCTCCCTGCAATCCGCGAAAAACAATCAGCATGGTCATGTTGACCGAAAGCCCGCACAACGCCGAGGTGATCATGAACAGGATCAGACCCCAGAGAACCACCACCTTTCGCCCAAACACATCGGAAAGTTTCCCGGCAATGGGAATCACCACCGTTGAGAAGAGCAGGTACGAGGTAAAAGGAAGAGAATAATGCGCCATACCATTCAGATCGGTAACAATGCGAGGCATGGCAGTCGTAACAATTGAGTTGTCGAGCGCCGAAAGCAGCAGGCTCAACATCAGTCCAGCCATGGTTGCCGGAATGTTAAGGTCTTTTTTGTAATTCATCATTGATTAAAATTTATGTTTCGCCTGCAAAAGTAGAAGAGCCTGGCTGGACCGGATTTTCAATTCTTGCGAATCGCTTTGCATTTCTTGCGAAGGATTTTGCATTTCTTGCGACCAGAAAGCAACCTTATCGTGGCGGCTTCCATCTTGGGCTATGAAACCTGAAAACGGCAACTAAAGAAGACCGGTTGGGTTTTGGTTAACCAACAGCGAAAACACATTGATCTGAAAATAGACTCTTATATTTCACAATCATGCAACCTTTTCTCTCCCGGGAAAGGTTATACCTCTCAGATAGCTACAGCTTTTCTTCTTCTGTTGAAACCGTTGTAGCTATCTCCCTTTAATTTCACCTCGCAATGGTTGCAAATATGCTCCCACTCCGCTACTTTAGACAAAAAAAACAACATTCAATATGAAACGATTCCTTCTGCCGATCCTGATGCTTTTCATAGTCCCTGCATTTGGGCAAAATCTCGACAACCTGCTGACACAGCTCAAATCCGATTGTGCCACCGTATCGCACAACAGTGCCACCTATTTCAAAAAGTATGTGGAAGAAAACAAATTAGACTCAGCTAAGGTGATCCTCAATTACTGGGAATCGAAATGCGGCAACAACCGGGAACCGGTCTTCCGCGCCAAAATGCTCCTCGCCCTGCTCAAAGGTGAATACAACGACTCCCTGACCGATCAAAGCACGCTGAACAATGTGTTCAACTATAAGAGCAGAAGGGATATGATTAAATATGCCAACTATGTCAACTACGACCAGTACCCGTCGTATTACGGGAACATTGGCCCCGGAGAAGAGTTCGATACCTTTACCCAAAAGACCGCCATCCGGCTAAAGGATCGCTATAATCAGGGAACGATCGAACAGCTCTGGTGCGAATTCTATGGCGACAACTCCGACACCCTTCTATCTAAAATACAGTCCGAAGAGTATTTCCACACCACCCTTTCGAAAGAATACCATAAAACGGTTAAGAAGTACCTGGATCTTTCGGAGTTCCATTCGGCATGGATCTTTGGTACCTGGATACCAACCGGCAAGCTCTCCACACTGGGAGTGCATCCCGATGTGGGTTTCATGCTGGGATCAAAACGAAAAAAGATGAATTACGATTTGGTCATGACCATAAAGTTTCTGAAAACAGCCAACGACTATTCGGCATGGCGCCCCAAAAGCGATACGGCAGAACTGACCAACCATTTTCTGGGTGCCTACATTGGTTTTGAAGTGGGGCGCGACCTCTATGCCCGCAACGGACACGAACTGCAACTGATTGGCGGCGTTGGGTTCGATATGTTTGATGCCCTGGAAGAGGATTCCACACTAAACCTGGAAGCGGCTTCGGCCTGCTCGTACAATTTCAACATCGGACTGGGATATCGTTACTACATCAACGACAACCTCTATATCGGTCTGCGGGCCAAATACAACCTGGTAGATTACACACTGAAGCATGTGACCGAGTTAACCGGCAATACGTTCTCTCTTCAGCTGGTCATTGGCGGAGTGAATAACATCAACCGGAACGATAACCTGAAATCGCTGAAGTATAAAATAAGAAAATAGTTCTTTCGTCAACATCTATATTAAACCCTTAAAAAGTAAAATTATGGAAACTATTTTAGGAGAAATCCGTTTATTCCCGATCGATTATGCACCAGCAGGATGGCTGGAGTGCAACGGGCAAACCCTCCAGGTTGCACAGTACACCGGATTGTATTCGCTCATCGGTAGCAAATTTGGAGGCAGCGCCATGACGTTCTGCCTGCCCAACATGAGCAGCATTGCCCCGCTGGGAGGTAAGGCAAAGTACTACATTGCCACCGAAGGAGAATTCCCCGAAAGAGTGTAGAAGCGGTTCACCGGATAAGATCCGATGCGAAGAAAGTGAATCTTCCGGAGCATCTGCACTTTCAGTCAAAAAAGCTCCGGCCGCATAACGATTCCATTATGGATTTGAATGGCTAATACTGCCTGTTAAAGAAAGCCTTCGCACATCTAAAAGACAGCGAAGGCTTAACTATAAAACACGTATAAGTAAAGAAACTACAGCATAATAGTTTCTCAAAAAAAGTAAAAAAACCTTAACATACCAATTACTAAAACAGGATTCGAAAAAAAAGGTTCTTCTCTTTAAAAAAAAAATGAATTCTTTTTTTCCGCATCTTTTTTTATCCAACAATTCATGCCACAAACAGGACAGAACAGGTTTCAGGGAGAGCAACCCTCCCCGATCCACAGAACGTTCAGGATCGTTTAACAAGAGTCGTTTGTCTGCATCGAAACCGATTATTTTAAGCAGGATATGTTGTGCAACAGAGATGGCATCACATTATTGTTTACTGCAAATTTTTTCCAATCTTTACAAGCAGAAAGCCTTGGGGCGGCTTATCACGGACAAATCATCTACTTTAAACTTTTTTTATGAAACATTTTTTCGGAACACTGGCCATTCTTTTCCTGTTAATCCAGTTATCGTATGCTAAAAATCACCCGGTAACGGTTAAAGACGGCTTCTTTTATCTGAATGGTGTAAAGTTTTTTATGAAAGGGCTGGGCATTGAGAATGTACGCCCCGGAATGGGAATCGATACCCCGGAAACCTTAACCGCCAAATGGTTTAGCTATGATTTGAAACGCATGAAAGCGGCAGGCTATAATACCGTTCGTACCTGGGGAGCCCAAACCGAAGAACAACTGGCAAGTGTCGATGGGCTGGGAATGAAAATCATGATGGGGATCTGGATTCCCAATCATGCCGATTTTACCGAACCGGGCTTCATCGAAAAAGAGCTGGAATATGTCGACAGTGTTTTAAGTTACAGCAAAAACCACGACGAGATTATTGCCTATCTAATCATGAATGAGCCCAATACCGAAGACATTGTGCGCGATTATGCCACCACACAAAAACTTTGGACGATAATAACCAACGAAATTCATACCCTGCATCCGAATACACCGGTAGGCATCTCGGCTTATCCCAACACAGCCTATCTCGACATGAGCATGTTCGATTTCATTGGTTACAACATTCACCCCAATACCAACACGGCTATGAAACATTGTTTCGATTATCCGGCTTATGTGCGGTTTTTACGCGATGTTCACGGCTACGATAAGCCCTTTATTGTTACCGAATTTGGCGTTTCGGTCAGCCCGTTGGCCGACAACTCGTGGATTGATGGCAACACCCAGGAAGAACGCCAGACCAATGGCTTGCTTTACATGTACCGCTCGATGCTCGATGCCGGGGTGAGCGGATCGAATGTTTTTATCAATGCCGATGGATGGTATTTTGCCGGCAACCCGAAAGTACACGACAATGCTGCCAGTGAATGGGCTGGTTTAATTGAATACCAGTCGGTCAGCGACATGATTGGAACACCGCGCCCGGCCTGGTATGCTTTGCAGGAGTATAACCGGGCTATTGTTACATCGCCCAAAAACAGCGAAGTCTATGTGAATAAACTTCCCATTGAGATATTTGCTTCCGACACGGTAGACTATTTCACAATTACCATGGATGAGGAAGAACTCTATTCGGAGTTTATCAGTAACCGTTATTTCAACGACACCCTGACCATCCCGGCAGAAGGGTTCGACGACAAAACCCTCTATTTCACCTTTTACGATGCTTCGAACAACGTCGTGAAACAGGAAGAAATCACCATTCTGCTTACGAACACCCCCATTCAGCTTCCCCAACTGACGATTACTTCGGATCAGCAGTTTTTTGACGGATCGAAAAACATCGACCTCACCTACACCTATAAACACAACGCCCGGTTTTCGGTTTCCAATAAACTGTACTATGCTTCGGAGCCGATCATCGACTATGACTATGCACAGGGAGCGTATACCGAAACATTCCGTACGGGTAATTATGCTTTTTCGAAAACCTATGGATCGCATTTTTATCCGGTCGATATCATGTGCTGGAACAACCGTTCGGTCATTGTTTTTTCGGCCGGGACCGATATTTCGTTCGGCAAATTTAAAAAGCGGATCACCGGCAACCTGATTATGTGGCGCGACTCGTCGTATACCACCATCCCTGCACGCATTGAAGCCGAAGAGTATCAGCACATGTCGGGGGTACTGCCAGGTGTCACCACCGACAACAATGGCGACTGGCATATTGATTCTTTCGACCCGGGCGACTGGATGTCGTATTATCTCAATGCGACGGAGACCAAAGAGTATCCGGTTACCTTCCGCTACGCCTCTTCGACCAGCGTTACGTTGACCATCAAAGACGGGGAAACCGATCATACCGTGACGCTTCCCTCTTCGGGCGGGCTTACCCAATGGACCAGCTACAGTACTGTTCTCCCACTTACCCGGGGGAACCACAAACTCAGATTTGAAACCGATAACAGCAACCTATACCTGAACTGGTTCGAATTCAGCTGGCCTACCGATGTAACGGCTTACTCCATGGGTGACTGTTTCCTCAATGTTTATCCCAACCCGATAACCGGCGATGTTATTCATCTGGAAATTCCTGAAAAGATGACCGGACAACCGTTAAAAGTTGAACTGTTCGATGCCTCGGGGCAAATTGTTTTTACGCAGGAAATCGTAAGCAGTGAGCCGAAAATCTCGTTGGATATCCGTTCTGCCCGGCTCCGGAAAGGGATCTATCTGTTGCGGGCAACCACGGAATCCGATTGTAAAAGTAAATCGGTTGTGGTTGAATAAAAATCGCCGCTCCCTTATTGATTCGGAGTTTTGTTGTTGTTTCTCCTTCAGCAGAAGCTGTAAACCACCATGCCTCTACCGGATGACTTTGTTCCAGTCGACCGGTATATGGTTATCGTAGATCTCAGCAGGAGAAAGCAAGTTGAGATGAAAGATTTCGGTAATGCTTTTGAAATAGAGGGAACGCCGCTTTTCGTCGATACCACGTTCATCACAAATGGGAATAAAACGGTCGCCATAGTCGCCCAGCATAAGCTGCGTGGCACAATCCATACAACGGAAAAGCCAGGTAACCTCTACTTCGTTAAACGTAACGGTGTGATTCCTGATCGTTCCACTTCGCAATTTCATGGTGTTGAACTTGATTTCGGGTACGTATTCAAAGAACACCTTGCGGTTTTCCTGCCGGTTGAACCGCATATCGGAATAGATCACCTGATCGATGATCAGAAAGGTAACATTGAGCCCCAGTTCGATGTTGATTGCCAGTGGACAGGTCATTCCAATTTTATTCAGCGAATCATGATACTTCTCGTGAAAAGGAAGCACGTTGTTAAAAAAGATATCGATCTGATTGTCGATGATTGGTTTCATGATATCATCGGGGGGCACCAACATCTCGGGTGAAATCTTATCGGTGCCTTCCACATGGCTATCCATGCAAAAGTGAACGATTTCCGATGCAGCCTGTTCAATGGAGGTGTGGACAATCACATCGATGATGCCGTGCTGGTAAAGGTTACCCCAACCGAATTGGGTGTCGCACTTGACCCGGAATTCACAGCGCATAATGATACGGGCAATGCGGGCAACGGCAAAGGTAATTTCGCTGTAGAACCAATTCTCGCCCTCTTTCGATTCGAAATCGGTGTTGCATTGAATCCCGACCAGAGGGCCAAGTCTCTCATCTTCCTCCTCCTCGTCATCGGGAGGAAGGGTATTGGATATAAAAGGATTTTCGGGGCCAAAAAGTTCCTGCATGAACATCAACTTTCTGACCAGATTCATTTCAAAGTTCATGGTATTTTTGTTTTATGTGCCCCGGGAGCTGCTCCCCGACTTGTTATAGTGCCAAAAACAACCCTAAACGGAACCACGGTTTATACGAAAGTTAAGAAATAAATTCCATTTGTCAATAAAAAAGATTAACGAAAGTATTGAAAAACAGGATTTGTGCTAACGAAAAAACGGATTAGCAGGTTGCTCCGGTGCGGAATCATCGGAATTAACTGGGGG
>DAOQAB010000149.1:0-7379 GCA_035353695.1 Prolixibacteraceae bacterium
AAGTCAGTTGTATTTGGATGACAATCCATTGGGTGGTCCAATTCCCGATGGTATCTATGATCTGACCAATCTGATCGAATTGAATTTGGGAAAATGTGACCTGAAGGATAAAATTTCTCACGATATTCAATCTCTTTCAAAACTTCAACTGCTTAATTTGGAAAACAATAAACTCTATGAGGATATTCCGGCAGAAGTATGGAGCTTAGAGAACCTGACCACCCTGAATTTGCAAAACAACAAAACTTTAACCGGAACCTTGCCGGAAGATATTGGGAATTTGACACAATTGAGGTATTTGTACTTGAATAATAACCAATTATCAGGGCCAATTCCTGATGCTATTTGCAGCCTGAAGTATCTTTTGTTCCTTTACTTATCTTCCAATGGCTTTACGGGACATATTCCTGAGAATATTGGTGATTTACCCCGGTTGAACCGTCTTTTATTAAGTTCCAATCAACTGGAAGAAACAATTCCTTTAAGTATTGTCAATAATACCAATCTTTCTCGTTTGTATTTGGATAATAATAAATTATCCGGGCCAATCCCAACCGATATCGGAAAGCTTAAAGATCTTCAAATATTTAGTGCGCAACAAAATCAGTTGTTTGGTTCTATACCCGATCAGATCTGCTTATTAACCAACTTGACAACGATTAATCTTTGGCGAAACCGACTTACCGGATCCATTCCATCCAACATTGGTAAGTTGGTCAATTTGACGGATATCTATTTGAGTCAAAATTATTTGGAAGGGGATATACCATCGTCGTTAGGGAGTTTAACTAAATTGATAGATATTTATCTTAATGATAATAAGTTAACTGGAGAAATACCTTCAGCATTTGGTACATTCTCTTCTCTTCGGAATTTTCAAATCCAAAACAACCTGATTCGTGAAATCCCTGTTCTGTCGAATATCAGTTCTCAGATGTATTGCGACAGCAATAAATTGACCTTTGAAGATTTTGAGCGGAATATGCCATTGATCGATAAGGATAAAAGTGGAGCGGTTGATATGCAGTATGTTCCGCAGCGGAAGTTTGGAGAAGAGTATGATGTTACCGTGATTCAGACCGATCCGTATACGCTTCGAATCCCTTGCGGCGGTGCCAATAACCATTATAAATGGTACAAAAACAACAAAGAGATCACAGGTGCCAATGATGCCGATTCGTTGGTATTTCCTTTTGTCAAGTTTTCCGATGCAGGCGATTACCATATTACGGTTACCAACGACTGGGTAACTGATCTGACATTGATTTCGAATCCTGTGCATTTGAATGTAATTGAAGGTTGTATGAAATTGGATTCCCTGGCGTTGGTTGCATTGTATTATGCTACCGATGGAGCAAACTGGGCCCGGCACGATAACTGGTGTGTAAAAGGGAAACCGGTAAACTCGTGGTATGGAATAACGACGGATGGTTGTTCGGTGACCGAAATCAATTTGGATCAAAATAATTTGAACGGGGTTCTTCCCAAAGACTATATTGGAAGTTTGAAGAGTTTGAAAGTGCTTTCTTTAGCTCACAATGAGCTGATTGGGGCAATCCCCAGTAGTATTGATAGTTTACTAAGTTTAAGGAAACTTTGTCTGAACGATAACTTGCTTTCGGGGAAATTATCAGCTGGATTGTGGAACCTTACCCGGTTGGATACCTTATGGCTTTCAGACAATAATTTTACGGCGCAACCAATATCTGCCAATATCCAGAATTTGACCGAACTGAAGAGCCTGCGCATGGCCAACACCAACCTGACCGGCGATCTTCCCGACGGGTTGTGGAACCTGACCAACCTGACCGATCTGGAGCTGAACGGGAATGAGTTATCGGATGAGATTTCTCCCGATATTGGAAAGCTGTTCAATTTGCGTCAGCTTTATTTGCAGGAAAACAAACTGTATGGGGAAATACCGAAGGAGTTAGGGTATATTAATTCGCTCCAGACACTGGCGTTGGACAGCAATAACCTGACCGGTGACTTGCCTTTTGAAATGGGGAACCTAAAGAACCTGGAATACCTGGCGTTGGCAAACAATGAGTTGACGGGCGAGATTCCCGAAGGCTTTAAGAACCTCGATAAACTCGATTATTTTTCCATTGAAAATAACCTCTTTTCGGAAATTCCTGAATTTACCCAAATAGACAGTCTGTTTGCCAGCGAGATGAACCACCTGACGTTTGAAGATTTTGAAAAGAATCTGGATTTGATTCGCGATTCAACCGTTGAGGTAAGCTATTCACCGCAGTTGCCTTTTGGCAAAGAATACACGGTTACCGTAGTGGAAGATAATACCTATACGCTTCCAATTCTCTGTGGTGGTGAGTATAATCACTATAAATGGTTTAAGGATGGGGTTGAGATAACAAAAAAAGATACTTCCTGTTATCTGTTTTCTCCCCTGAAACTTTCGGATGCTGGCAGTTATACGGTTTCGGTGACCAACGACTCGGTGAAAGATCTGACATTACATTCGTTGCCGGTACACCTGGTGGTGAAAGAGCATTGTATCCGGAACGACTCGCTGGCGTTGGTGGCTTTTTTCTACGCAACCGACGGGATGAACTGGAAATACCGGAATAACTGGCTGGCTACTCCGGTACGAAACTGGATGGGTATTACTGCCGACAGTTGTCACGTGTTGAAGATCGATCTTCCGGATAACAACCTTCAGGGTGATCTTTCCCTGATTATGGGCGATAGCCAGTTTGGAAATGCGTATTTTACCGAACTGAATCATTTGTATCTCGATCACAACCAGCTTTCGGGTGAGTTTCCGGTACAGCTATGTGCGTTGCCTGCGCTTGCCGAGCTGAACCTTTCGTCGAATGATCTTTCCAGTGAAATTCCTCCTGAGATTGGAAATCTTTCTCAGTTGACTATTCTTCAGCTGGATTCCAACCGTTTCTACGATGCCATACCGGACGAAATCGGGAATTTATCGAAGTTAAAAATCCTGAGTATAAAAAACAATCAGTTGCGAGGTGAGATACCCGGCGAAACGGGCAATCTGAAAAATCTTGAAACACTGGCGCTGGGCGGAAACAGTCTTTCGGGAAGCATTCCTTCTTCCATCGGGAATTTAACCAACCTATCCATGTTGTCGCTCGAAAGCAATGTTTTTGATGGGAATATTCCGGATGAATTTGCTAATTTGAAAAGTCTGGAATATTTGTGGCTCTTCAATAACCAGTTGGAAGGTACGATTCCGGTGGGGATTGGTAACCTGAAAGAGTTGGTCGAAGTTCAGCTACAGCAAAACAACCTTACGGGCATGATGCCTTCCGGCTTTGGTACGCTGACGCATATCGAATTGCTGGATCTTTCGTACAACCGGCTTTCGGGCGGAATACCCGACGATATTGGTTATTCGAATAACCTGAACTCGGTGAAAATCGATCATAACTATTTTGATGATGTCCCCGATTTGTCGGGCATGGATTCGCTTTTCTACTGTTCGGTAAACTGTCTGACTTTTGAAGATTTTGAAAAGAATCTCGACCTCTTCCGCAAAGAAGGGTTTGATTATAGCTATTCACCCCAGCGGAATTTTGGCAGGGAGCACGATACAACGGCTTATGAGGGTGCTCCGTTTACGCTGACTATTCCTTGTGGAGGGCAATACAACCATTACTCTTGGTTCAAAGAAAATGTAAAGATGGCATCGGTTGCTGATGCCTCCGAATTGTATTTTCCACAGGTTCAGTTGTCGGATACCGGAAGTTATTACATTACGGTATGGAACGATTCGGTTCCCGATCTCACCCTGACCAGTTATCCGGTCCATCTGAAGATGAATGGGGTTGTGACCCTGATATCGCCCGCTGATTATTCGATCGATGAACCGGTGGATCTCTACACGTTATGGGAGCAGGCTCCCTGGGCCGATTCGTATACGTTACAGGTTTCCACCTCGTCCGATTTCAGTTCGCTGGTGGTCAATCAGAGCCGTATTGCTTCAACCAGTTATTACGTAAGTGAATTGGATAGCGGGACCACTTATTACTGGCGGGTCAATGCGTCCGACTCGATTTCCACCTGTGGCTGGTCCGATGTGTGGGATTTTACAACCGTTCCCAAAATCCCGGATGTGCCGGTGTTGAAATCTCCGGAAGATGGCTCGGTCGATCTGGATACTTCGCTGGTGTTGAGCTGGTATGAAGCCAACCGGGCCGCAAGTTACAATTTGCAGGTTTCTACTTCACCCGATTTTAATTCGCTGGTCGTCAATCAGAGCGGGATCACTTCGACCGAATCGCTTGTTAGCGGGCTCGATCATCTGACAACCTATTACTGGCGGGTAAGTGCAACCAATGTCTCGGGTACCAGTGGCTGGTCCGAAACCTGGAAGTTTACCACGCTTCAGCCAATTCCCGACCACCTCGATTTTATTAACCTGGTGATTATCGACGGCCAGCACGAACCTAAATTTATTGTTGGAGGGATTGAATTCTTTCCCGAAAACAATTTGCTGGTTTTTTCACGCTGGGGAAAAAAGGTGTTTTCAAAGACCGGATATAACAACGAACTCGACTTTAGTAGCTATCCGGCCGGGACCTATTATTACATTTTGAATGTGAAAATGCTCGATGGTCAGAAGCAATTTAAGAGTTTTGTCGATGTGGTTAAAAACTAAACAATCCGAAATGAAAAAGTTCCTGTCAATATTATTTGTGCTGTTTCCGATTTTAGGTTTTAGCCAATACACTCCACAATTCTCACAGCTAATCAATACACTGGAGTTTGTCAATCCAGGCTATAATGCTTCGAAAGATCTCGCCAGTGCCGTGCTTTTGCACCGGAATCAGTGGACTGGTTTTGAAGGTTCTCCCAAGACGTATGCGCTCAATGTGAATGTTCCCATTAACAAATGGCATACCGGGGTGGGGGTGAATACCGTGGTCGAAACCCGTGGTTTAATTACCCAGACCAATGCCGATTTGTCGGCTTGTGTCGATGTTAAAGTAACTTCTTTATCATACATGACCTTTGGTTTGTTTGGCGGTGTTGAATCCAAGCGGATTGACATAGGTCGGGCTGTCTGGTACGGCGAACTTCCCTATTCAGCTGATAAGTACAATAGCGACAAACTGCATGTGGGCTTCGGATTGAACTATTTTACGCCCGAAATCCATTTGGGAGCAAGCGTCCATTATTCCCAGCTCGATGGCAGTTATTATGAAAATAGTGAAAGCTTCTCATACTATTTGAATGGAAGCTATCTGGTTAATCTGAACGAAGAGTGGGTATTGAAACCTTCGTTTCTGTTCCGGAATTTTAGTGGTTATTCCAGTTTCGATTACGGAGTATCTGCCCTTTATAAGGATATTGTCTGGATTGGGCTTTCAAACCGGTTCGGGCAGGCGCTCATCTTTTTTACCGATGTAAAGGTGACCGATTTTATGCGTATTGGTTATAGCTACGACCTGGCGATCAGTACGAAGAATACGTTGAATTACGGAAGCCACGAGATCCGGGTCGATTTTACCCTCCCCAGAAAGAGCAAGGCTTTCGATCGTTTGGCATCTGTTGATTAAATTGAAAAAACATGAAAACGTCTATCTTATTCCTTAGTTGTTTGTTGTTCCTGTCGGTATGCTATGGACAGAAATCTGTTTTTCAGAAGCAGAACGTTACACCTGCCGGGGTTATTTCGATTGGAGGAATTTGTTTCTACAACGATACGCTTTATTTGTTGCTGCCTTCCAATATTTTGTACAACGGAAAGGCTGCTGAAGCTTCGGAAGCGAATACCATTTCGCAAAAATACCAGGTTTGGGATGTTTATCAGTACAACCGGTCAACCGGTATGCTGGTGAACAAAAATTCGAAATGGAAAACCAAAAATGCTTCACCCAATGGCTTTGCTTTGCTGGATGATTCGACCGTTGTTTTTATCAATGAAAAGAACCAGTTGGAATCGAATAGCCCGGAATATCGGAAACTTTTTAAATCGCTGAATCAGGCCAAATCCTCCTTTACAGATCCTTTTGCCGATTTGAAAAACCATCGGATCTATTTTTCTTCCGATTTGATCGGTGGAAAAGGGAAGATGGATTTGTGGTATGCTGAATCCAATGGGGATAGCCGGATGAATGTTTTTCCGGCAGGGAATATGAACTCTCCCAACAACGAAATTTCTCCATCGCTTGTTGATGATTCGATTATGATTTATTCATCAGGAAATGAGAAGGGGCAATATGATCTCACGATGTACGACCTCAAAAACAGAAAGCAGATTAGTAAAGAGGTTTCACCCGAAAATGAATATTTTACCGCTTGTCCTCAACACGATACGGTCTATTTTATGATCCCCAAAGGGAAGTTACATACTCTTTGGAAAGCGAGCTGGACGATTCGCCGGAATGAGAGTATCGGGAAAATTGAGAATATTGAGGCCATGAAAGTGGAGGAGATCCCGGTACAGCCCAGGGAAGAAGCTGAACTAGAGAAGCCGCGCGAGGAGAGTAAGAGTGATCTGAATGTGAACATGACCAACTATTTTGGAATGGCCAAATATGAACTGACCCCGTTGATGAAGGATTCGCTGGTGCATCTGGCTCAACTGCTGAAGGGAAACCCCGGGATGAACATTGTGATTTGTGGCCATGCTTCACCCGACGGCCCCGATAACCTGAATATGATGCTTTCGTACCTTCGTGCCAACGAGGCTTACAAGTGGTTATTGGCTAATCAGGTAGAGGCAAGCCGGATTTTCAGGATTTTTGGGGGAGAATACCTTTACAGTGACCGGATCACAGCTCGCATGTTTTCAATTTTTACCACCACCGAAGCTGATTTACCTTCCGAGATGGTGGTTTATCCGTTGAAAAGCGGGGAGAATAAAGAGGAAGTGATGAAACGGTTCTCGTTTGCTTCCGATGAAATGGAATATGCAAAATTTGCCGTCGACCGTCAGTTGCCGGTTGATGATGAAAATTTGTTGTTATTGCCTGTAAAAGACATTCATATCGTGCAAAAGGGCGAAACCCTTTACAGCACTTCCCGTAATTATGGAATCGATTTGAAGGTTATTTTAACTGCAAACAACCTGGACGAAAAATCGTTTCAAATTGGGCAGGTGGTATTGATTCCGGTCCGGTAGAGAATAAAAAGCGAAATTGTTTTGCAATAAAAAACAGAATAGATTTTCGTGTAATTTGAAAATATTTATATTTGCACCGCAATTGCCCAAATGGCGGTCCTCGATGGCTATCGGAATGGTAGACCTGCCTTCACAAAAGTTACGGCAGGCAAGCGTGATCGTTTCAGGGGTTGTATTTTGCCCAAATGGCGGAATTGGTAGACGTGCTAGTTTCAGGGACTAGTGTTCGCAAGGACGTGCAGGTTCGAGTCCTGTTTTGGGCACA
>DAOQAB010000150.1:0-7356 GCA_035353695.1 Prolixibacteraceae bacterium
AAATTTAAAAAAGGTGACACGAATTACAAGAAAGGCAATAAAAACCATTTATTATGGGCATTAAATTGTTAAGAAAAACTTGTTGGGCCATGGTATTAGCCGTTGGGTTTACCCTTCCGACCATCGCTCAGGAAAAAGTGGATACATCCAAAACCGTCAATTTCGATGAAGTTGTTGTGACCGGTACAAAAACAGCCGTTACCCGGAACAACATACCGTTAACGGTATCCGTAATTTCCAATGAGAAAATTGAAAACAGTTCGGAATCGTCACTTTTGCCGGTATTAAGCGGGCAGGTGCCGGGATTGTTTGTGACGGAAAGGGGAGTAACCGGATTTGGCGTATCAACCGGTGCGGCTGGTCAGATTAGCCTTCGTGGAATTGGAGGCAGTCCTAGTACCCAGGTTTTGATATTGCTCAATGGAAATCCTCAGTTTATGGGGATTATGGGGCATCCGCTGGCCGATGCGTATGTGGCGTCCGATGTGGAAAAGGTTGAGGTAATCCGTGGTCCGGCATCGACACTTTATGGTACCAACGCCATGGGCGGGGTAATCAATATCATCACCAAAGAGCAAAACACCGAAGGTTTTAATGCGAATGCCCGGCTTATGTACGGTTCGTACAACACGCAGAAATACATGGCCAACGGAGGTTTTAAGAAGAAAGGCTTCAATGTGTTTGCCTCTTTTAATCACGATCAGACCGACGGGCACCGCGATTCGTCCGATTTTTCGATCAATAACGGATACCTGAGGATGGGTTACAATATAGATAAGCATCTCAGTGTGAATGCCGATTTCAGCATGGAGAATTTCAAAGGGACCGATCCGGGCCCCGAGGGGTCAAATGCCGGATACACCCTGGACATAACCCGCGGAATGGGGGCTGTTGCCCTTAACAATAAGTATGATAAAACCAACGGATCGTTTCGCTTTTTCTACAACTTTGGTGAGCATACCATAACCGATGGCTTTCATTCAAAAGATAAGAATTATGGCGTGGTAGTCTATCAGGCTTTTAGCCTTTTCAAAGGAAATACATTTACACTGGGAGCCGATTTTAAAAACTATGGCGGGATTGCCGAGAATACCCTTGCCATGAAAGGTGTAGGAATGGTTTTTGGCGATACAACCGTATGGGAATTGGCCGGGTACGCCTACATGCAACAGGAGTTGTTCAAAAAGTTGGTGCTGAATGCCGGTTTCCGGTTGGAGCATAACAGTGTGTATGGGAACGAACCGGTGCCAACGGTGGGGCTGGCTTATCACCTGGCTCCGGCAACAACCATTAAAGCTTCGGTGGCCAAAGGATTTCGCAGCCCAACCATCAAGGAATTATACCTTTGGGCTCCGGCAAACGAAGAGTTAAAACCCGAAAGGATGATGAATTACGAAATTGGGGTTACCCAGCAGTTGTTTGAAAACAAACTTTCGCTCGAACTGACCGGGTTCAAAGCCAACGGGGAAAACCTCATAAAAACAGTGAATTTTAAAAACATCAATACCGGCACGTTTTCGAATACCGGAATTGAGTTTGCAGGGACTTACCGGCCTGCCCGGAATTTGAATTTCAATGTGAGTTATAGCTACCTTTCGATGGAAGAGCCCATTGTGGCTACTCCCGAGCAACAACTATACGTGAGCGGAACATACCGGTGGAACAAATTTGGGTTTAATCTGTCGGTGCAGCATATCCAAAATCTGTATACCCAGGTAACGCCCGAAGAGGTGGTTAACAGTTACACCCTGTTAAACTCCAACGTGTCGTACACAATCAATCAATACATTGATTTGTTTGTAAAAGGTGAGAATTTGACAGACACCGAATATTCTATCAATTATGGCTATCCGATGCCGGGAATTGTTGTGTTTGGTGGAATCAACCTCCATTTTTAGGATAAAAACGAGAGCCAGGTGTTTGCCCGGCTCTTGCTTTCTATTCTTCAATTAAATTTTTGTATTCTTCCGCATCGAGTAAATCTTCGTATTCGGCAGGATCGGAGATTTTTACTTTAATCATCCAGCCCTGGTCGTATGGATCTTTATTGATCAGCTCCGGAGAATCGTCGAGGCTCTCATTTTTCTCAACAATTTCGCCACTCATTGGCATAAACAGGTCGGAAACTGTTTTTACAGCTTCCACAGTGCCAAATGTTTCTTCCTTTTCAAGGGTTTCGCCTACCGTTTCGATTTCAACAAAAACAATATCACCCAATTCCCCCTGGGCATAGTCGGTAATACCAACCAATGCAAGATCCCCGTCCAGTTTTATCCACTCGTGGTCTTTGGTATACTTCAGATTTTCAGGAATGTTCATAATTCAACAATTAATATTTGATTTATTCAAATGTAAAAAGAATTTTCTAATTGAACCGCCTAATGTGAAACTCAATTTTTTTATCAATTTTGCATTCCGAAAACTTTTTCGTTCGTCTATGGAAATAATCAGAATAACTACCCTGAAGGATCTTCGTAAAGCAGCCCGGCAATTTGTCTCATTGATTGGTGAAAATTCCGTTTTTGCTTTTTATGGCGAAATGGGTGCAGGAAAAACAACTTTCATTAAAGCAATTTGTATCGAACTTGGAGTGGATGAAAATATCACCAGTCCGACTTTTGCCCTTGTTAACGAATATATCACCCGCGATCATAAGTCTCTTTATCATTTCGACTGTTACCGGTTGAAAACGCTTCGTGAAGCTTACGATATTGGTGCCGATGAATATTTTTATTCAGGAAACCTTTGTTTTGTTGAATGGCCCGAAAAGATTGAGGATTTACTCCCTTCGGGGACGGTCAATGTTCATGTTGAAGTGAAGGATAATGGTGCAAGGGAAGTTTCGTTTAACAGGTAGCTGTTGTAATATTCAAAGTAAAAAAGTAATTTGACGCCTCAAATAAAGTTATCATGGCTGAACAATCACATCCCGGGATGTTTCATTTTGATGAACAGCAGCTGTTGCCGGCTGAGGAAAAATTGGAAGTAAAGAAAAAAGAACAAAAAGTTCGGATTGGAATTCCTGCCAACATCGATTTGAATGAACAGTGCCTTCCGTTAACGCCACAGGCCGTCGAAATGTTGATCAGCCTGGGGCATGAGGTGATTATTGAGAGTGGGGCAGGCTCTAAGATTCGCTACACTGATCTGGAATATTCCAATTCAGGGGCTCTTGTGACTCAAAGCAAAGCCGAAGTTTTCCAAAGCGATTATCTGTTGAAGGTTGCTCCTTTTACCACCGACGAAATTACTCTGATGCGGGGAAACCAGGTCCTTTTTTCGATGCTTCAGATCGATACGCAATGTGAAACGACGGTCAGGATGTTGATGCAGAAAAAAATTACAGCCATCGCATTTGAGTATATAAAAGACGATACTGGGGCGCTTCCGGTGATGCAATCGCTAAGTGAAATCTCGGGAATTGTGGCGATGACGGTTGCCGGTGAATTGTTGAGCAACAGCAACGGCGGAAAAGGAGTTTTGTTTGGAGGGGTAACCGGAATTTCCCCAGCAGCGGTTATTATTTTAGGCGCCGATACGGCTGCCGAATTTGCCGCAAGAGCCGCTATTGGCCTGGGCGCTGAGGTGAAAGTGTTTGATAATTCGGTGGGTAAGCTGCGCTCCTTTGAGCGGAAATTCAATCAAAAAATATTTACATCACTTTATTATCCCCGGGTGCTGAAAAAAGCGATCCAGAGTGCCGATGTGGCGCTGGGGGCTCAGCCGTTCAATGGGGTTCCTCAGTATGTGGTGCCAAAAGAGATGATCCAAAAAATGAAAAAGGGTTCGATCATTATCGACCTGAATGCTTCGCAGGGAGGATGTTTTGAAACAACGACCTGCACGACACTCTCCAATCCAACCTACGAGAGGGAAGGGGTGATCCATTATTGTGTCCCCAATATTACCTCAAGGGTTTCACGAACCACCACTATTGCCCTGAGTAATATTTTTGCCTCTATCCTGATGGAAATCGGAGAAATTGGAGGTATCTCGCATTACATAAAAAGTCAGAAAGGCTTTCGCGAAGGGGTAATTACCTATAATGGAATACTTACCAACAAGGATGTTGGCAAAAAATTCAATATCCCATCCAAAGATCTCGATTTGTTGATGGCTGCTTTTTGATTAAAGCGACCGGAACCAGTCCTGAAAATATTCCCCCAAAGGAACGGTTTTTCGATCGCCCTGAACGGCATAGATGAAGCTGATCAGCCAAAAAACAAAAACAATAATCCCCAGGAGCCAACCAACAATGGGGACCCAACCTACACACATGCTTATGATGTGAATGCCCAGTGTTTGACGTAAATAGAAAGAAGTAAATTCTTCTTTGTTGTCTAAATTTACTAACAAAGCAATAAGCCACCCCACAATGGTAAAATGTGCTATGATTGCCTTTACTTTTGCGTCCATAGATTTTACATTTAGTTTAATATTGAGACAAAGTTACAAAACAATCGTTTTTTCGCCAGTTAAAGTTGGATGAAATGTTGCAACTCACCGCTCAAATACCGAAATTCTCAGGTAAGAAATGTTTCATCGTGTTTTGGATAATAGGCTTTGCCTTTACGGTGTTTCAATCTCTTTTGAAAATAAAGTTTATCGAATTCTGACTACTGGTATTCAGGGTAAAGAGTACAACGGTTGAAAGGAAAAAAAAGATTAATATTTGGCATTCCCTGCGAAAAATCATCAAAATAGCTGCCTTAACTGGTTTAAAACAACTACCTTTGCGGCCTGTTTTTTAATTTTCAACACAGTTATGTTATGGCAGAGAATAAGATAAATCTCTTCGAAGAATTTCCTCCGGTAACAACCGGGGAGTGGCAGGCGAAAATCATTGCCGACCTTAAAGGAAAAGATTTCGAAAAAACATTGGTGTGGAGGACAAACGAAGGTTTCAATGTGCGTCCCTACTACCGTGAGGAAGACCTCGAAAAAGTAAGTTACCTTAACACATTACCCAATCAGTTCCCGTTTGTGAGAGGAACAAAAGTTAGCGGTAATGAATGGTTTATCCGACAGGATATTCAGGTAACCAACCTCGAAGAAGCCAATAAAAAAGCCCTCGAAGTGCTCAACAAAGGAGTCAATTCGCTGGGTTTTGTTTTTAAAGGCTGTACCGAAGTTTCGGTATCCGATCTTGAAGTTCTGCTGAAAGACGTATGTCTCGATGCAATTGAAGTAAACCTGATCAGTTGTTGCAAAAGCGTTGGCAATGGCCGTGCACTGGCTCAGTACATCAGCAAAAAATATGGTGCCGATGCCAACGTAATCGCTTCTGTAAAGGTTGATCCGCTGGGTAGTATGACCCGCAATGGCGCTTTCGATGAAGCTGTTTTTGCTGAGATGAAAACATTGGTCGAAGAGACCAATTCACTCGAAAACTTCCGTTCGATTGCTGTTACCGGTAAAAACTTCCGCGATGCAGGTTCATCCATCGTTCAAGAACTCGGATTTTCGCTGGCAATGGGAGCTGAATACTTGACCTGTTTGACCGAAGCTGGTTTGAGCATCGACGATGTAGCTTGCAACATCAAATTCAACTTTGGTGTAGGTGCCAACTATTTCATGGAAATTGCCAAACTTCGTGCAGCCCGTTTGCTTTGGGCTAAAATAGTAAAAGTGTACAACCCTTCGTGCGAATGTGCTTGCAAGATGGTGATCCACAGTGAAAATACCATCTTCAATAAAACCATTTACGATCCGTATGTAAACATGCTCCGCACTCAGACCGAAACGATGAGCGCGGTGCTGGGTGGAACCGATTCAATGACCGTTCTTCCATTTGATGCGGTTTACGAACCTACAACCGAATTCTCGGAACGTATCGCCCGCAACCAGCAGATTCTTTTGAAAGAAGAATCTCATTTAGATAAGATTGCAGATCCTGCGGCTGGTTCGTATTATATTGAAAACCTTACCGACAGTATTGCTGATCAGGCATGGAAACTTTTCCTCGATGTTCAGGAAAAAGGTGGTTATGTGGCTGCTTTCAAAGAAGGTTTTGTTCAAGCTCAGGTGAATGCTACGGCTGCTAAAATGGATTCAGCCATTGCAACCCGTCGCGAGAACCTGCTGGGAACAAACCAATTCCCAAATTTCAGCGAGTATATGCAGCATGAAGTTGATGCAGAAGTCTTCAGCAAAAAGACTTGCAAGTCGGAAAAGGCTGTTGCCGAACCATTGGCCCGCTATCGCGGTGCTCAGGCATTCGAAGCGTTACGTTACGCAACCGATTTGTATTCCAAGGAACACAAACGTCCACTGGTATTTATGCTTACCATTGGGAGTCTGGCTATGCGCAAAGCACGCGCACAGTTTGCCTGTAACTTCTTTGCCGTAGCTGGTTTTGAAGTGGTAGAAGGCAAAGGCTATTCCAATGTGGAAGATGGTGTTGTTGATGCGGTAGAAGCCGGAGCTGACATTGTTGTTATTTGCAGTTCGGATGACGAATATGCCGAATTTGCTCCTGCTGCTTTCGAAAAATTGATTGATGGAATTTTTGTCGTTGCCGGTAATCCTGCCTGTAAAGAAGAGCTCGAAGCAAAAGGAATCAAGAACTTCATCCATGTGCGCAGTAACTTGCTTGAAGAATTAAAATCGTATCAGGCACAATTAATAAAATAACAGATTTTAGACTATAGACTTTAGACAATAGAAAAATCTACGTCATGCACAATTACAGGGAAATGAAAATTTGGCAAAAAGGAAGGATGTTGGTAAAAGAAATTTATCAACTGACACAAAAATTTCCTTCCGATGAACGATTTGGCTTAACCTCTCAGGCAAGAAGAGCTGCTGTTTCAATTCCTTTAAATATTTCTGAAGGAGCAGGACGTGGTACTGACAAGGATTTTAGCCATTTTCTTGACATGGCAAGAGGTTCAGTTAACGAAGTTGAAACGTTAATTTTTCTATCAAATGATTTGGAGTATATTTCAATTGAGGAAGTGAATAATCTTCTTTTAAAAACAGAAGAATTAGGAAAAATGATTGTAGCATTCCAATCAAAACTGTCTAATATCTAAAATCTAATATCTAAAATCTTGTAAGTTATGAAACCAAGTTTTAAAGATATAAACATCAAAAGCGGCGCAGCTGCTGCCAACGAGCAGGAGTGGGCCGAAAAAAACGGGAATGGCAAAACATGGTTAACACCAGAGCTTATCCCTGTAAAACCTGTTTACACCAAGAGCGATCTCGAAGGGTTGGAACATTTGAACTATGCGGCAGGTATAGCTCCTTTCCTTCGCGGACCTTATTCGGGTATGTACGCCATGCAGCCCTGGACCATCCGTCAGTATGCCGGATTCTCAACAGCCGAAGAATCGAATGCCTTCTATCGCCGGA